>DATJDA010000150.1:0-2429 GCA_035497695.1 Marinobacter sp. | reverse complement strand
CCATGCCTGGTGGACGGGTGACACTGGCCGAAGTGGTTTGTTTCTGGCGATAGTTGCCTGTGGGGGAGCTGTCACTATTGGCAAAGTGGTGGGTGAACCAGGTCTGTTCTGGTTGTATCCCTGCCTGGTAACAACGTTTTTTCTGACGTCTGCCCGGATAGCAACCGTTCTTAATCTCCTTTCGATAGCGGGGTTATTGGCCCAGCAGAGTATTTTTGAGTCAGACATCCAGATGTGGACGTTTGCAGCGACAACGATGGTTGTCAGTGCCTGCGCCTATGTTTTTGCTTATCGAAATCAAAATCAGCGTGAACGGCTGGAACATTTGGCTACGATCGATCCGTTGACCGGTGTTCGCAACCGCCGGTCAATGAATGAAGAACTGGATATTGCGATTGCTAATGCCGAGCGAACTGACCTGTCTTATGCCGTAGCCCTTCTTGATATCGATCACTTTAAGAAAGTTAACGATCAGTACGGCCACAGTGCCGGAGATGATGTTCTGATCAGTCTCGCTGGGTTGATCCAACAGAATACCCGCAAGGCTGACCAGTTATTTCGATACGGTGGTGAAGAGTTTGTGCTGTTGCTGTCGGGTATTGATGGTTTGGGATTACAGGCGGTTATGGTGAATCTTCAGCAGGTGTTACGCAAACACCTGAAAGCTCCAGGCGGGGGGGTAACCGTTTCGTTTGGCGTTGCTCTGCTACAACAGGGAGAGAGTGTTTCTGACTGGCTTGCCAGAGCAGACAGTGCTTTGTATGAGGCCAAGGAGTCTGGTCGGGACCGTATTATTTATGCAGATCCGCAGGCGCATGGCGGAACAGCCGCCACGCCAGCAGGACACTCGCCGACGTAAGGCCGCCGGTAAGTCCTACCCAAAATCCCGCCGCCCCCATCGCAGGCCACAAAATATCAGTGAACGCCAACAGATAGCCTAATGGCAGGCCCAGACCCCAGAACGAAAACAACATTATAAACATTGGAATCTGGGTGTCTTTGTAGCCCCTGAGTGCGCTGATGCAAATCACCTGAATAACGTCCACTATCTGAAAAGCCGCTGCAAATGCCAGCAGGTGGATAGTGACCTGCTGGACACCAATTTCGCTGGAATAGAGTGCGGCAATTCCCGCCGAGAATATCCATAGCAAGGATGCAAACGCCAGAGCTGTAGCGCCTGCAAGAACCAGCGAACTGCGGGATATGAGCCTTGCGGTATCAGGTGCTCCTGCGCCCAGCAGGAAGCTGACCCGTAAAGTAAGTGCCATGCCAATACTTAGAGGCAGCATGAACAACAGCGATACCACGTTCAGAGCAATCTGGTGGCCAGCAACCACAACAGGCCCCAAGGGTGCCAGAAACAGGGCAATAACCGAGAACATGCTTGTTTCTACAAAGATGGTGAAACCAATTGGAACACCAATGGACAAAATATAACGCAGGTTCTTTATATCTGGTGGGGCCCAATCGGCCAGTAACCTGAACTGTTGAAAGGCCCGGCTACGATTAAGGTAAACCAGAAGTGTAAGCGCTGCAGCGCCGTTGGATATGGATGTTGCCCACCCACAACCAATGCCGCCCATGGCGGGCAAGCCCAGTTTTCCGTAGATAAATATGTAATTCAGGGGCAGGTTAATCAGGGTACTCAAAACCGAAAACATCATAATGACCCGGGTATAACCAAGGCCATCGGTCAGGCCTCTTAAGGCCGCCATGAGCAGCAGCGCGGGAACCCCCCAAACGAAAGCATTCAGATATCCTTGGGTAATGCGGGCCGTACCGGCTTCAAGATTTAATAGGGTTAATACCGGGTGAACATGGGTTAGCAACAGGATCATGATAACGGAGCCGGCCACCGCTACATACAGCCCCTGCCAGGTGGCCGGCATGATTTTATCCAGAGAGCGGGCGCCCTTATAACCGGAAATAATTGGCTGGAGCGCGCTCAGCATCCCCATAAAAAGCAGAAACAACGGAATCCACAAGCTGCTGCCAATGCCCACGCCCGCAAGATCTTCCGCACTGGCATGGCCAGCCATGACGGTGTCGATTACACCATTGGCCATCTGTGCAACCTGAGCAATCAGAATTGGCCCGCCCAATATGGCAAGGGTGCGCCACTCTGACAGTGTGCGGATTACCAGTGAATCGCGTATTTCCGGTATAGGCTGGTGGGTTTCATCCATAAATCTGATTGATCCGGCTGTTTTTGAATAACACGGAGTGCTGAGCTGCGTTATGGGTAGGGGGCACATCTTACCTGATTGATACAGGCGTCGGCATCGGGATTTATGCGTTCTTTCAGCGCTGAAAACTTGCAAAAAATCCGTTAAAGTACGCGCCTTGACTCTGGTGGGTAGCAGGTAAAATGGGATTACTGGTCTTTGTTACAGTCCTGTGGGCGTTCTCATTCAGCCTTATTGGTGAGT
>DATJDA010000149.1:0-2442 GCA_035497695.1 Marinobacter sp. | reverse complement strand
CCAGTAAAGGAAGCAGCTTAACACTGAGTATCAGGATAACAGAGACACCTTCGATGGGAGCCGGATAAAAAGTGGTGATAATCAGCGTGATAAGCACTGAAAAATAAAGCAGACAGGTTAGCCGCTGAGTGTTTTTTGCTTTCGGATTCTTAAGCATGGTCTGTTTCCGGTTCTACAGAATGGATAATACGCTTTCTGGTGGCCGGCCTACCGCTGCCTTGCCGTTCGCGAGTACAATGGGGCGTTCAATCAGTTTCGGATTGGCTACCATAGCCGCAATTAATTGCTGCCGGGTAAGGGCGGGATTATCGAGCTTTAACTCCCGGTACTCTTTTTCACCGGTACGCATGAGATCCTTTGGCTCGCAATCGAGCAGCTCAAGGATGTCACTCAGCTCCTGTTCCGTGGGTGGCGTCTCCAGATAGCGTACAATTTCCGGTTCGATGCCGCGCTCTGTCAGTAGTTCGAGAGTTTGGCGGGATTTTGAGCAGTGTGGGTTGTGGAAAATTCGGGTCGGTTCTGTCATCTTCTTGCCTGATCGCCTGAGGGGGTGTGATTTTGTTGGATAGTCTAACAGGAGGTTTTACCGTGCAGTACCCTGAAAATCGGAGGCTTCCATACCGAATGGTTCATGTTGGGCTGATTCTTCTGATCTTTATGGCCGCTGGTTGTCAGAAAATTGAACTGGAGCGCGCAGACGGTGTGAAAGTTAACTGGGAACAGTTACGGGGCCAGTGGGTTCTGGTGAATTACTGGGCCGAGTGGTGCAAGCCCTGCCTTGAGGAAATTCCTGAACTGAATATGCTCGACAAATCGCCGGACATAACGGTTTTTGGCGTAAACTTTGATGGTATTCAAGGCCCGGAGCTTAACAAGCTGGCTCAGCGTATGGGCATTGACTATACATTGCTGGCAGAAGACCCGGGGCCCCGCTTTGGTTGGGAATTGCCTGTGGCCTTACCCGCCACTTTTATCGTCAAACCGGATGGAACGCTGGTGGAGGTTCGCTTTGGCCCCCAAACGAAAACAGACATCCATAATCTGATCGATGGCTGAAGGCCACAACCATTCTGACCTTATCCGCAGGAAACCTCTGACGTTATGCTCCAGACTTTTGTACATCTTCGTGTGCACTCCGAATACTCCATGGTTGATGGCCTGGTACGGGTAAAACCCCTGATCAAGCGTGTAGCTGAGCTTGGCATGCCGGCGGTTGGGCTTACTGAACAGTCCAACATGTGTTCGCTGGTTCGCTTTTATAAGGCGGCGACCAGTGCCGGAGTAAAACCAGTGATCGGGGCAGATATCTGGCTGGAGCACCCAGAGGAGCCGGAGCAGCCTTTCAGGCTGACCTTGCTGGCGCAGAATGATGAAGGCTATCTGAACCTGAAGGGAATTATTTCTCTTGGGTATACCCAGGGACAGCATTTTGGCAAGCCCATTATTAAGCGCCAATGGCTGGAAGAACAGTCGGGCGGACTGATTGCGCTCTCTGGTTCGAAAATGGGCGATGTCGGCAAAGCATTATTGGCAGGCAAGCAGGATCTGGCTATTGAGCGGGCCCGTTACTGGATGGAGCTCTATCCCGGCGCTTTTTATCTGGAGCTTCAACGTACGGGTCGTAGCCGCGATGAGGACTGTCTGCACCTGAGTGTAGAGCTGGCGCAAGAGCTTGGCTTGCCGGTGGTTGCCACGAATGATGTTCATTTTCTTGAGCCGGATGACTTTGAGGCCCATGAAGCACGGGTATGCATTGGCGAAAGCCGGACACTGGATGATCCCCGCCGTGACCGTCGCTTCAGCGAACAGCAGTATCTGCGCAGCGCCGAGGAAATGATCGAGCTGTTTTCGGACATTCCCGAAGCCATTGAAAATACAGTCGAAATTGCACGAAGGTGTTCAGTGCAAGTACGCCTGGGAGAATATTTTCTGCCCAAGTACCCCATTCCGGGTGGCATGGGGAGAGACGAATACTTTCGGAAGGTTTCAGAAGAAGGGCTGGAGGCACGGCTTGCGAAAACGCTGAGCAAGGACGATCCGGAATACGACACCAAAAGAGAAGCCTATTACCAGCGCCTGAATTTCGAGCTGGACATCATTATTCAGATGGGGTTTCCCGGCTACTTTCTTATTGTTATGGACTTTATAAAGTGGGCCAAAAGCAATGGTGTGCCCGTGGGGCCTGGTCGGGGTTCCGGTGCAGGCTCACTGGTTGCCTACGCCCAGCTTATTACGGATCTTGATCCCCTCGAATATGACCTTCTGTTTGAGCGCTTTCTGAACCCTGAGCGGGTATCCATGCCTGACTTTGACGTCGACTTCTGTATGGAGGGCCGGGATCGGGTCATCGCTTATGTGGCCGAAAAGTACGGCCGTGAGGCGGTATCCCAGATCATTACGTTCGGCACCATGGCGGCCAAGGCGGTGGTGCGTGATGTGGCC
>DATJDA010000148.1:0-9642 GCA_035497695.1 Marinobacter sp. | reverse complement strand
TGCGGCGGACCCTGTTGTTATTATTGGCAAAAACAGTAAGGCGTTTGAGAAAGGCCTTACTCTTATTTCCAAACTTACAACGGGCAAGGTGTTTGTTACCGGTAAACCCGGTTCTGGCGTAAGCGTTCCCAAATCGGACCGCATTGAAGTTCAACAGTTTGATGGTGTGCATCCGGCGGGTAATGTGGGCACTCACATTCACTATCTGGACCCGGTATCCGCAAGCAAAACTGTCTGGACCATCAATTATCAGGACGTTATAGACATCGCCCTGCTGTTTGAAACCGGTGAGTTGCCCGTTGAGCGCATTATTGCGATTGGCGGACCCAAAGCATTAAAACCTCGCTTAATCCGTACCCGGCAGGGGGCATGTCTTCCAGAGCTCCTGAAAGATGAAGTTGCCTCAGATTGCGATGTTCGAATGATATCCGGCTCAGTGTTCGGTGGCCGTCGGGCGAGTGGCGTCTGTGCTTATCTCGGACGGTTTGCTAACCAGGTGTCACTGCTGGAAGAAGGCACCCACCGTTACTTTATGGGTTACCTCTCTCCCGGCACCAACAAATTCTCGGTCATGAATATCTACTTGTCCAAGCTGGCTGGCAGCAAGTTGTTCAACTTCACCACCACTACCAACGGTAGTGAGCGGGCTATGGTGCCAATCGGCAGCTATGAACAGGTTATGCCACTGGATATCCTGCCCACACAGCTGCTTCGCTCGCTGATTGTTGGTGATACCGAAATGGCACAGAAGCTTGGTGCTCTGGAGCTGGACGAAGAAGATCTGGCTTTGTGCACCTTCGTGTGCCCGGGTAAATATGAATATGGTCCGATTCTCCGTGAGAATCTGACCCGAATCGAGGTCGAAGGCTAATATGGCAGCTATCAGGCAGTTTCTCGATGGAATCGAGCATCATTTTGAAAAAGGCGGTAAGTACGAGCGCTGGTATGCACTTTACGAAGCTGTCGATACTATTTTCTACACTCCTGGCTCCGTAACATCCACGACCTCTCATGTGCGCGATGGCATCGATCTGAAGCGTATTATGATTACCGTTTGGCTGTGTGCATTCCCCGGAATGTTTTTCGGTATGTGGAATATCGGCTTCCAGGCCAACAGTTATCTGGCGGTAACTCCCGATGCACTCGTTGGCGACGGGGGCCTGCGTACAGCGTTTATTCAAGCCTTCGCAGTGACAGGTGCGGGTGCCGGAATCTGGGATAACCTCATCTACGGCATGTCGTATTTTGTGCCCATTTACTTTGTCACCTTTGTGGTTGGCGGTTTTTGGGAAGTTCTGTTCGCCACGGTGCGCAAGCACGAGGTAAACGAGGGCTTCTTTGTTACCTCTATACTGTTCGCTCTGATTTGTCCGCCAACCATTCCGCTTTGGCAGGTGGCTCTGGGTATCAGTTTTGGTGTGGTAATTGGTAAGGAAATCTTTGGCGGAACCGGCAAGAACTTCCTGAACCCGGCCCTGACCGCACGAGCCTTTTTGTACTTTGCTTACCCGGCGCAGATTTCCGGCGACGCTATCTGGACAGCAGTTGATGGGTTTAGCGGGGCGACAGCGCTGAGCTGGGCTGCCAGTGGTGGCGTCGATGCCCTTAACCAGCATATCGGCTGGATGAGTGCGTTTATCGGCACTGTTCAGGGCTCAGTCGGCGAAACCTCTACTCTGGTGGTGTTGGCCAGCGGTCTTGTTCTGCTGATGATGAAAATAGCCTCTTACCGCATTGTGGGTGGTGTGCTGATCGGCATGATCGCAACCTCATTGATGTTCAATCTGGTTGGCTCTGAAACCAATCCAATGTTTGCAGTACCAGCCTATTGGCATCTGGTTATGGGTGGCTTTGCATTCGGGATGATGTTCATGGCCACTGATCCGGTATCAGCATCCATGACAGATACCGGGCGCTGGTGGTTCGGCATATTGGTCGGGGTGATGACGGTATTGATCCGTGTTGTTAACCCGGCATTTCCGGAGGGCATTATGCTGGCTATTCTGTTTGCCAATCTTTTCGCCCCGCTGATCGACCACTTTGTGGTTCAGGCGAATGTTAAAAGGAGACTTGCTCGTGGCTAAAGGTAAGGAAACGGTCTCCAGAACACTGTTTGTTGCGCTCATATTGAGTGTGTTCTTCTCCGTTATCGTGTCTGTTGCAGCGGTTATGCTGAAACCGGCGCAAGAAAAGAATCAAACGCTCAACATGAAAACCAATATCCTGGCAGCGGCTGACATGTTGCCAGCCGGCGCAAGTGCAGATCAGGTTGAGAAAGTGTTTTCTCAATTTGAGGTGCGTCTGGTCAATCTTGATACGGGTGAGTACGTTGAGCCTTCTGCTGTCGGGGTTACAGACCCCATGAAGTACGACATGTACAAGGCTGCCTTCAATCCGGATCTGTCTACAAAGATACCGGCAGTTGAAGATATAGCCGGCATCAAGCGCCGCCCGGATATCGCAAGGGTGTTTGTATTGCGTAATGGCGACGAGCTTGAGAAGGTCGTACTACCAATTAGTGGTTATGGACTCTGGTCTACGCTGTATGGTTTTGTATGCTTGGAAGGCGACGCCAACACCATTCAGGGGTTAGGGTTTTACCAGCATGCTGAAACGCCAGGGCTGGGGGGTGAAGTAGACAATCCCCGGTGGAAATCCGAGTGGCGGGGCAAAGTCGTATACGACGAGGATAAAACAGTTCCGCAGATCAAGCTGGTAAAAGGCGGAGTAACCGCCGGCACAAAAGACCAGGAGCATAAGGTTGATGCCCTGTCCGGGGCAACACTGACCAGTCGCGGCGTTGAGAATCTGGTGGACTACTGGCTAGGTAAGCGTGGCTTTGCTCCGTACCTGGAAAAACTGCGTGAAGGGGAGGTTTAATTATGGCCGAGTTATCAGCCAAAAAGGTTCTTCTTGAACCAATTTTCAGTAATAACCCGATCGCATTGCAGATTCTGGGTATATGCTCCGCACTGGCAGTAACTGGCAGCATGAGTGTCAGTATTGTTATGTGCATCTCGGTGATTGCCGTAACCGCCTTCTCGAACCTGGCAGTGTCGCTTGTGCGCGCCCAGATTCCTGGAAGTATCCGCATTATCGCCCAGATGACCATTATTGCTTCGCTGGTTATCGTTGTAGACCAGTTGCTAAAAGCGTACGCCTATGAAATCAGCAAACAGCTGTCGGTATTCGTTGGCCTGATCATCACCAACTGTATTGTTATGGGGCGCGCTGAAGGCTTTGCCATGCAGAACGGCCCTTGGCTCAGTTTCCTGGACGGTATCGGTAACGGCCTGGGCTACTCGGTTATGCTGATGTTTGTTGCCTTTTGGCGCGAGCTGTTTGGCTCTGGATCGCTATTCGGGTACACCTTGCTCAGCCCGATCAGTGAGGGTGGCTGGTATCAGACAAACGGTTTGCTTTTGCTGCCACCAAGTGCGTTCTTTATTATCGGACTGACCATCTGGGGCTTGCGTGCATGGCGGCCAGAGCAGGTGGAAGAGCCTGATTACAAAATGTCCCGCCACAGAATCAAGGAGGCCTTTTGATGGAGCACTATATCAGCCTTTTTGTTAAAGCCGTTTTCATTGAAAACATGGCACTCGCGTTCTTCCTGGGGATGTGTACGTTTATCGCCATCTCCAAGAAGATGGAGGCCGCTCTCGGGTTGGGCATTGCAGTTGTTGTGGTACTGACACTTACCGTGCCGGCGAATAACCTGATCTACAACTATGTGCTCCGTGATGGCGCACTTAGCTGGGCAGGGCTGCCGGACACTGACCTGAGCTTCCTGGGCCTGATTACCTACATTGGTGTTATTGCAGCAATTGTTCAGATTATGGAAATGGTGCTGGATAAATACATCCCTGCACTCTATTCCGCGCTGGGCGTATTTCTCCCATTGATTACCGTTAACTGCGCAATCATGGGTGCTGCTCTGTTCATGGTAGAACGGGATTACAACTTTGGTGAGAGTGTGGTGTACGGCTTTGGTGCTGGCGTTGGCTGGGCACTGGCGATAATTGCTCTTGCGGGCATTCGCGACAAGCTTAAATACAGTGATGTTCCGGAAGGATTGCGTGGCTTGGGGATCACCTTTATGACCGTTGGTCTGATGTCCCTGGGATTCATGTCCTTCTCCGGCATCTCCCTGTAATTCACCTGGTGATTCGGTTTAACGAAAAGGCGAGACCATGAATGATATTATTCTCGGCGTAGTCATGTTCACCATTATAGTTTTGGTGCTGGTAGCGATTATTCTCGCGGCCCGCTCAAGACTGGTAAGCACCGGTGATGTGACAATTGAAATTAATGATGACCCCGAACACACCCTGAAAACAGCAGCGGGTGGCAAGTTACTGGGTACGTTGGCCAGCAATGGCATATTCCTGTCATCCGCATGTGGTGGTGGCGGTACCTGTGCCCAGTGTCGGTGTATCGTTCTTGAGGGTGGTGGGGCCATGGTTCCCACAGAAAAGACCCACTTCACCAATCGGGAAGAAAAAGAAGGCTGGCGGTTGTCTTGTCAGGTCCCTGTTAAGCAGGACATGAAGGTTATCGTTCCGGAAGAGTTCTTCGGTGTTAAGAAGTGGGAGTGTGAGGTTGTGTCCAATCACAACGTCGCTACATTTATCAAAGAGCTGGTTCTGAAATTGCCTGAAGGCGAGGAAGTTGCATTCCGGGCTGGTGGCTATGTGCAGCTTGAGTGCCCGGAATACGATATCGAGTTTAAATCTTTCGATATTGAAGAGAAGTTTCACGGAGACTGGGATAAGCACGATATATGGCGCTATCGCGGAATTAATAAAGAGGAGACTGTTCGAGCCTACTCCATGGCGAACTATCCCGAAGAGAAAGGCATCCTCAAGTTTAATATCCGTATTGCCACACCGCCTCCGGGTACAGACCATCCACCAGGAATCATGTCTACTTATGTCTTCAACATGAAGCCGGGCGACAAGGTTACGGTTATGGGGCCGTTTGGCGAGTTCTTTGCCAAGAAGACCGATGCCGAAATGATATTTGTCGGCGGTGGTGCTGGAATGGCACCTATGCGCTCGCACATCTTCGATCAGTTGAAGCGCCTGAATTCCAAGCGGAAAATCAGCTTCTGGTACGGTGCCCGCAGTGTGCGTGAAATGTTCTATGTAGAAGATTTCGATATGCTGCAGGAGCAGAACGATAATTTCGAGTGGCACGTTGCCCTTTCAGATGCACAGCCAGACGATAACTGGGACGGACCTACAGGGTTCATTCATAACGTTCTGTATGAGAACTATCTGAAGGATCATCCATCACCGGAAGACTGTGAGTACTACATGTGTGGGCCTCCGATCATGAACGCATCGGTTATCAAGATGCTCAAAGATCTGGGTGTTGAGGATGAGAATATTATGCTGGATGACTTTGGGGGTTAATTAACTTACATGACATCCTGCATGCTACAGCCCGTCAGGGCGGTACTGGCCGGCGCAGTTATTGTGCTGGCTACTGCTGCCCTGGCGGGTTGCTCGTTTCAGCCAGAAGAGAAGATCTGGGAAATATCCGGCTCCGTATTCGGCACAAGCTACCATATAGACGTTGTGCTGAATGAAGATTCGTCCCGCTTGGAAGAACTGGCGGCGGGTATCCAGTCTGAGCTTGATGACGTAGATGCTTCAATGTCTACCTGGCGTAAAGATTCCGAACTGTCGCAACTGAATTCGAAGCCGGATCAGTCTGAGTGGACGCCACTCTCTGAGCCTCTGTATGAAGTGCTCAGGAAGTCGGAAGAAGTTTCACGCCTCACCAATGGTGCATTTGATGTCACCGTTGGCCCGGCAGTTAATCTTTGGGGCTTTGGCCCGGACGCCCGTCCAGAACATGTTCCCTCAGATGAGGTGCTTGCACAGGTATTGGCCCGCATAGGCCATGAACACCTTGTGTTACGGGCTGATCCGCCCGCTATTCGCAGTGATGTGCCCCAATACATTGATTTGTCGGGTATCGCCAAGGGTTATGGCGTAGATGTTGTTGCCCGGTATCTCGACAAACAGGGTGTGGGTGCATACCTTGTAGAGATTGGAGGCGAAGTGCGCTCACGAGGCAGGAAGCCCAATGGTGAAGTCTGGCGCCTGGCTATTGAACAGCCCGTATCCGAATCGCGACAGGTAAGCCGGATTATCGCGTTAGACAATCGGGCAATGGCAACGTCCGGAGACTATCGGAACTATTACGAATCGGAAGGCCATCGTTTTTCCCATACAATAGACCCGGTAACCGGAAAACCGATTGCGCATAACCTGGCCTCAGTAACGGTTATTGCTGAAGACTGTATGACAGCAGATGCACTGGCAACCGGCTTCAATGTTATGGGGTTCAGCCAGGCAAAAGAACTTGCGACCAGGGAGAACATTGCGGTTTATTTCATTGTGCGGACGGAAAATGGTTTTGAGGAGCATCAAACGCCAGCGTTTTCGTCTTACGTAATTCAGTAAAACGGGGGCATTATGAGTACTTTTCTTCTGGTTCTGTTTATTGTACTAGTGCTGATGACAGGCATGTGCATTGGTATTATTTTCGGACGTAAGCCAATTAGTGGCACCTGTGGTGGTATGGGCGCTCTGGGTATGGGAACTGCGTGCGACATTTGCGGTGGTGATACCCAAAAATGCGAAGAGGAAAGCCAGCGGCGGGTGAGTGGTAGCTCAGATTCCCAAAGTCAGTTTTACGATGCAGGCGCGCCTCGCTAGTGCTAATAGCACGAACACGATAATTACAATATCCCTATGACGTAGATAAGGAGTTACTGCGCCTATGGCGGAGCATCATTACGACGTTGTCGTTATCGGCGCCGGCCCGGCTGGTGAAGGTTCGGCAATGAACGCGACAAAGCACGGTAAGCGTGTCGCAATCATTGAAGACAAACCTACCGTTGGGGGCAACTGCATTCATTGGGGCACTATTCCCTCCAAGGCACTGCGCCATTCGGTTAAGCAGATTATTACATTTAACACCAATCAGATGTTCCGTGACATCGGTGAACCACGCTGGTTTTCGTTCCCGCGGGTGTTGCAAAACGCCCAAAAGGTGATCGGCAAACAGGTTAAGCTAAGAACCCAGTTCTATTCTCGTAATCGCGTCGATCTCATTAATGGCCGTGCTTCATTCATCGATGCTAACCGGCTTGAGGTACGGGGCGGAAAATCGAACGACATCCTGCATTTTAAACAGGCGGTTATTGCTACAGGCTCACGCCCTTATCTGCCGCCCGATGTGGATTTTCGCCATCACCGGATTTACAACTCAGATACCATTCTGAATTTATCGCATACACCACGAACACTCATCATTTACGGTGCCGGTGTTATTGGCTCTGAGTATGCGTCCATTTTTTCCGGATTAGGTGTGAGGGTAGATCTGATCAACCCTGGCAGCCGCTTGCTATCGTTTCTGGATGATGAAATTTCAGATGCGTTAAGCTATCACCTGCGCAATAACGGTGTGCTGGTTCGCCATAATGAGCAGTATGAATCAATAGATGGCGACGATCACGGCGTGGTCGCTACCCTGAAATCGGGCAAGAAAATCCGTGCAGATGCGTTTTTGTGGTGTAACGGCCGCACCGGGAATACCGACAATCTGGGGCTGGAAAATGTGGGCCTTACCCCAAACAGCCGTGGCCAGTTATCCGTAGACAACCATTATCGTACCGAAGTTGAACATATTTATGCTGCGGGCGATGTCATCGGCTGGCCGAGCCTGGCCAGTGCCGCTTATGATCAGGGGCGGTCAGCATCGTCTGATATCGTTAACGACGAGTACTTCCGTTATATTACGGACGTACCAACAGGTATCTATACGATTCCGGAAATCAGCTCTGTGGGCGGCACTGAGCGGGAATTGACTGAGGCGAAAGTGCCGTACGAAGTTGGTCGGGCGTTTTTCAAGGACTTGGCGCGAGCTCAAATTACCGGCGAAGCGGTGGGTATGCTGAAAATCCTGTTCCACCGGGAGAGCCGGGAAATTCTGGGAATTCACTGCTTTGGTGACCAGGCCGCGGAAATCGTTCACATTGGGCAGGCCATCATGAATCAGGAAGGCGAGGCCAACTCTCTGAACTACTTCATCAACACCACATTCAATTACCCAACAATGGCAGAAGCCTATCGGGTGGCTGCGCTGAACGGGTTAAACCGGATTTTTTAATCCGGTTTAACCGGTGCCTGGGAGCATGTTGCTGCTATCCGGTAACGAGTCTTCCCGGGTGGCCGTCAACTGAGGCATGGCGTTGGCTCTGTTGTCGAAGTAGATGCGGGTACTGGTGGGGTAATCGGTAATTATGCTGTTTACCCCCATTTCTTCCAGCCGCAACATATCGTAAATGCGGTTAACCGTCCAGGCTGAAACATGCATGCCCTTGCGGTGCGCCTGCTCGACCATGTCTGCGGTACACAACTTCCAGTTTATACAGAGGTACTCACAACCAAGGCGTGAAGCCGTACCCAGAGGTTGTGGGTATTTATGCTCTGCAACCAGACCAAGGTGGATATTCTTGTTTCTGCGCCGCATTTCCTTAAGAAACCAGGTGTCGGCGGACGTTATAACCACCGTTTGATAAAGGTTCCTGTGCTGAATAATTTCGGCTAGCCGGTTACCCAATATATTTAAACGGCGCCGGTTATCTTTCTTCACCTCAAGCTGCAGGTGTTGAATATCGCCGTATCGCTCCAGCAGATCAGCCAGCATCGGGATGCCGGTTTTACTTGGCCAGGTGCTGGTGTTATTGCGGGCGTCCATACTGGCAAGCTGCTCGGCGGTATAGTCTCCGACATAGCCTTTTTGGTCTGTCGTGCGATCTACGGTGAGGTCGTGCACAATAACAGGCTTGCCGTCCCTCGAGAGCACCAGATCTAACTCAAAGTGCCGGATTCCGTGCCGATAGGCGTGGGCAAAGCCTGGCAATGTATTTTCAGGAGCTTCTCCCCTGGCTCCTCTGTGCCCGTAAACAATCATTCCGTAATTTCACCTCGCATGCGTTGATAAATTGCCTGACGTTTTTTCCACATATCGTGGCAAAGGTAGATATCTTCCAGGTAGGCCGGCAGTTCGTTCATCAGCAACGCTTGTGGACCATCTACAAGCGCTTTTCCGGGATTTGGATGGAAGTCCACAAGCACCATATTAGCACCGGCAATCACGCCTTGGGCAGTGGCGTGCATTACATCCAGAATACCATCCGGACATTGATCGCGAGTACCTACGGAATGCGACGGGTCGATACAAACCGGCATTCGGGTAAGGCGCTTAACCGCGGGTACATGAGCAAAATCCACCATGTTCCTGTGGGGCTGGCCAGCTTCTGTTTTCATGCCGCGCAGGCAAAATATAACGTTAGCATTGCCTTCACTTGCAAGGTATTCAGCGGCATTCAACGATTCATTAAGGGTAATGCCGAAGCCCCGCTTGAGTAGGACCGGGTAGGTGTTCTGGCGGCCAATCGCCTTCAGCAATTCAAAATTCTGGGTGTTGCGGGTGCCTACCTGCAGCAGTACGCCAGTCGGGTTTCCCAGCTTCTCAAGGCAGGTGTCAATTTCTTCAATATGGCTCTCGTGAGTGATCTCCATAGCAATTACTTTGATGCCATGTTTGCCGGCCTTCTCA
>DATJDA010000147.1:0-4805 GCA_035497695.1 Marinobacter sp. | reverse complement strand
AAATAAGCACTCTGACATTCCCGGCGAAGTACCGGATTGCTGAGGAGCACTGGAATTCTACCTGGCAAGGTGACGGGACTGGTGCTTTGGGCACTGGTTTGATAGTACACGATCACTTAAAGCGAGCTACTCGCTGCTTTCCCTGGCTGTTCCGGTTTTCAGGCGGGAGAAGGTGGCTGGCACTACACCAAGCCAGGAAGCCAGTTGATTATCCGGAACCCGCCGGACCAGCTCCGGGTATTCGTCCAGCAGTAATTGATATCTTTCCCGTGCCGGCATGGTGTGTTTGCGAAATTCACGCATGCTGGCAAGTTCTGCAAGTTCCTCGGTAAGCGCCAGGGCAAAGCGCGACCAGAGACCTTCACCGTGAGCGAGCAGTACCGACCGGAACGCAGTAAAATCGGCCACCCAGACTGTCGCCGGTGTTACGGAAGCGAGACAAAGTGTGTTACGAACTGTTCGGGATCGGCCAAATACCGGCCAAACCATATCGCCCTCGGAAAAGAAGTGATGGATGGCTACTTTGCCACTGGGAGCTTCACGGAACAGGCGCAGAATTCCGTATTGAATAAGATAGACGTTGCTCCATGGATGATCATGCTTTTCCAGTGAAGTCTCTACATCAACCCGTTGCCGGTAGAACAGGCGCGATAACTCTTCGAGCAGTTTGGTTTCAGGATTGTTCTGGTTCTCGTTGATGCGTATGCCGAACACCCGGCTCAGACCATTGAGCAGTGCGACAGACTCGGGCGCTGAATCTGGAAGAACAATATCCGGATTATTCTCGCTCAGAAGACAGGGGGACGAAGCCAATTCGGGTCTGAGAAAACTGCTCATAGAATAGAACCCATCGTAAGTTATGCCGTAGTCATTCTACCGAAAAAATCCACTTCAAAAATGATCTATGTCATTAACATTTTGCAAGGAATGTGATTATAGCGTTTTCCTGCGCCAAGGAAAACGTCAGTGACTGGTTCCTTCTTCGTAGTGAATTTTGTTCCACACATTATATTTGCCGGACGGCTTATTCATTGGAAGTCGCTTTTCTTCAACCAGTGTATCAGCGTCGTAGACGATAATCGCTCCGTCTTCATCCCAGATGCTCAGCAGAAGCTTTTTGCCGTATCGATCAAACTCCACATGGGCGGCTACTTTGCCAGGATCGGGCTGAAGAGTTTTTACAATTTCCAGGGTTTGCTTGTCGATAACATGAACCTTGTCTTTGTTGGGGCCAAAAAATACATCCACCCAGGCGTAACGGGAGTTTTCATGACTGCGCATAAAGAAGCCAGGGCCGGCGGTTTCGAGAGTTTTGATCACCTTCCAGGTGCTTGTGTCAATGATCGATACCGCATTGGCACGGAAGTGGGGCGTAGCCATGACACGCGTGCCCTTATAATTCCAGGTAATTCCAGAGCCCAGATGAGGCATGCCGGGTAGCGGCAGGGTGGCAATGGTTTTCCCGGTGTCCAGGCTGATCACAAGGCCATGTTTGCCATCGCGGGCAGCGCCGATGAGGTGTTCATAACCGGGGTCGAAAAAGAAATCGTCAAGCCAGGTATCGGTTTGCATTCTGCGCACGTTTGCGCGGTTATTTTCAATGGTGATCTCCCAGGCTTCGGGAATATCTTTCAGCGCTGCGATAAAACTGCTTCTTGGTGGGGCGGCGTAGACAGCGCTTACTCTTGAACTGTCTCCGGCGTCGTTCTTAACCGGGATTATTTCCAGCAAGTTCAGGTTTTCAGAATCAAAAAGAACCAGAGTGTGGGGCAGATAATTGGCTGCCATTATATGGTTTCCGTCAGCGGAGACGGCGATGTTACGCATATTGATACCCGCACGGATCTCTGCAACGACTTTGAGGTTGTACAGGTCGTACTTGGTGATCCAACCATCGCGGGAGCCGAAGTAAACGTAGCGGCCGTCAGGGCTGTACTTGGGGCCGCCATGCAGGGCGTAGCGGCTGGCGAACCGGTGGATAGGCTCCATGCGGTCGCCGTCGAGCAGGGTAACGTGGTGATCGCCGATTTCCACCACCAGAAACAGGTTCATCATGTCGGCGTCATAAGCCGGCTTGTCGGGGAGTGAGCCCGCCGGATGCGGCAGCAGGTGGCTGCCGGCAATTTCGCCTTTGCCCCATACGGGTTCTTGCGCGGGTGGCTGGTAAATATATTCAGCCAGTGCGGTTATGGATTCGGCGTTCAGCGTGCCGGCAAAACCCAGCATCTGGGTTGCTGGCCGGCCGTTGCGGATGGCATCTTCAGCCTGATCCTTTTTCAGCCGTGAGAGGTTGTCCGGCAGCAAGGCCGGGCCCATGCCGCCTAATCGGTCGTTGCCGTGACAACTGGCGCAGTGTTCCTGGTACAGGGCTTCGGTCTGCAGGTCGGCGCCGGCGCTGGCCGCAATCAGAACTGAACTCAGCAGGCCTATAGCCAGCATAGGGATTTTTATAATCTGTGGCAGCGGACGTCCGGATTTGAATGCTGATAATGTATTCATGCTTGTTTTGTTCTCGCGAACGGTTGAACTGGTGTAATGGCAGCCGGCCCTATCAGTGCACTGTTCCAGCCCACCAGGGCTGGCTGCGCAAGTTTTGTTGCCAGTTGTACCACCTCACCGACAATGATCAGGGTGGGTGGCTCAAAGCCTTCAATACGTATGGTTTCGACCAGGTTGTCAAGGGTGGTCACGGACATGTGTTGGTGTGGAGTTGTGCCGCGCTCAACCAGCGCCACAGGGCAGTCGCCGGACAGGCCATTGGCGGTCAGTTCCTGCACAATAACAGGTGCATTGTGCAGGCCCATATAGAACACACGGGTCTGGCCCGGTGCTGCAAGGGCTTTCCAGTTCAAGTCAAGCCCGTGGTCGGCTTTGCGGTGCCCGGTTACAAAGGTAACGCTTTGGGCGTAATCCCGGTGGGTCAGCGGTATACCGCAATAGGATGCACAGCCGGCTGCGGAAGTAATGCCGGGCACCACAAAGAAATCAATATTGTTATCCACCAGAAATTCAGCTTCCTCGCCGCCCCGGCCAAAAATGTACGGGTCACCGCCTTTCAGTCGCACCACGCGGTGTTGTTTAACAGCCAGTTGAACCAAAAGCTCGTTGGTGTCTTCTTGCGGAACATAATGGCAGCCGCTGGCTTTGCCTACGTGAATCCGCTCAGCACGGGGGTTCACCATGTCCATAATCCGGGGGGATACCAAGCGGTCGTAAACGACAACATCTGCCTCCTGAATCAGCATCAAAGCCCTGAGTGTCAGTAGCCCTGGGTCCCCAGGGCCAGCACCTACAATGGCAACTTCTCCGGCCTGGAAGGGTTGTGCGGCAAGCTGGAATTCAACCCGGCACTTTATTGTCTCGCTGATTGTCATGGCGCTTGTCCTTACAGGTTGTGAACCGGGATTTCCACTACCGGGGCAGCGACACGCCTGGGCATGTCAGCGGCACCAATCTCTTCGTTAGTCAGATAGCAGCCGGGATCTTCTTCCCAGAAATCGCCAGAAACGTTGTAAGCCCTGACCCGGGTATTACCATTACAGATAGCCAGGTACCGGCATTCTGCACAGCGTCCTTTTACGGGGCGTGGCTTCTGACGAAAGCCCTGCATAAGCTCATCGGTGGCCCCTGACCAGATTTGCGAAAATGGCTTTTCGCGCACATTGCCGAGGTTGTAGTCCCACCAGAAGGTGTCGGGGTGAACTGTGCCCAGATTGTCAATGTTGGAGACGTTTTGGCCGGAAGAGTTGCCTCCCCAGTTAAGCAGTCGCTGCTCCAGAGCTGCGACCTGATCAGGGTAGTGTTCCGCCGCCCACTGCAGTAGAAACGGCCCGTCAGCATCGTTGTTACCGGTTACGTATTCTCGCTCGACACCGCGTTTGAGCTCTTGGTGGCAGTGGTTGAACAGCAGGTTCATTGCGTCCCGGGTCATGTCATACCACGCATCGCGCTTGCGGTTGCGCCCGCCGCGGCCGGAATAGTTCAGGTGAGAGAGGTAAAACTTGTCGATATCGTGCTCATCGAGCATTTTGAGCATGTCCGGCAACTGTGCTGCGTTATCCTGTGTGAGGGTGAAGCGCAGCCCTACTTTTATGCCGGCATCTTTACACAGTTTGACGGCTTTCATAGAGGCTGCAAAAGCGCCTTGCTTCTGGCGGAATTCGTCGTGGGTCTGTTCCAGCCCGTCAATGCTGATACCGACGTAATCGTAGCCGGCATCAACGATCTGTTGAATGTTGTCTTCGGTAATCAGGGTGCCGTTGCTGGACAGGCCTACATAAAAGCCCATGTCTTTGGCACGGCGGGAGATGGCGAAAATATCCGGTCGCATCAAAGGCTCACCGCCGGAAAGAATCAGCACCGGCACGCCATAAGCCTTGAGGTCGTCCATTACGGTATAGACTTCACCGGTGCTCAGTTCACCCTTGAAATCGATATCGGCAGAAATTGAATAACAGTGCTTGCACGTAAGGTTGCAGCGACGGATCAGGTTCCAGATCACCACCGGGCCCGTGGGCTTGGTGATGGCTCTCACCGGTGCCGGATTCATCAGGCTTTTGATGTAGCGTGTCATTCTGAACATAGTGCTTCCCCTCGCGTTATTTACGCAGTCGCAGGCCGGTTTTCTTCAGAATGGCCGAGCTGTAGAGAATGGTGTGTTGCTGGCAGGCATCGCCCAGCACAGCACGGATTTGTTTGGCTTTATCTTCCACTTCTTCACGGCTGGTGCCGTGCACCATGGCAAACAGGTTGAACGACCAATAGGGCAGATGGCGTGGCCTTCGATAGCAGTGGCTCACAAACGG
>DATJDA010000146.1:0-7630 GCA_035497695.1 Marinobacter sp. | reverse complement strand
CTTCTGCAAGCACGTTAGCCATCTTCTCATAAGCCCGCTTGAGAAGATCAAGATCAGATTCACTGCTGGTATATAAATAGGTGTCCGGGAAAAAACGGCCTTCAGGATGTTTATCCTCTGCACCAACTGCTTTCATGATCTCGTCAGTTGACCAGCCTGCGGTTACCTGTTTGATATGTTCTGCTCGCGCCAGTGCCATGCGCATGTCATTAAAAGTCCAGCCCTCAATGAACTGGATTGACCAGTGTTTGGTATCACCGGCCACCATGGCCCCGATTATGCCTAATGCGGTCATCCCATTGGTGATTTCATATTCACCTGCTTTAATTCGGGCCTGCTCCGGGTAGAGACGACCATAAAGCCGCAGCCAAAGGCTCTTGCTGACCAGACCTTGCCGCTCAAGTGTTCTCGCAACGTGACTGAAAGCAGCACCCTCTGGAACGTCAAGCAGCAGTGGCTCATCCAGCACCAGTGGTTTTTCAAGAGTTTCCAGCCCCTGCCAGACCCACAGCCCGGTTCCCGCCGCAACCAGCATCGCTGCGCTTACAGTGAATATCAGTAACTTCTTGAGCAATCGAATTATTCCAGTGTTTCGAGAAGATTACAGATTGTCGCAAGTCCGCTATCGACTGGCAAATGATGGCCGGCAAACTCCCGAACCGGAACAACACCCTGTACGCTGTTCAGCAGAAACAACCCCCGACAGCCGGGATCCAACACATCAGCCATGGTGAGAGGCCGCTCAACGATGGATTCACCGCGCTCATGCAAGCTATCAAGAACCCACTGGCGCATTACCCCAGCAACTGCCAGAGACGATTTGGGCGGAGTAATCCAGCCATCTGGTATTTTTAGGATAAGATTGGTGCGGGTACCCTCAACCAAATGGCCCTCGTGGTTAGACATAACAACCTCAAACAGGCTGTCATTTATTTCCCGCGAAGCCATAACCTGCTCAAGACGATTGAGAGACTTGATGCCTACGAACAAAGGGTGAACCGTTAGTGCTACCCGTGAAAGGTCAACCGCCACACCCAATGGGCTAACGGGTGGTGGAAGCACGGCTCCGGAGACCAGCAGATTGGGCCTCATGCCAACCTCGGAGCGATAACCCCGCCCGCCAGCACCACGGGTGAGCAGCAGTTTCAGCACCCAGCCATCTTGATAGCGGCCGGAAAACCGCTCAGCAGCCTTCGCACAGACCTCTTTTAACTCATTACGCGAGACCGCAATACCCAATCGGCCTGCATCACGGGACATACGCTCCAGATGCCGGGCCAGAAGCGCTCCCCGGACACCCTCCATGCGAATAGTTTCAAACAAACCATCACCATAGGCCAGCCCCCTGTCATTTGCCGGAAGACCACATTCATCTGCCCAGAATAAATTAATCATAACAACGCTCAGCCTTCATAACGGCTGAAAATCAGGGTGCCGTTAGTCCCACCAAAACCAAATGAATTAGAAAGCGCTATCCGAACATCGCCTTTCCGGCATTTATTGGCAACAAAATCGAGATCGCAGCCTTCATCCGGATTGTCCAGATTGATCGTTGGGGGCAAAATACCATCACGAATGGCAAGCACCGAAAAAATCCCCTCAACTGCGCCAGCGGCACCCAGCAAGTGCCCGGTCATGGACTTAGTGCTACTCATCGCCAGTTTTCCGGCGTGAGCACCAAATACCGATCTGGTTGCCGCCACTTCTGCCAGATCCCCTACCTGAGTAGAGGTGCCATGGGCGTTGATATAATCCACATCTTCCGGCTTTAACCCTGCATCACGGATAGCATTACGCATTGAGCGTGCAGCCCCTTCGCCATTTTCGGGAGGAGACGTTATGTGATGACCATCATCGCTCATGCCAAAACCAATCAGCTCACCGTAAATTGTAGCATTACGTTTTTTTGCGTGCTCCAGTTCCTCAAGAACCATCACGCCAGCACCATCACTCAGCACAAAACCATCACGATCTTTATCCCAGGGCCGGCTGGCCTTTTCAGGCTCATCATTTTTTGTTGACAACGCCCGAGCCGCCGAAAAAGCCGCAATACCGGTACGGGTTGTTGCCATTTCGGAGCCTCCCGCCAGCATAACGTCGGCGTCACCATAGGCAATGGTACGGGCAGCATAGCCAATATTGTGGGTGCCAGTAGTACAGGCAGTAACAATCGCGATATTCGGCCCGCGGAAACCAAAGCGAATAGCTGCATTTCCGGAAATCATGTTAATAACCGACGCAGGCACAAAAAACGGTGAAACTTTGCGAGGGCCGGATTTGTCCATAGCGAGGACACTTTTTTCAATATATTCAAGGCCGCCGATACCAGAGCCTATGGCTATTCCCGCCCGGTCTTTATCCAGTGCGCTGTAATCGGCAAGCCCGCTATTGTCTACTGCCTGCTGCGCCGCGATCAGGCCATAGTGAATAAACGCATCAAGCTTTCTGGCATCTTTTGGAGATAACCAGGCGTCGAGATCAAGGCCTTTTATGGCACCACCAATGCGGGTGTTGTGTGCAGAAGCATCAAAACGGTCGATTGCACTAATACCGCTGCGCCCTGCCTGAATGCCCGCCCAGGATGTCTGCACGTCATTTCCCAGGGGAGACAACATTCCCATGCCGGTGATGACAACTCGCCGCTTACTCATAACTGTGTACACCTGATCATAGCCGCTTGCTACCAACCATCTGTTCAACCCAATTTAAAGGCAATAAAAAAGCCGCCCTTTGTTCAGTCGCAAGGGCGGCTTTCTTTGCCTGGCTGTTTAAAAATGCAGAGTATCAGGTATGTGCGACGATGTAGTCGATCGCGTCCTGAACACTGGCTAGCTTTTCAGCTTCTTCATCAGGAATCTCAGTTTCGAACTCCTCTTCCAACGCCATAACCAGCTCAACGGTGTCCAGTGAGTCAGCGCCAAGATCCTCTACAAAAGAAGATGAGTTCTGAACTTCGGACTCTTTCACGCCCAACTGTTCGCAAACAATCTTCTTCACGCGCTCTTCAACTGTACTCATAATGTCCTCACTTTATATATCAACCAAGCAACTCAAGTGCTGCCAGTTTAGATTAAACCCCACCTGCAAACAAGCAGGGATTCGATTAAACATGTTGCGTGACAAGGGGTTGCGTATCGACAACACCCAGACACTCACCCCATGTACATTCCGCCGTTCACGTGAATGGTTTCACCGCTCACGTAAGCGGCTGCATCTGTTGCCAGGAAGGCCACTACCGCTGCCACTTCTTTTGGCTCACCCAGACGACCAGCAGGTATGATTTCCAGCATAGCTTCACGCTGCTTATCTTCCAGTTTTTTTGTCATATCCGTATCTATAAAACCGGGAGCAACACAATTAGCGGTAATGCCCCTATTGGACATTTCCTTCGCCAGACTGCGGGTAAAACCTTCCACACCCGCCTTTGCTGCACAATAATTAGCCTGCCCGGCGTTACCCATACCAGCAACCACGGAACTGATGTTAATGATTCTCCCCCACCTGGCCTTTGCCATAGCCCGCAAAACGGCCTTGCTGGTGTGATAAACACTGGACAGATTCGTCTCCAGAACCGATGCCCAGTCATCACTCTTCATTCGCATGAGCAGATTATCACGGGTGATGCCCGCATTATTGACGAGGATCAGCGGAGCGCCGGATTTTTCCGTTAATTCCTTCAACCCTGCCTCTATGCTCTCAGGGTTAGCTACGTCCATCACAATTCCGTAGCCCTTTAGTCCGGCAGATCGAAGCTCACTGGTAATAGACTCAGCGCCTGCTGCACTGGTTGCAGTACCGATCACCTCGGCTCCCAGTTCTGCCAGCGCATGCGCAACGGCTTTACCTATGCCACGGGTTGCTCCAGTTACCAATGCAACTTTACCTTCCAGAGACATGCAATACTCCCCCTTTTTTCCATAACGGGTGTTACGACTGCTTGAGTGCAGCAAGTGCTTCGGACAGCGCGTCCGGGTCTTCCATTCCGTAAACGGTAAGGTTGCGGTCAATACGCTTAATCAGCCCTGCCAGCACCGTCCCTGAACCGCACTCAACAGCCACCTCAACACCACTGCTAACCAGAGTGCGTACGGAGTCTGTCCACAGAACCGGTGAGTAAAGCTGCTTAAGCAAATTAGCTTTTAGTGTAGCTGAATCGGTCTCTGCGGCAGCGTTAACATTTTGTATTATCGGAATAACTGCATTGTTGAAGCGCACATCATCAAGAGCCTCAGCCAACTCTTCTGCAGCCCCTTTCATCAAGGTACAGTGCGATGGCACACTCACCGGCAACAGTATCGCTTTACGCGCACCCTTCTCCTTGCACACACTGATCGCCCGATCGACGGCTGCTGTCGCTCCGGCAATCACTACCTGACCCGGCGCGTTGAAATTCACTGCCGATACAACTTCACCTTGCGCAGCTTCTTTACAGGCGGCTACAACGTCATTGTCAGCAAGGCCAAGAATCGCGGCCATTTTACCTTCACCGGCTGGCACCGCGTCCTGCATCAGTTCACCGCGCAGCCGGACCAGTTTGACAGCCTCAACAAAGTCCAGACTTTCTGCCGCAACCAGCGCGCTGTATTCACCCAGACTATGACCCGCCAGAAAATCGGGATTGTTTCCGCCTGCCACTAACCACTGACGCCACAACGCGATACTCGTTGTTAGCAGTGCTGGCTGGGTAATCATGGTCTGGCTCAGTTCTTCGGCTGTACCTTTCTGGCAGAGATGCCAGAGGTCATACCCGAGCACGTTAGAAGCCTCAGCAAAGGTTCTGTTAATTATGGGCCAGGCTTCCGCTGCTGCTGCCAGCATACCGATTGACTGGGATCCTTGACCGGGAAAAATAAAGGCTGATTTCATAAGCGGGATCTTATCGTCATTGATAGGTTTTAGAAGATTAGCCAATAGTACAAGTTATGCTGATTATCCGCGAACACATATCAAAAAGGGGCAGACTTTAGTCTCAGACACTTAAAGCATCAGATCATCCAGACGCTCATTAATGCGCTGGGGAACGTCTAACTCCACTTCTTTTACGGCCTGGCGAATAGCAGCCAGCATAGCTCGCTCATTAGCATTACCATGGCTTTTAATAACCACGCCCTGCAAACCAAGCAGGCTGGCGCCATTATGACGGGACGGGTCCATCATCTGCAAAAGCCGGTTGATGACTGGCCTGGCAAGCAACCCGACAAAACGGCCATAGAGATTTCTGGTAAACGCTTGTTCCATAAGCTCAATCAGCAAACCCGCAACGCCTTCGCCGGTTTTCAAAGCAATGTTTCCGACGAAACCATCACACACTACAACATCTGCGACATCGCGAAACAGGTCACTGCCTTCAACGTAGCCAATATAATTAATTGAGTCGCATTGTGCCAACATCATAGAGGCCAGACGTACTTGCTCGTTCCCCTTGATTTCCTCTTCACCTACATTCAGCAGAGCCACCCTGGGCTCGGGCCGATTGGAAATGGCTGAGGCAAGCAACGAGCCCATCAACGCGTATTGAAACAAATTTTCAGCCGATGAGTCGACATTGGCGCCCAGATCCAGAACGTGACACCGGCCACGAAGAGAGGGAATCAACTTGGAAATGGCCGGGCGTTCAATTCCCGGATACATACGAATAATAGAGCGGCCAAAAGCCATCAGCGCACCGGTATTTCCGGCACTGACACAGCCCTGCGCCTCTCCATCGCGTACCAGGCGCAAAGCAACCGCCATAGAAGAATTTTTCTTCTGGCGAAGCGCGTGTGAGGGGCGCTCGTTCATACGCACCACATCCGCTGCCTCTACGACACGGATTCGTGCATGCTCTTCAAGCAATAAAGCCTCAAGCTCGCTCCGGATACCCACCAGAACAATACTTAAGGCTTCATTTTCACGCACCGCTTCAAGTGCAGCAGAGACAACAACAGAGGCACCGCGATCGCCGCTCATAGCGTCAATCGCGATAGTAACTGTTTTCACCGTATCTTTATCTGACACAAGTTGGTGCCTGATCGCAGCGATATTACTCGTCGCTGGCTTGAATCACCTGCTTGCCCCGGTAAAAACCGTCCGGGGAAACGTGGTGACGACGATGAACTTCGCCCGTTGTTGGGTCCGTAGACAGAGTCGGTGCGCTCAAGGCATCGTGTGCACGACGCATGCCGCGCTTGGAACGGGTTTTACGACTTTTCTGTACAGCCATGGTTATGCTCCTGACCTGTTAAACGTAAGCTCGAATAACTTCAAAGATAACGTGTGTTCATATGGTTGCGCGGGTCTTCTTACAGAATACCCGCGCCCGATTAATGCTTTGTCTTTCCGAAATCTGCCAGCACACTAAAGGGGTTATCCTTCTTGGGGCTGACCGCCTCAGCATGAGAGTGATCCACCTCCCAGGCCTCCAGATCTTCCCGTGCCGGGCACTCGCTCCGCTCATGAAGCGGGAACGGGGGCAGTACTAACAACAGTTCATCTTCAATCATTGCCCAAAGGTCAACACTGAATTCATCCGTCATCAGCGGCTCAAGATCTTTGGGTAGCTGCTGTGCCTGCTCATCACTGGTAACCAGCCCGAGAACAAACCGGGATTCCAGCACCGTTTGCATGGGACCCATACAGCGCTGGCACTCCAGAGTTACCGGTACTTCCAGTTCGCCGGAGATAATGCGACGACGCTCGTTATCCTGATAAAAAGACAGGTTAACGCTACATACGGCATTCTCGCCAGCCTCCAAAACCAATTCACCGAAACGAGTCAAATCACTGATGGGAATTTCTCCCTTCAGTGTACTATTCTGTTCCGCCAGTCGATATGGATTGACGGTTTTCGGTAATGCTTCGTGCTGCTGGTTTGACATAGGCGCGCAATTCTAGGGGCGAGAACCTCCGGTGTCAAAGACTTCGTTGTCTTTTACCGCACAGTTTTCATCCAGAGCAGCGTATTCTACGATAATGGCCAGTACGACGCAGCATCAAACTTCAAGGTAATACCCGTAAGGATTCTTTGATGGCACATTGCCCGATACTGCTGGCTTCTTCTTCCCGCTACCGAAGAGAGTTACTGGAGCGAACCGGCGTGCCATTCAGCTACGCCAGCCCAAATATAAACGAAGCGCCAGAGCCCGGCGAAACTGCAACCCAGGTGGCTCTGCGGCTGGCGGAAAACAAAGCCAGAGCTTTGGCCAGTCGTTTTCCCGGCCACTGGGTGATCGGATCCGATCAGGTAGCCTGCCTTCCCGATGGTTCATTTCTCGGCAAACCCGGCAATCATGAGCAGGCAGTTGTGCAGCTACGCAGAAGCAGCGGTCAAAACGTATCGTTTATAACCGGCCTTGCTCTTCTCGACACGACTTCCGGGCAAATACAAACGCACTGCGAGCCATTTTCGGTTCAGTTCAGGCACTTGTCATCCGATGAAATCGAAGCCTATCTCAAAAAAGAACAGCCTTATGACTGTGCTGGCAGTTTCCGCGTGGAGGGAGCGGGTATCGCACTTTTCACGCGGATGGAGGGCAGAGACCCGAACAGTCTCATCGGCCTGCCTCTGATTGCACTGAACGACATGCTCAGAAACTGGGGCCGAAATCCACTACTTGAACCCTGACCCCATCATCAACACGGCTTATCGCAG
>DATJDA010000145.1:0-3966 GCA_035497695.1 Marinobacter sp. | reverse complement strand
GTTTGTTTTGCCGGAAAGCAACGTCCAAAAAATAACCCTTAAGAAGAATCACACACGAGAAGATCTGCAGCAGTTTCAGGCATCGTTTGCAGAATTTCTTGTTGAGCACGAGGTTAAGAAAGTCGCGATTAAAGAGCGCATGCCCAAAGGGAAGTTCGCTGGCGGTGCGATCAGTTTCAAAATGGAGGCAGCTATTCAGCTGATTTCAGAGTTGGAGGTTGTCCTGCTCTCATCTGCGCTCATCAAATCGACGCTTGCAGCCAACCCGTTGCCCATCCCTTTTGCAGCGACCGGGCTGAAGGCTTTTCAGGAGGCGGCTTTTGTTTCAGCTTATGTGGGGCATCTGGCGAAATAGCCCTCAGTAAACAGAGCCCCCGCCTTTTTAGGCGAGAGCTCTGTTTGATTTAAGGTGTATCAGTCAGCTGAAAATGGCTCAGTGCCGATTGAGGCAATTCCAAATTCCGCTGGATTTATTCTGCCAATCCACTCTTCCAACACCTCTGGCAAGGGAATATGCAGTGCTCCAAGCAAAATACGCTCATGCTCGATATGCTCGAACGTGAAGGGTCTGGTAAACCCGTTCATGTGCCGAAGAATCCGCAAAACGAATTGTCCTCCTTTTGGTATGTCATATTTTTTCATTAGGTCGTCTACCATGCTCTCGACATCAATAAGGTTTCTGAGAACAATGTTTGAGTCCACGATGCCTTTTAAGAACATGTCGAGTTGCCCGCCAACAAAATAGGCTTTGACTGAGTGCCAGTCCTCTTCCACAGGAGCCATGGGAGCATTGTTCATATTCAATTCCAGCCAGTCAGTCCAGTTGTCCCGCTGTGACGTGGCAAGTGCGACTGCTTTAATGAAGTGGCCACGCATAACACCAGTGACCAGTGGTCCGTTCTTTTTCTCTCCATTGACCTTATAAACTCCGTAAGCCTCGAAGGTTAGTTCACCATATTGACCCAGATTGAATATATCTTTCAGACTGCTCGGCAGGCTTAACTCCGGCCCGGTATCGTCTTTGGGGTACAGCAGGCGCATACGCCATTCGCTGGTTGGCTGCTTCCAGTAGGGAGCGGAGGCATCTACTGTCCGTAATTCGGGGAATTCAGAAAGCTGAATTACCACACCCCGATCGTAAGGGTTCTCTGCCGGAAGATCGTTCGGTACCGGGTGGCCTGCCTCACGGAGGTAATCCGCAAGAGACCGGGCGTTTCCTACCGGGTATATGCTGAAGGTAGAGAACTCGGTGCCATCAATTTGTACGTCTGGAATACCTCTGTCCCGCAACCCATCGAGGGTTGACCGTGCGCGCTTCCAGGCCAGCTCTCTGTTGTATGTGTCAGAGCCGGTTTTGCTGGTATATGCACTGGTAGAGTAGGTGCCGAGTGCAGGGTTATCGGTCATCAAATGACTGGCTTTCCGGAGCCCTTCCTGATGGCCAGCCTTTAATGCGCCGGAGTTAACATCAAAGTTAAGAAGCACCAGTTCCCAGCCGCCGGAGCCAAGATTTCGGAGAAAGTACTGGGGAGCCTGAGCGTCAAGGCGTTTCTGTCTCTCCAACTCAGCAGAGGTAGGCGCTGGCTTTTTATCAGTGCCGGGAGTTTCTGTGGCGGTATCACTGGTACCCGGCTTCTTCACAGTGACGGTTCGTGTGCCATCCACATCCTGTTCGGTAACCGTTACGTCTCTGTCTTTTCCGAATTGATCAACGATGGATTTTGCCTGGTCTGAAACACCCCTGCCAGTTTGTCGGCCCATATCTTCTGCCTGTTTACGCAGCGCGGCCTCTCTGTCTTCCTTGGTCATCGATTTTTTATCTACTGCCCTATCAAGAGCAGCTCGCTTTTTGTCAAAATTCTTCCCGGCATCCCGTTCTGCTTCCAGCTCTGCCAACCGAATCTGAAGTGCAAAGTCGCCGAACTGACCGGCGAGGCCAGTAGCACTGTTCAACGCTTCCATGGCATTTTTTTGCGTTCCTTCCAGGCCGGCCATATCGCGGAAGGCACTGTTACTCCCCAGCGTTTTCAGAATGTCACCAAAACCCTGGGGTGAGGGTGCGGCTGGCGCATTCTGGAGGTTGATAATCGAACTGGGCATCTCCGTTGGAGTCATGTTCTGCGGCTGACTGCGACGGGAATCAAAAAAGCTGCTGGGGAAATCGGCAAGCGCCGGGTCTTCATCATTCAGTACCCAGTCGGTGGAGCCTTCGTGCTCTTCGCAGGCGTTGCACTCGTCCATGATGGCTTGTGCATACAGACCGTCTGTAGGCAGGCTGATTCGCATGGGCATAGAGGGTGCGCCTTCACCTTTGTAGTAGTTGAAGGCATCTTCGTAGCTTTCGTGCCCATTGACGCCCAAAAAGGCCCCCGCGGCTACCCGGAATACCAGCGAGTTGCCAAGAATGGCAACCGGTTCCCGCTCAACAACAGAGGCGATGGAGCGGCCGTCGCTGGTGGATATTGCGAATCCGTCCAGAAGCATATACAGCTCGTCACGGTCCATCGTCCACCAGATAACCTTGTGGTAGTAGTGCAGGTTGTCATTAATGTGATCAAGGATTTTCAGATTCGCTTTTTGCGCCTCCGTGCGCATATTCTGCTCTTCCCAGTTTGATGCCCGGAACGAGAGCGTTGCGCTTTCGGTGGGTGCCGGGCGGGTTGCTTCGTCATCGTCCCATGCTGGGGCAGCTACAAGATCATGAACGCCCCTTGGCGCACTGACGCGGCGATGATAATGAGTGGTATGGAAATCTACTGTGGCCGAGGTGATATTAGCGACCGAGCCCTTCGGCAGGTGTTCCGTTGCCGACACAATAAGCTGGGTAATGGCTTCACGTTTGGTACCGGCCAGGGATTCGGTAGGCACGGTAAAGTCTACACGGACCGTTCTGTTAAAGTGGTACTCCCCAACCAGTGTGAAGTCTGCCCCTTCAAGCTCGCCGTTGGCGCTTGCGATCTTCAGCCGGTCAACCCACCGGCGTGCCATCGCGGGTGCAATTTCCCGCTGGAAATACACGTCTCGCTGGGCGGGCGTGTAATTGCGGATGCGCGCCACTATTTCGCCCACGGGAAATGGCAATATTCCTGCGTAAGCCTTCCAGACCTTTGTTGTAATGCGCTCGCCAACGGCGCCTGACTCTTTGAGGTGTTCGTCGATATCATCTGAAATTACTTCATCTCTGGGGCGCTCAATGCCTATTTTGATATAGATCGAACCGGTCAGGCTCTCCAGCAACTGCTCTTTGCGTGCGCCACTGGGAACATCTGAGCCGTTCCAGCCATTAATAATGTCGTCAGCGTATTTCAGCGCCCAGCGCAGTTCCCGCTTTTTCAGGTAGCGTTCGAGTACATCACGCCAGCGGGCTACACGGGGAGTTGTAAACGGGCGTATGGAGAAGGGTACAAAAAGACATTCACGCACGCCGCTCAGCACGGTATCAACGCGCATATGGCGAAGTATTTCGTGATAGATCACCGTTAATGAATGGCAGTAGTTAGGGTTTCGAACCACTTCAGAGACACCCTCAATAGACTCTTCCTGGCTGACCTCGTTTACCACCGTGCTTTCGTATTGCCGGAGTGAATCTCCGAATTGCCGGATTGCATCACGCAGGCTTTGCTCTTCAGCGGCCGAAACACTGCGGCCACCCTGTTGCCAGCTATTTGAACTGGCCCGGCCGTGTGAAGCTCCGCCTCCGATCACCAATGAGCCGATTGAGAAACCCAGACCGCCCGAGGCACCGGTCGTTTTGGAGCTGCTTCCGCCTTTGCTCCACTCGTTGAGGTTGGATTGCACCGCATCACTGTAATCCCGTTCGCGGAATGTGCTTTGCGCAACCTCTTCACCGAAGCGCGTGGTTTCCCGGCGCGCACTTGCTTCGCGCCGGTGCCAGTCCATTTTCACAATGCGACGGGTTTGTCTCGGTGCAAGGGTCAGGGTGTGGGCGACATCACCAAGGGAATA
>DATJDA010000144.1:0-4718 GCA_035497695.1 Marinobacter sp. | reverse complement strand
ACCAGCTGGATTATCTGGACGGATCAGCAGACGGCGCACCCCCACTGAGCGGGGAACAGGCTAAAGAATGGCAATTAACCATGACCATAGCCTATGACAACCTGCGGCACTCACTGGCTACCCAGCGCACAAGCTGGTTAGACCCATACGGCGCTACGCAGCCCACAGAGTTTTTTGCCGTTCTGACAGAAACGTTTTATCAGCAGCCACAACATCTGAAAGAAAAGCAGCCGGCTGTGTATAACCTTCTGCACGACTTTTACAGAATTGACCCTGGTGCATTGAATCCTGGCTAAATCAGATTCAGAGATCCCAGGACCCGGCTTTTCTCCAATACCCGTCCCCTACAAGTTCCGTTGAGGGATGCCGCTGGAGAGTAAGCCGCAATTGAGCTTTAAAACCTTTCTTTGAGGAGAGCGGAATCCGGTAGTTGGCGCCATCAGGTTCGACACGGCTTCCACCGCGCTCGCTCCACTGTTCGTCAGTGGTAACATAGCTCAGGTTCCAGCCCGTTTTGCTCGGCGTGATTTTCAGCGTCAGCGTATCCCGGTAGAGATATTCACCTTCCACCCGGTGCTGGGCCCACAGGGCACCATCAACAAAATAATCCGTTGCAGAAACAGTCAGTTCTACAGTCATTACCAGGGTTCGCCCCCGGTTAACGGTAATTTGTGAGCTATCAAGAAAGGTTGAAAACAACACCGGACAACGCGCGGAATCCAACCCTGCCTGCTCTGGTTTCATCATTTCATCAAACTTCCGCAACACGGCACTGAAGGTTTCCTTGCGCCGCTCCGTCAATCGAAAGCTGCGCCCGCCCCGGGGCGATACGGTAGCCTCAAAATAATAGGAGGCCCGGATACGGCGGCCAGCCTTCTTTGCCTTTTCCACCGAAGGCGGCAATGGCAATGCCTCTACCTCCATTACTCCGTCTACGCGGATATCACCAAACAGAAACCTCACCAGGTTCTGGTAACCGTCTTCAGAATTAACAATGCCATAAGGGCCGCTATGGCTACGAAACACAAAGGCTCTCGGCGCTCCCTGAACGGTCGCATTCTCAATAGCAACCAGCCCGTCACTCATCTTTCCCGCCAGCCACTTTGATGCGCCTTTGGCCGCTCCATAATCCTGCTGATCCGTTCCTACCAGGCAGAAAAAACGATTCGGGTCGAATTTGCCATCCAAAGAGTCCACTCGCCTGGGTTTACCACTCAGGCTCAGATAACCCGCCATGGTTTCGCGGTTAAAATTATTAATATCCCACAACCCCAGAAATGAAGGCACATTGATTCCGGCCATGTCTATGCCGTTATGCGGTGTGGCGTAGGTAAATACTTTGTCTACCATTTCCCGTATTTCGGGTGTGCTGATGCCATCATTCTGCAACAGACACCGACACACCAGACCTCCCATCGAATGGGCTACAAGGTATACCCGAAACTTCGCCTGTTGCACCCCGTTGTCACCGCATATCTGTTGTCGGACGTTCAGAATCAAATCCCGCAACTGCAACGCCGCAGCCGGAATGGAAAGAGGCTTGCCTTCACCAAAATCTTTATCTGCCTGGTCGTAGTAACGATAGATAATGACGGTTTTACGGGTTATGTTCTGGTCAATCTCCGCACCGTCGGAGAAGGCATCGGTATAATTATAGTCCTTCATCAGCCGCATCATTGGTGATTCGAAGATTTGCTTGTAGACCGATCCATCCCAGGATTGACGCACTTTTGTCGCACCCAGATTAAAGCCCATATAGGGCATGGAAACAGTATCGGCAATTTCACTGGCGGTCATGGCATAGCCACGAACATAGATGATGGGATGGAACTGATTCATAAGACGTGCATCCTTTCAAGCAGATCCTGCGGTGAACACATGCGAGATCTGTTCCGAAAGGCGTTTTCCAAGGAAGGCACCAGTACTTGCGCCACGTCAGCTTAAGTGGCTCTGATGAAAGTGTAAAAAAGCCTGACGCGTGCAGCGCTTTATTTATTCATCTGCACAATTCAGGAAAAATAATACCGAACCATTTGCGCCACGATCAACAGCGCCACCAGAGGGAGAATAAACCGGCTGAGATTGCCATAATCCCGCGCCTCACCTTTTGGTGCGTATTTTTCAACCAACGGAAGAATAATAATCAGCGCCAAAAACAAAACGGCGAGTATTATCAGCAATATTGTCATAATCTGTCTCTCTGGTTGTCAGCCCCCATTACTCTGCAGCCACTGGTTGATCTGGCTCTGGTTCATGGCACCACTCTGGCGAGCCAGTTCGCGACCATTACGAAACAGTATCAGTGTCGGAATACTGCGGATGCCAAACTGCCCCGCAGGGCCAGGGTGCTGTTCAGTATTGAGTTTGGCAAAACGAACCTTGCCCCGCCAGCTCCCGGCTGCCTGCTCAAATTGTGGTGCCATCATTTTGCACGGGCCACACCAGCTTGCCCAAAAATCTACCAGTACAGGTAAGTCACTGCGCCCTGTGTGAGCTGCAAAACTCTGCTCGGTCAGCTCAAGCACACTCTCTGGCCACAAAGCCTGCTTGCAGGCTCCGCAATTGCCACCGGATGCCAGGCGCGCAACCGGTACACGGTTCACCTTATGGCAATGGGGGCAAACAATATGTTTAAGATCGTCGCTCATGGATTCACCTCACAGCGCTAACATTCTATTGCCCTAAAAATTCGACAACTCATCCTGCAGATCTTTTTTCAGTTCATTCGGCTCTGTTATCCATACGGTTTTATCCAGCCCGGGGAATACGCCAATGTCCAGCCCGTCCTTCGACAGGCCGGTCACCCACTTTTTCAGAAAATCCGGCAAGGAAATACTTTTTGGCGTTAAGTCGTCCGAGCCTTTGGCATACTCAGCCGCAAATTCTGAACTGGGCCAGACCGGTACATGTGCATCTCCGTCGTCTTCAGACACAATCGTCAGAAACCGGTTCCCGGAGTTGATCAGTATCCAGATCTCCCGCGCCTCAACCACGGCGCTCAAAAAATAGTCGTATCGTTCTTCACCATCCAGTTCGAGTACGTACGTCAACTGCTCATTGCTCATAACCCGTTTCTCTGTTTAATGAAGGTGTCTGCATATTGGCGTGCCGTGCTCTTCGGTATACCCAGGCCAGCCCCAGCAGGGCGAGCCCCAGCCCCATAAAGGCTGCTACCCGCCAGAACCCCTGCAAGCCTGCCATATCAATCAGGAATATTTTACCAATCACAAGGCCAAGCAAAGCCATACCCGATTTATAAAGTACTATATGGGCACTTTGCGCCGAATAAACCGTTGAATAGATAATCGCGGCGATAGCGTACAACATGCCAACCACCGAATAGGTATACAGTTCGCCCTCGGTTATACCAAGCCAGTACGCCATATCACTGCCCTGCCATAGCTGCCGGATCTCCAGAGCGGTGAACACCAGGAAGCCGCCTGCGGCCACACACAGCGACCAGAGCCTGGGCGCAATCTCCGGGAATCTGCTGATCGTAACCGCCAGTACCACCGGGCCGCCAAAGGCAAGAAGCAATAAATTGAAAACCGGCGTGCTGCCGATAAGGCTGTCGCCCCACCAGGGGTTGTGCAAAGTAAGCAGCGTGAGGTAACTGATTCCGGAAAGTACCAGCAGAACTTTTGCGAACAGGCGATAGAGCCAGGCCAGTGACTGGCTTGCCCTGGCACGTACCGCGTAAGTCACACCGAGTGCACCCCAAAGCAGAGTGTTCAGAGTTGCTTCCACAAGGCTGTATTCATGGATGAAGATATCGCCATCATAGAGCCAGTAACGCAACTCTGTGCCCATGAATAACACAAGCAGGTGCAGGGTTGCGGCCTCTAGCCACGGGCGGATTGAGTGGCCTTTATCCGCCAGCCTGGCAGCAATAGCCGCAAACAGTGTGGCGCCACCATAAGTCCAGAGGGACCAGTGCACACTGGCATCATAGGTTTGCAACCAGGGGTTGAAGGTTAACCGCCCAACAACCAGTGCCAGCACGCCTTTCAATAGTAAATTCAACTCTGGCATCTGGTACCGCCGCGCCAGCCAGGTAAGGCTGACAAGCTGGGCCGAAAGCGCCAGCGTAAGTGACGCTTCACGGAAGGCCATAACCACGGCCAGCGAGTAGCTGACATGCGCCGCCAGCAAAGCCCAGACAACACCGTTTTGATACCGGGGGTGCCCTTCCACTCGCCAGGCCAGAAACCCGTATGCCGCGCCAAGGAGCAAAGTGGCAACCGCCCAGGCTGCGGAGGTTTCACCGTAGCCTTGCAACAGAAGCCAGCCAAGAGCCAGCCAGACCAAAGGTGAAAGCAGGGTTAGCGAAACCCAGCGCCGCTGACTGGCATCACGAAGCCACTGCCACAATCCGAGCACACTTGTAAGAACGCCTGCACAGACAAGATACGTCAGAAACTCACCCTGCTGGCTTACCGGCACCTGCACCAGATACACACTGTCCAGATCAGTGCGCCCCATGTTTATCAACCAGCCGGCAACACTGGCCAGAACCGCAGCCCAGGGTAAAAACCAGAGCGTATGACGACTATGGGGCACCAGTATTGCTGCCGGCAGAATCACCAGCCAACTTAAAAACAATAAGCCGTCATCCGGCTGGCTGACAATCGACAGACCCCACAGGGCCAGGAGCAATAAGAATGCCTCCCGCAACTGCTGTATCTTCACTTGCTCCCTGCCCGGAAGGCTTGCAACGG
>DATJDA010000143.1:0-1743 GCA_035497695.1 Marinobacter sp. | reverse complement strand
AAGTATGCCAAGTGGCGCTCCCTGCGAGAGTCTGAAGATGCCCGTTATCTGGGCCTGACCTCACCAAGGTTCCTGTTACGGGTGCCTTACGACCCAACTGAAAACCCGGTGCGCAGTTTTAACTACAAAGAAGAAGTTTCTGCGGATCATGAGCATTACCTGTGGGGCAATACCGCTTACCTTCTGGCGACACGTCTGACCGAAAGCTTTGCCAAATACCGTTGGTGCCCGAATATCATCGGCCCGCAAAGTGGCGGTGCTGTTGAAGATCTGCCGGTGCACGTCTTCGAATCTTTTGGTCAGCTTGAATCCAAGATTCCGACCGAAGTATTGATTACCGACCGTCGCGAATACGAAATGGCTGATGAAGGTTTTATCGCGCTGACCATGCGCAAGGGTAGCGACAATGCCGCCTTTTTCTCTGCCAACTCGGTACAGAAACCCAAACAGTTCCCGAACACCAAAGAAGGCAAAGAAGCTGAAACCAACTACAAGTTGGGAACTCAGTTGCCGTATATGATGATCGTTAACCGCCTGGCCCACTACATCAAAGTACTTCAGCGTGAACAGATTGGCTCATGGAAAGAGCGCCAGGACCTGGAGCGTGAGCTTAACACCTGGATTCGTCAATATGTGGCTGATCAGGAAAACCCGCCGGCCGAAGTCCGTAGCCGTCGCCCACTGCGGGCCGCTCAGGTAACGGTTTCCGATGTTGAAGGAGATCCGGGCTGGTACCAGGTGTCTCTGGCAGTGCGTCCGCATTTCAAGTACATGGGTGCCAACTTTGAATTATCGTTGGTAGGCCGTCTGGATAAGGACTAAGCCGTGTTTGGCGGAGAGGGTCAATCCAGAGGCGGCAGCCTGTTCGAGCGTCTTGAGCAGGCTGCCGCACCAGCCGGACAAAGCATGGGCGAAGTGACTCATGTGGTGACGTCCATAAAGCGCCACCTGGTGCGCCTGCTCAACGCCCATCCGGGCAACAGCGCGAGCGTACCGGAGCTGGGCTTGCTGGATTTCAACGATGCCACCCTCGGTACTTACGATCTGAACATCCAGATTCGCAGTGCTATCCGCCAGTGTATTGAAAAATATGAGCCCAGAGTAAAGCGGGTAGATGTCATTGCACTACCCAAAGGGCCAGACCCGTTACAACTAAGGTTCCAGGTAACCGTTTATCTGAAAGTAGGTTCACAAGACGATAAAACGACTATCGACTTGCTACTGGATGACAAGCGCTACTACCGCGTGATGTAAAAAAGGAAGGCAAAACCCAAGGATGATCGAGACGATGGGGTTGCTTTTCTGGAGGGAGAAAACGTGTCCGAGTGCAGCGAGCTGTTTTCCCCCGGAAGAAAAGTAACCCCACTGTCTCAAGCCCCAATGGTGCTGTAGTCTTATGAAGTTAAATCGATTTTACAGAGATGAGCTAAGCTTTCTGCGCCTGCAGGGGCGGGAGTTTGCAGAAGCCCACCCGCAACTGACGCGCTTTCTGTCAGAACAGAGCACCGATCCGGATGTGGAGCGACTGCTGGAAGGCTTTGCATTCCTGACCGGAAAACTCCGGGAAAAGGTTGAAGACCAATTTCCGGAGCTGACGCACTCGCTGCTGAACATGCTGTGGCCAAACTATCTGCGCCCGGTGCCCAGTTGCACCATCATGCGCTTTGACCCGCAGTTGCACGGCATCAGTGAGCGACAGCGAGTTGCACGCCATACAGAAATCAAAAGCCGGCCAGTGGGGGA
>DATJDA010000142.1:0-9031 GCA_035497695.1 Marinobacter sp. | reverse complement strand
AGATCCTCGAAACCAGACCGGCGAAGTTCAGACTGAACCAGCGTAAACAGCTCTTCGTAGCGAGGTTCCACAACTTCGGCTAAAGCCTGACGGGAGAGGTCTCTCGGTGCACGATCGCCTACGCTGGGCACTTTGATCATTTCATCAGCACCAGCGAGCTGCGTGAGCGCGCAGGCATACTTAATTTTGATTTCTTCGGCATTCTGCGTAGGAGTGCGCAGTGCCATGGCAATGTCATTTGTCACCTGATCACCGGCAATGGGAATCACTGCGGTATGACGGATAGCGCCTCCGGTGAATACCGCGATATCGGTTGTCCCGCCGCCGGTATCCACAACGCACACACCAAGCTCTTTTTCATCCTCGGTGAGAATGGCGTAGCTGGATGCAAGCTGTTCCAGAATGATGTCATCCACTTCCAGGCCACACCGACGTATACATTTCTCAATATTCTGAGCGGCGTTAACCGCGCAGGTTACCAGGTGCACTTTCGCTTCCAGACGCACACCGGACATCCCCATGGGTTCTTTGATACCTTCCTGGTTATCAATAACGAACTCCTGGGGAAGAATGTGCAGAATCTTCTGGTCAGCCGGTATGGCAACGGCCTGAGCCGCGTCGATAACACGGTCAATATCCGCCTGGGTCACTTCCCGATCACGAATGGCGACAATGCCATGTGAGTTGAGGCTCTTGATATGACTGCCAGCAATCCCCGCGTACACCGAGTGAATGCGGCAGCCAGCCATTAGTTCTGCCTCTTCAACTGCACGCTGAATAGCCTGTACAGTGGTTTCAATATTAACCACGACGCCGCGCTTGAGGCCCTTCGACGGGTGCGAACCAACGCCAACCACCTCGATCGTGCCGTCCATTTTGCGCTTGCCTACAATCGCAACCACTTTAGAGGTTCCGATATCCAGGCCGACAATCATATTTTCTGCTGCAACCGATGACATGTTTTCACCAAACCGTAGGTCTGAATTAATCGTTATTATGATTTCGGGCCGGAAGCGGCCTCTGCCTGCTTCCATTGCACCGCCACACCATTGGTGTAACGGGCATCAACCCGGCTAACTTCATCCGACCGTGAAGCAAGCCGGGTTTCATAAACTGCGATAAACCGCTCGAAGCGCTCTATAACCTGATCCCGACCCAACACCACTTCAATGCCATTGGCCAGCTGCAGGGTCCACGCACCTCGCTGCTCCAGTGAAAGTCCGGCAAACTTCAAATCATGCCCGACCAGCTCTGCACTCATTGCCTGCGCCATGCGGATCACATCCCGCACCCGTTCATCGGGGCCACTCAGCTTTGGCAGTGCCCCCGCTGCCTGAGGGTTTTCTGGCGCAAACAATTCTCCGGCGCGGCTCACCAACCGGCCATCTGACCAATAGGCCAAGGGTTTTTTCTCCCGGATATCAATAACCAGCCGATCAGGCCATACCCGCTGAACAGCGGCCGATTCAACCCATGGCCGCTGCTCCAGGCTTGCCTTGATCTCAGAGAGATCTGTCGAGAAATAGCTTTTCCCAATCCAGTTGCCTGCTGCCCGCTCTATATCGCTTTGACTGTCGCCAACAAACTTCCCGTTAACATCAACCGCCAGGAATTGCTGATCCATAGCGCTGAGTACTTTTCCCGTTCCCCAAGGCACCAAGGCAGCCAATAGCATAATGACCGCACCCATTCCCACCTGCAGCCAGGGCACGGCTGCAAGTATCGCTTTCAGCACACCAAACCGGTCGCGCTCACGCTCGAGGGTTGTTGCCCCCCGACGACGGGGCGGCTCGGACGGTACCGCCCGGCTCCGGATCAGCAGTGTCTCAAGCATTGGCGTCTCCCAATGTGTCGCGCAGTATTCTCACAACCAGCTCTTCAAAACTGATACCCGCCGCCCTGGCAGCCATCGGCACCAGGCTGTGATCGGTCATGCCGGGTACGGTATTCACTTCCAGCAACCAGAATTTGCCCTGTTTATCCTGCATGATGTCTACCCGGCCCCAGGTCCGACAGCCGACTACCTGAAATGCATCCAGAGCGAGTTGCTGCAATCTGGCTTCATCGTCTGGCGATAACCCGCAGGGAATCTGATAGCGGGTATCGTCGGCCAGGTACTTGGCGTTGTAATCGTAAAACTCATGGTCTGTACTCAAGCCGATTGCAGGCAACGCCTTATCCTGCAGCACGCTGACGGTAAACTCGGGGCCTTCAACCCATTCCTCAATCAATACCAGGCTGTCTAACGCTGCGGCCTCTTCATACGCCTCGGCCAGTTCTTCGGCAGTCTGTACTTTGCGAATACCAATGCTCGATCCTTCCCGTGAGGGCTTCACACCCAGTGGCACCCTCAGCTCAGTAATAACCTGTTTTGCCTCCGCAGTGTCGGTCATGGTTCTGAACGCCGGCGTGGGCAACCCACACCCTTTGAAGACATACTTGGTGCGCAATTTATCCATTGCCAGAGCCGAAGCCAGCACCTCACTACCCGTGTAGGGAATGCCTGCCTGTGACAAAATTGCCTGTATCGTGCCGTCTTCGCCGCCGCGACCGTGCAGCGCAATGAATACCCGGTCGTAATTCCGGTTTTCGACGGTTTTCAGCAAACAACCCCGCACATCCACTGCAAAAGCATCAACACCCGCCGAAAGCAAAGCTGCCAGCACCGCCTTACCACTCATGAGAGACACGTCGCGCTCAGCAGAATCACCTCCCATAAAAACAGCAACACGACCAAAAGCCCGAACCGTTTCCGGATTCGCCTGGTATGCCTGAGGTTCAGCAGAAGTTCGCATATCACTCACCCGTCGTTACTCCTGTCGCAGAAAGTCTTGCTGCAACGCGCCCAATATCGCCCGCGCCCTGGGTAATCAACAGATCGCCATCTTGCAGGGCGCTGGCAAGTAAATGTTCAATATCGCTGTTGTTTTCAACAAATACCGGCTCAATTTTCCCGCGTAACCGAATACTCCGACACAGAGCGCGGCTATCTGCACCGGGTATAGCTGGCTCACCGGCTGAATACACATCCATTAACAGCAGCCCATCTACCTCGGACAGCACACGAACAAAATCTTCGTAAAGATCACGGGTTCTGGTAAAGCGGTGAGGCTGATAGAGCATAACTACGCGGCGGCCAGGCCAGGCATCGTGGGCTGCCCGGATAACGGCTTCCACTTCGGTCGGGTGATGACCATAGTCATCCATCAAAGTGATGGTTCCATTTGGGATCGGGTAATCGCCATACACCTGAAATCGACGACCAACTCCACCAAAACTGGCAAGCCCATCGCAAATGGCCTTATCGTCAATACCTTCATCCGTAGCAACAGCGATGGCTGCCAGAGCATTGAGTACGTTATGCCGGCCGGGCATTTTCAACTCTACGGAAAGGTCGCTGTAACCACTGGGGCGCTTGACTATAAACCGGGTGCGCAGGCCGTCTGCAACAATATTTTCAGCGCGATAGTCAGCGTCTGGATCATCAATGCCATAGGTCAGAATAGCTCGGGCTATGCGCGGTAGAATTTCCTTTACATACGGGTCATCCACACACAGTACGGCAAGGCCATAAAATGGCAGGTTGTGCAGAAAGGCAACGAACGTTTGCTTCAGCTTTTCCACATCTCCGTCATAGGTGTCCATGTGGTCTGCTTCAATATTGGTGACGATCGAAACCTCTGGCGTCAGATGCAGGAATGAAGCGTCACTTTCATCAGCCTCTGCGACCAGGTAACGAGAACCGCCCAGCTTCGCATTGCTGCCGGCACTGTTTAACCGGCCACCGATAACAAATGTTGGATCCAGGCCCGCCTCCGCCAGTATCGAGGCAATCAGGCTGGTAGTCGTGGTTTTGCCATGGGTGCCAGCCACTGCAATCCCGTGACGATAGCGCATGATCTCGGCCAGCATCTCAGCACGGGGCACAACAGGTACGCGGCGACGACGTGCAGACACAACTTCCGGGTTATCCTCAGCTACGGCTGATGACACCACAACCACATCTGCATGAGCGCTGTTTTCTTCGCGATGACCAATTTGTACAACAACGCCCATTGCCGAAAGACGGTCGGTGACTGCACTTTCTCTCAAGTCAGAGCCCGATATCTCATAGCCCTGATTTTTCAGTACCTCAGCAATGCCGCTCATGCCGACGCCACCAATACCCACGAAGTGGATATGACGAATCCGACGCATTTCCGGCACCTTATAAGCCAGAGGTGGATTGTTTGCATCAACCATTGGCGGCCTCCAGACAGTAATTCACGACTCTCTCCGTTGCATCTGGGCGGGCCAGCGTGTGTGCTGCCTCCGCCATCGTCATTACCCGAGCACGATCCTTAACAAGATCACTCAGCGTTTCAGCCAGTACTGCGGGAGTCAGTTGGGATTCGGGAACCAGAATGGCGGCACCAGCGCGCACCAATTGCTGGCCATTTTTCGTTTGATGGTCGTCCACGGCATAGGGGAACGGCACCAGGATTGCTCCGATGCCTACGGCGCATAGCTCAGACACCGTCAGAGCACCAGACCGGCAAAGCACCAGATCGGCCCAGCTATAGGCCTCTGCCATATCCTTGATAAAAGGCTCTACCCTCGCCTCAATTCCATGTTTTTCATAAGCAGCGCGAGCATCTGCCACGTGCCGTTCTCCGCACTGATGCCGAACTGCTGGCCGATCGTTCTCTGTCAGCATGGCCAAAGCTTCCGGTAGCTGGCTATTAAATACCTGGGCACCCAGACTGCCACCAACAACCAGTAAGTTCAGAGCACCGGTCCGGCCTGCAAGCCGTTCATCTGGTGGGGGTAATCGGGTGAGATCCTCGCGCACCGGATTTCCTGTACAGCGGGTAATAACATTGGGGCCAAAGCTGCCGGGGAAGGCCTCAAGTACTGTTTCGGAGAAACGCACCAGAATACGATTGGTCAGTCCCGCAATGGCGTTCTGCTCATGGATAACCAGGGGCGTGCGGGTAAGCCAGGCAGCAACACCACCGGGACCGGTAACAAAGCCTCCCATGCCAACCACACAGTCGGGACGAATTTTGCGTAAAATGGTAAAGGCCTCACCCAGCGCCCGCACCAGCCGGAAAGGAGCCGCCAGCAAGGCCAGTTTGCCTTTGCCGCGCAGGCCGGAAATATGAATCAGTGAGAGCGGAATGCCAGTATCGCCAATCAATCTGGCCTCCATTCCGCCAATGGCCCCCAACCAGTACACCTGGTGGCCCTTTGCTTCGAGAGATCTGGCGGTTGCCAGTGCAGGAAACACGTGCCCACCGGTACCACCAGCCATCATAAGGAATCGGCGCTGGCTACTCATACACAGCACCTCCCCGGATTTTTTTGCCCTTTTGTTCCTGCCCGGTGCGCTCTTTATCCAGCCGCTCCATTTCAACGCGGGCCAGCACACCAATACAAATACACATAATGATCAGGCTTGAACCACCGTAGCTAACCAGCGGCAGAGTCAGCCCCTTGGTTGGCAGAAGCCCGGTACTGACTGCAATGTTTATGGTTGCCTGAAGGCCGATCAGCAGCGTAAGGCCATAAGAAAAACAGGCTCCGAACGGCATGTCTGATTTTTCTGCGCGGCGGGCGATAATAAAACCACTGACAATAAGCAGCGTAAATAACGCTAACACGATCAGAGAGCCCAACAAGCCAAATTCTTCAGCGATAATGGCAAAGATGAAATCAGTGTGGGCCTCGGGCAGATAAAACAATTTCTGAATGGAATTTCCCAGCCCGACACCACCCCAGTCGCCCCGACCAAATGCAATCAATGACTGGGTTAGCTGATAACCACTGTCAAACTGGTCTTTCCATGGATCCAGATAACTGACAACACGCTTTAACCGGTACGGTTGGGTCAGTACCAGCGCGGCCCCAAGTACAACCAGCGTTGCAATCAGTGGCACAAACCGGCTCAGCCTTACACCACTGAGAAAAATCATGCCTGCGGCGGCGGCCACCAATACAACCGTCGCTCCGAAGTCTGGCTGAATCATCAGCAGAACCGATGCAACACCGATTACCGCCAAGGGTTTAAAGAATCCAAGCCACGTATTCAGAAGCTCGTCTCGCCGCCTCACAACGTAACTCGCCAGATAGGCGATCAGACACAGCTTGGCTACTTCCGAGACCTGTATATTAAACAAACCAAAGGGAATCCAGCGGGTAGAACCGTTAACCGTGCGCCCCAATGGGGTCAGTACCAATATCAGCACGAGTATGCCTACGCCCAAAAGCAGCCAGCCACTGCGCTCCCACCAGGCAACCGGTATATTTACGGCAACAAGGGCCATAACGCAGCCAAGACCCGCGAATAACAGCTGACGAATAACATAGTGATAGCTATTGCCCACAGTCTCTGCCGCCATATCCATGGATGCAGAGGAAATCATGACAATCCCCATCACCAGCAAGGCAACAGCACTGATTACCAATATTGACAATGGCTGCACTTCCCCCAGCCATCGGCTTTGACTTGGCATCGCCAGCTCCTGCGGCATCACAGTGCCTCCACCAATGAACGGAACTGATCACCCCGATCACTGTAATCACGAAACATGTCAAGACTCGCACAGGCTGGTGACAGCAACACCCGGTCGCCATCCACGGCAATATCTGTTGCTTTGGACACTGCTTCTTCAAGCGTGCTGACATGGCGTATATCGACATTACTGCCCACGGCTTTTGCAATCTGATCTGCATCACGACCAAGCAACACCAGCGACCGACAGTGCGACACCACCGGAGCCTTCAACGGTGAAAAATCTGCCCCTTTACCATCACCGCCAGCGATGAGCACAATCCGGCCATTAGCCGGGGCAAGGCTGTCAATGGCTGCAGCGGTGGCGCCAACGTTTGTTCCCTTGGAGTCGTTAATGTAATCCACGCCGTTCAGACGACGGACAAACTCACAGCGATGCGGCAAACCCCTGAACTTCCGGGCAGCGTCCAGCATTGCATTCATTGGTAAACCACTGGCATACCCCAGTGCGAGCGCAGCCATTACGTTGCTGATGTTATGGCGTCCGAGCAGTTGTAACTCGCTGGTCAGGATAAGATCGTCAAAGCCAAAGGTAAGCCATGTGCCCTGTTCATTTTCCCGGGTACTGAAGGTATTGGAATTCACCTGATCGAAACCAAAATAAACAACGCGCAAGGTATTTCGAACCACCGGCGTACTGAGGGCATCATCCAAATTCACTATTGCATTTTTGCAGCCCCGGAAGATTCGTTGCTTGGCCTGCAAGTACGCCATTTTGCCAGGATAACGGTCCATATGATCATCACTGACATTCAGAACCGTTGCCGCTAAAGCATTCAGCTTATCCGTAGTTTCCAGCTGGAAACTGGACAGCTCCAGTACATACAGGTCAGCACCGGCTTTTAACAAATCCAAAGCAGGCGTTCCTATATTGCCGCCAACAGCTACTTTACGGCCCGCAGCCTTTGCCATCGCCCCTACCAAACTGGTCACTGTGGTCTTGCCGTTAGACCCGGTAATCGCAATAACCGGCGCGCTTGCTACCTCAGCAAACAGGTCGATATCGCCTCGAACACGAACCCCCTGCTGCACAGCAGCGACGATAGCTGGCTCAGCAATACTGATGCCGGGACTCACCACCAACTCTGCAAACTTCGCAAACAGCTCTGCATCGAAAGGCCCAAGATGTACCGGCACGTCCGGCCAACGAGTACGCAGCTCATCCAGCCCGGGAGGCGCTTTGCGACTATCTGCCACGACCACTTCCCGGCCCTGTTCGGACAGATAGCGCACGCAGGAGAGCCCGGTCATACCGAGCCCTACAACTAATGTGCGACGATCCGAAACCATGAGACCCATACTCAGTGCGTATCCTTAACGTAACTTGAGGCTGGATATGCCAACCAGAACGAGAACGACCGTAATCACCCAAAAGCGCACGATGACGCGCGGCTCTGGCCAACCTTTCAATTCAAAGTGATGGTGCAAGGGCGCCATTCTGAAAATACGCCGGCCGGTCAACCGAAACGATGCAACCTGAAGAATCACCGACACCGTTTCCATGACGAACACACCACCCATGATGAACAAAACAATTTCCTGGCGAACGATCACGGCCACTACACCCAGTGCCGCACCTAACGCAAGGGCGCCCACGTCACCCATAAAAACCTGCGCCGGATAAGTGTTGAACCACAAAAAGCCAAGACCGGCACCCACAATTGACCCACAAAACACAATCAGCTCGCCGGTGCCGGGCAAGTGGGGAATCAGCAGATAGTTTGCGAACTGAGCGTGTCCGGAAAGATAAGCGAAAATCCCAAGGGCACCGGCAACCATCACTGTCGGCAAGATTGCCAGGCCGTCCAGCCCGTCTGTCAGATTTACTGCGTTACTGCTGCCTACGATGACGAAGTAACTGAGCAGCACGAACATTACCGGGCCAAGTGTGAGCGACACTTGTTTAACGAATGGTACGTATAATGAGGTCTCCTGGGGCAAGGACGAGCTCGCGAATAACGCTATGGCAGCACTGGCGCCAAGAACGGACTGCCAAAAATATTTCCATCGGGCAGGCAAGCCCCTTGGGTTGCGCTCTACCACCTTGCGGTAATCATCAATCCAGCCAATAACACCGAATAGCAGGGTGACCAGGATTGCGATCCATACGTATCGATTGCTGAGGTCAGCCCACAAGAGCGTACTGACTGCGATAGCTACCAGAATCAGCGCGCCACCCATAGTTGGCGTTCCAGCCTTGCTCAAATGACTCTTCGGGCCATCGTCACGAACTGCCTGGCCAATCTGGTATTGACTGAGCTTGCGAATCATTACCGGACCAATAATCAGCGACATCACCAATGCGGTGAGGGTTCCAAGAATTCCTCGCAAGGTCAGATACTGAAATACCGTCAGCGCGGAAAAGTATTGAGACAGAGCCTCTGTCAGCCAGAGCAGCATGAGCTATCCACCTTTTTTTTAATTCCCTCCACCACCCGATCCATAGCGGAACTACGAGAACCTTTCACCAGCACCGTT
>DATJDA010000141.1:0-4352 GCA_035497695.1 Marinobacter sp. | reverse complement strand
ATTTCTTTGGAGATGGTGCGATAAGATTCACACTGCCTGTCTCTATCTCTCGCCAACCGGTCATCGCCACTACCCATCGCAGCTACTGTAGCGGCATTACAAGCCTGACGAGCCTTTTCTACATCGGGCAACTCTTGTGCGGCACTCACATTGGCAACCGTAGGCTTGAAAGACACAGCGGCATTACAATACATATTTTGAACTCTTATGTGCTTCCATTCACTTGATTTTGCATCCTTTAGCTTCGAGCAAAGAGCGTTAAATAGTCGAGAAGCCTTTACCGTACACTGGGAAAACTGACTGATATTTTGTTGATGGGTTGCACAGACACTACTGGAACGCACTTGCCAAAGCTGATGTTGAAAAAACACAGGCTCGCCCTCGTATTCAATAACCACAGGCGTTATATCAACATTTCTGCTTTCGTTAAAATGATTCGAAACCGTCGACTGAACAGAGTTCAGGTAAGCAGAAAACACCAAACTCACAGGATCCACAACATTAAGCTCCGAAATATAACCAGCCCTAAGTTTTCTTAATATCAGACTTTGCTCCAATTTTGGAGCCGTGAGGTCGTGAAAAACTGTCTGGCAGCAACGATTGGACACACATTACTCGTAATGGCATCAGCAATCAGCCGATAAAGGTTACTGCGCGCCTCAGTTACAGTAATTCCGAGACCCAACGCTCCGCTAATGTGCGCCGCCTGCGGCGTCACCATTGATCGGCTTTTTAGCAGATTCTGCTTGTAGGCGCTCAACCAACCACACTTTGATGATTGATTGGCGGGTAACGCCAATACGCGCGGCCTCACGATCCAACGACTCTACGACCCATGCGGGAAAGTCCACGTTGATGCGCTTTTGTTCCAGGTTGGGGCGACGGGCCGTGGACAGATCAAGGTCTTCAAGAATATCTTCCTGGCCTTCGTCGAATTTTTTATCGAAGTCTTTAGCTTTCATAGAGCTCAATCTCCTTCTTGCGGGAACGTCTGACTGAAATCAGACGAATACGACCTTCCCTATAAGTGACGACAGCGGACCAATGCTTTTCACCAACTTTTCCTATCAGCGCGAACCTTGGCTCATCCTCTGATTTTGCGCGGATTTCCAGCAGGTAGGGATCTTTCCACAGCTCTTGAGCGGCCACGAAATCAATACCGTGCTTATCCAGATTGGCCTGACTTTTGGCTTCGTCAAATTCAAACTCATCCATGAGTATAAATTATTCCTTTTTTACTCATCTCGCAAGATGTGTGAGGGGAATACCGCAACTGCTAACTCAAAGCAGCCTGCTCTTTGCATCTTTAAAAAATGTGAAATCGGCGCCTTAATGCCGCACTGAATGAATCTACATCATGGAATACTATGGAGAAGAGTACAGAGGGAAACCACAGCCCCAGGCAGGCGCCCAGGGCTGTTCAAAGCCAGTTCTACTTACTTAACCTTAGGGTCCAACTCGCCAGAGGCATAGCGCTCAAACATCTGCTCCAGGCTGATCGGTTTGATCTTGCTGGCGTTGCCTGCAGTGCCGAAGGCTTCATAACGGGCAACGCAAATGTCTGTCATGGCTACCATGGTTGCCTGCAGGAATTTGCGTGGGTCGAACTCGGCTGGGTTTTGGGCCAGGAAGCGGCGTACTGCACCGGTGCTGGCAAGGCGCAGGTCGGTGTCTATGTTTACTTTGCGCACACCGTATTTAATGCCCTCTACAATTTCCTCAACCGGTACGCCGTAGGTTTCTGGTATCTCGCCGCCGAATTCGTTGATGATTTTCAGCCACTCTTGGGGTACGGAGCTGGAGCCGTGCATAACCAGGTGGGTGTCTGGTATGCGGGCGTGGATGGCTTTGATCTGGTCAATGGCCAGTATGTCGCCTGTAGGCGGGCGGGTGAACTTGTACGCGCCGTGGCTGGTGCCGATGGCGATGGCCAGGGCGTCTACGTGGGTTTTCTTTACGAAGTCTGCGGCTTCTTCGGGGTCGGTCAGCATCTGGTCCATGTCCAGTGTGCCTTCAGCACCAATGCCGTCTTCTTCACCGGCTTGTCCGGTTTCCAGCGAACCAAGGCAACCCAGCTCACCTTCTACCGATACACCGCAGGCGTGGGCCATTTCTACGGTGCGACGGGTTACGTCTACGTTGTAGTCGTAATCGGTTGGGGTTTTGCCGTCTTCACCCAATGAGCCGTCCATCATTACCGAGCTGAAACCCAGTTGAATGGAGCGCTGACATACCGCCGGGCTGGTGCCGTGGTCCTGGTGCATTACCACGGGGATGTGTGGCCACTCTTCAATGGCGGCCAGAATCAGGTGGCGCAAGAACGGGGCACCGGCGTATTTGCGGGCGCCGGCAGAGGCCTGAACAATAACCGGGGAATCGGTTTTGTCGGCGGCTTCCATTATGGCGCGCATCTGTTCCAGGTTGTTTACGTTAAAGGCTGGCACACCGTAACCATGCTCGGCGGCGTGATCCAGTAGTTGCCGCAACGAAATCAGGGCCATTTGGTTGTCTCCTTGGTTGAACAATAGTTACACGATTGTTTAGGGCGATCGTAAGTTCGGGAAAAGATTACTGCGCTCCGCGCTTTTCCAATACGGCCACTGCAGGTAGTGTTTTGCCTTCTACAAACTCCAGAAAGGCACCACCACCGGTGGAGATATAAGAGATCTTGTCAGCTATGCCGTATTTGTCAACGGCGGCCACGGTATCGCCACCGCCAGCCAGTGAGAAGGCGTCGCTCTGGGCGATAGCTTCTGCCAGTATTTTTGTGCCGTTACCAAACTGATCAAATTCAAACACGCCAACCGGGCCATTCCATAAAATGGTTTTGGCGTTTTTCAGCAGTTCGGCGAACTGTTTGGCAGTTTGTGGGCCTACGTCCAGAATCATGTCGTCGCTGGTAACGTCTGCGATATTTTTCACGGTTGCAGCGGCATTTTCTGCGAACTCGCTGGCAACTACTACATCTGTTGGCAGCGGTATGTTAACCCGCGCGGCTATGTCTCTGGCGGCATCCAGCAGTTCGTGTTCGCACAGGGATTTGCCAACAGGGTGGCCAGCCGCTGCAAGGAATGTGTTGGCAATGCCACCGCCAACAATGATCTGGTCACACACTTTTTCAAGGGCGTTGAGTACATCCAGTTTGGTGGATACTTTCGCACCGCCCACAATGGCCACAACCGGCTTTTCCGGGTTATCCAGAGCTTTGCCCAATGCGGCCAGTTCGGCGGCCAATAATGGGCCAGCGCAGGCTTCCGGAGCGAAACGGGCAACGCCGTGAGTAGATGCCTGGGCACGGTGAGCGGTGCCGAAGGCGTCCATTACGTAGATGTCGCACAGAGCCGCGTATTGTTTGGCCAGGGCTTCATCATCTTTCTTTTCGCCTTTGTTGAAGCGTACGTTTTCCAGCAGCACCACTTCGCCATCGGCCAAGTTTACGCCATTCAGGTAATCTTTAATCAGACGTACTTCCTGCCCCAGTGCGTTTGTCAGGTGTTCAGCAACCGGCTTTAGCGATGCAGCTTCGTCGTACACGCCTTCTTCCGGGCGGCCCAGGTGTGACATCAGCATTACTTTGGCACCGGCGTCTCTGGCAGCTTTGATGGTAGGCAAAGAGGCGCGAATTCTGGCATCGCTGGATATTTTGCCGTCCTTGACAGGTACGTTGAGGTCTTCACGAATCAGTACCCGCTTACCCTTGAGGTTAAAGTCGGTCATTTTCTTGATGGCCATAACATTGTCCTTTGAAGTTGGGGCCTGGCCCGTGGGGGTCAAATCGCTAGTTCGCTCTCAAGCCAGCTTTGGCTTACGTCCAGCATCCGGTTGGCGAACCCCCACTCGTTATCAAACCAGCAGAGTACTTTTACCATGGTGCCACCGGTTACCCGTGTCTGGCCGCCATCAACAATGCTGGAGTGTGAATCGTGGTTGAAATCAGAGCTGGCGAGGGGTTCGTCTGTGTAATCAAGAATACCGTGTAACCGGCCTTTTGAGGCTTCTTTCAATACTCTGTTCACTTCTGCCACGGTGGTGATTGTGCGCACATTAAACACCATGTCTATTGCCGATACGTTCAGGGTGGGTATGCGCATTGCCACACAGCTGAATTTGCCCTGCATCTGCGGAAGCAGCCGCTCAATACCACGGGCAAGGCCGGTGTCTACCGGCACTATGTTGTGCAAAGCACTGCGGGTAAGACGAAGGTCTTGATGGTGGTACGCATCAATAACCGGTTGGTCGTTCATGGCTGCGTGGATGGTGGTTGTGCTGCCCTGCTCAATGCCAAATGCCTGATCCAAAACCTGAATTACCGGCACCAGGCAATTGGTTGTGCACGAGCCCGCAGACACAAT
>DATJDA010000140.1:0-1726 GCA_035497695.1 Marinobacter sp. | reverse complement strand
CAAACAGGAAGATGTGACCTTAACCTGCTTCTGATATGCGCTTTATTGTTAGCATCGGGTTCCTGTTTATATATTGGGAAGTGAGGTAGAAGATATGCCAGCGTTAAAGACGGTATTCTCTAAGAGTGCGCTGGTGGGTATGGCACTTTTGATTGCGTCCACTGTTCAGGCAGACATCATTTTTGAAGACAACTTTGATGATCAGCCTGACTGGACCAGCGCAATGCACAGCACAGACACTGTGCAGCAATCAGGAACACACACCATTCCTGCTGGCTGGCACTCTATCCGGCAAGATCCCACATGGGCACCTTCCAAAGGTTATCCGGATAAGCACGAAACCATCGAAATACTGGCGGCGAACGCCAGCAAAGCGCGTGGAGGCACGGGTAAGAGTTTTGTGAGCTGGCGTGATTCCTACGATAAAGGATGGAATTACTGGGCCTCTGAGTCGATGCTGCTGAAGTACTTTCCTGAAGGGTATAACGAGCTGTACGTTGAGTTCTGGATAAGCTTTGATCCGAACTGGACCCGGGTAGCGGTGCCCGACAGACCCAGCGCCACATCAAAGATATTTCGTATATCCAGCTGGAGTGGGCAGGGGTCTGAATACAGTGCATTCGCTGACGGCAACCTTGGACCAATAGCTTTGTGGGATCACTCGGTTAACAAATACGGCCTTCGCAATTCACTGGCCTTCAGAGGAGGTCCGCACAGCGACAATTACAAACTCACCGCCGCTGACATCCCGGATGTGGGAAAGTCCATCATATCTGGCAGTCTGGGGGACTTTAACCTGAACTACTCCAGCAGCCTTGCGGGATTAGGACCAAATGGATCCGACCCTGTTATTGCTGATCGTCTTAATGGTGGATTTATAACCAGAAAAACGTCGGGCGTGGTGGGCCATGATCAGATTTTCGGCCCAGGCAATTCCTGGTCGAAACTGGCGTTCTACGTAAAAATGAACTCTGCTCCCGGTGTAAAAGACGGTGTTTTTCGCCAATGGCTGAATGACAAGCAAATATTTGTGAGCACCGAGATTCCCTGGATTCGTCCATCAGAGACTCGTGACGAGAATGCCAGGTGGAATTTGGTTGCTATCGGAGGCAATGATTTTTTCCAAACCTATCCGAATGAGAATCGCCATGAAGAATGGTACTCAATAGACGATTTGGTCATCCGCACGGATATTCCCGATTATGTTGACTCAGGCATGGATACCGCCGTTGTTCCGCCTAACCCACCCGTTGGCTTCGGTGTGAAGTAAGTTGCGCGGTCCGGGTGCGCACAGCGCAACCCGGACAAGCTGTCCTTGGCGAGGGGCATGGAAGCCGGCCCGTTTTACGGCCAACTACAAGCCTCCGCGAACCAGACGCCCATAGTAGGTTAAATGTTTACCTGAATAGCCCACCCCACCACTAGAGAAGATAACATACCAGGCATTGCCTCCTTTTTTGGGATCGGAATTAAGCTGCGGAGATGAAGACCAATAGCCCACTGCATATTCTTCATGCTGGGTATTCGGGAACATAGCTTCATTAATGGCGGGCTGCTTACAGGCAATTTCACCTAAAGACGCCAGTTCTTTCATATTTGGCAAGCGCCAGTCATTATAACCCAGATCACTACTGCCATTGGCGGTCTGGGCAGCTTCCAGTGCCGCCTTCCAATTGAGGCGTGTGGCATCGCCGTTACAGGCCCCGGACTCATAAGACATTCCAAT
>DATJDA010000139.1:0-3451 GCA_035497695.1 Marinobacter sp. | reverse complement strand
GGTATAAGGCTGTTCTCCAGTTAATGGGCATTGACCTGAACCAGTTAAGCGACACAGTTGGTCATGCCTGAGGCTGCTTCTCGCCGTGTTATGGCATTCGATTTTGGCACCCGCCGTATTGGTGTTGCCTCTGGCCAGGAAATGCTGGGTACCGGGCAGCCGATAGCGATGATTCTTGCACGCGATGGCATACCGGACTGGAGCGAGGTTGAAAGCTTGCTGGCCGAGTGGCAGCCCGATCTCATTGTGGTGGGTTTGCCGCTTAACATGGACGATACCGAAAACGAAATGTGTGCCAAAGCGCGCAAGTTTGGTAAGCGCCTTCATGGTCGCTACCACTTGCCGGTGGAGATGGTTGACGAGCGCCTTACCAGCTTTGAGGCAAAGGGCGAGATTATCAGTGCCGGAGGTAGCCGGGATTTTGGCCGCCATGGTGTTGATGATCGTGCTGCGGTACTGATTCTGGAAACCTGGTTCGGACTACAGAGTGCCCGTGCCAGGCAATAATAAATACCGGCTTTGGGAATAGTGAGGAAGTAATGACCGCATTGCTTGATGTAGACCAACTGCTGGACAAGCTGGAAACTGATTTACGTCAGTTGCTTAAGAAACGGGGAGTTACCTCGCCGGCACTTATCGGTATCCGAACGGGTGGAGTCTGGCTGGCAGAAGTGATGACCCGGCGCCTGGCACTGGAAGAGCCGTTTGGTGAGCTGGATATTTCGTTCTACCGGGATGACTTCAGCCGCATTGGCCTGAATCCGAAAGTGACACCTTCCAGCCTGCCATTTAATACTGAAGACCGCGATATTATTCTTATCGATGATGTAATCATGAGCGGCCGCACCATCCGCGCAGCCATGAATGAGATTTTCGATTATGGCCGGCCAGCCAGTATCATACTGGCTACCCTGATCGACCTGGGGGCCAGGGAGCTGCCAATTCAGCCGGACGTGACGGGTCAGTCCCTGATCCTTGAACCGAATCAGCGTATCAAGTTGCGTGGCCCGGATCCTTTGCGCATAGAGTTTCAGACGCCCGGACAGTAAGCGATTACTTCAGCCACACGATACCGTAGCAGACAGACAGGCAGCCCATGAACGCAAACGATCTTTACCCGAACGACTTGCAGTTGACCAGGGATGGTCAGTTGCGGCATTTTTTGACACTGGATGGTCTTGGGCGCGACATTCTGACCGACATTCTGGACACCGCAGATTCCTTTATCGAGGTGGGCGAGCGCACCATAAAAAATGTGCCGCTGCTTCGTGGCCGCACGGTTGTAAACCTGTTTTTTGAATCAAGTACCCGCACCCGAAGTACCTTTGAACTGGCTGCCAAGCGCTTGTCTGCTGACGTGCTTAATTTGGATATCAATACGTCTGCAACGTCCAAAGGCGAGACACTGTCTGACACCCTGCTTAATCTGGAGGCCATGGCCAGCGATATGTTCGTGGTGCGTCATTCGCAAAGCGGTGCACCTCATTTTATCGCTGAAAGTGTCACGCCGGGCGTGGCAATTATCAATGCCGGAGATGGCCGTCACGCGCACCCGACTCAGGCCATGCTCGATATGCTTACCATTCGCCAGCACAAGAATCAGTTTGAAGGGCTGCGGGTGGCTATCGTTGGTGACATATTGCACTCCCGTGTTGCCCGCTCACAAATCCGCGCCCTGAATGAGCTTGGCACGTCGGATATTCGTGTTATCGCACCCGGAACGCTGTTGCCCAAAGACGTCGACAGTCTTGGCTGCACCGTAGAGTACGATATGGCCAAAGGTATGAAGGATCTGGACGTTGTGATTATGCTGAGGTTGCAAAAAGAGCGCATGGAGGGCGCACTGTTGCCCAGTGAACGGGAATTTTACCGGCTCTACGGGCTTAATCGGGAGAAGCTCGCGCTTGCCCACCCGGATTGTATCGTGATGCACCCGGGGCCCATCAACCGGGGCGTGGAAATCGAATCGGCCGTTGCTGATGGCCCACAGTCGGTGATTCTGAATCAGGTGACGAATGGCATCGCCATCCGTATGGCAGTTATGTCTATGGCCATGGGTGGGCAGGTAGCTGAACGCCAGCAACGGCAGAGCGGGGAGGCCGGCGCATGAGTACAGCAGGAACAGGCCGGGAAACCAGCCTGAAAATCGTTGGTGGTCGTTTTTGCAACGAGCAGGGCATTGAGTCCGATAACGTCGCCCTGCTGATCCGCAATGGCAGGATTGCCGCAACCGGGCTGGCTGCCGGCCAGGCCACGGCTGATGAAACCTTTAATGCTGAAGGCTGCATTATAGCCCCGGGGTTTATTGATCTTTCTTGCAATTTGAGAGAGCCTGGTAACGGCCAGAAGGGCAATATTTTCTCGGAAACCCGCGCGGCTGCTCACGGAGGTTTCACCACCGTATGTGCTTCCCCCGAAACGTCCCCTGTCAATGACTCCAGCGCAGTGACGCATCTGATTATGGATATGGCGGCCCTGCATTCGCCCATACATGTATTGCCGGTGGGGGCGATAACCCGCGGTCTTGAGGGAGATTTGCTCAGTGACATGGCGGGCCTTGCCGCTGCAGGCTGTGTGGCGGTAGGCAATGGTTCTAAATGCGTCCGCAATGCCCGTATCCTGCGCCGTTGCATGGCCTATGCGCGAACGTTCGGGTTAACCGTTATGTTCAATCCTGAAAATCAGGCGCTGGCTGCCGATGGGTATGCACATGATGGCCTGGTAGCATCTCGCCTTGGTTTATTGGGTATACCCGAGGTGGCGGAAACAACCGCCGTTATGGAAATGATTCTGCTGGCGGAAGAAACGGGTGTGCGGCTGCACTTGAGCCAGCTTTCTTGTGCCCGCAGCGTCGATATGCTTGCGGCTGCGCGTGAGCGCGGTGTTACTGTGACTGCCGATGTGGCTATGCATCAACTGGTGTTTACAGATAAAGCGCTGGCGGGCTATGACAGCCGGTTTCATGTGCGACCGCCTCTTCGAAGTGAGGAAGATCGAAAAGCTTTGATTGCCGGCATTCGTAGTGGCGTTATTGACGCCATTGTCAGCCAGCATCAGCCCCACGATTCCGCAGCGAAACAAGCGCCCGTTGCTGCGACGGAGCCGGGGTTGTCCAGCGTGGAAAGTGTACTGTCGTTGGGTCTTGAACTGGTGAGCCAGGCTGAGTTAACCCTTGGCACGCTGGTCCGGGCACTGACACATGGCCCGGCTTCAATAATTGGCAGCCGGGCCAGCCTGGCTGAGGGTGCCGTTGCCGACCTGTGCATATTTGATCCTGATGCGCACTGGACCCCCGGCGCCAACACCCTTGTTTCTGCTGGGCGGCATGCTCCTGTTATTGGCCGGGAGTTGCCCGGAATAGTCCGTCTGACCCTGGCAGCAGGCAAAACGGCCTGGCAACACCCGGCGAACTGATTGCGGGCTGTTGGCCTAAAATGCGACAGAGGTTGTG
>DATJDA010000138.1:0-3850 GCA_035497695.1 Marinobacter sp. | reverse complement strand
GCCTTCTAAGCGATCTCCAAATACTTTAATTTGTAAAATTTTATATCTGACAATTGCAATTTTCTATAATACAAGAACATTTATTAATTGATGTAATGTTTATAGGGCTTGAGATGCATAATTTGCAACATTTGTAGAGTTATATTCTTATTGTTAAATTTATAAATATAACTTTAATACATAGCTGGAAATAATCAAGTAAATTCATATTGTCAGTCAACTTGAGTAACTACCGGCCATTTGACCCTTCAAAGCCAGAAGGTCGCGCGGCTGAACACCTAGATCGTTCCATTTTTCCGGATGGCAGGTGAACAGTAATATCTGGTGGCGATTGGCAGCATCGAACAGAATACGCTTCATCGGCTCCAGACGATCTTTATCACTGTGCACCAATGTGTCGTCCAATATCACCAGAGTGGGTTTTCCCGCGTCCTGAAGCAGGTCTGCGTAAGCCAGGCGGCTGATCAGGCCCATCTGCTCCCGTGCACCGAAGCTTAATTCAGCAATCTGGCCAAACTCAGTTCCCCGTGTGAATGTGCCGGGCCGTAAGTATTCATCCACTTCCAGAGAAGCGTTCGGAAATAATAATGAAAGGTAGTGATCGAGGTGTTTTTGTAGCGGCGCCTGCAGGCGTTGAGTTAATGCCTGTCGTTTCTCCATAAGCAGCTTCAGAAGCAGATCCAGTGCCTGTGCGCGCCTGTGCAGCTCCTGGTAGCGGCGGTTGCATTGCTCAAGTTCTGCGACACGTTCATTGAGTTGGTCTTCAAGACCTTCAGCGCCCCAGGCTTCCAGCCGGATTTGAATATCCCTCAACTCCCGCTGTCTTTCTTCTTGTGTTTGGCGGAGGGTGTTAATACTGCGTTGATAGCGTTCGATATCTTGCCGCAAGATCTCCGGGCGGGCTTCCTGTATCTCTTGCTCGCGGGTTTTCAGACTTGCTTTAATACCACCCAGTCTGGTTTCGTTTTCAGCCAGCTCTGCTGAAAATTTCTGGCGCTGTTTCTGAGATTCCGGATGGTTTACTTCATCCAGAAGTCGCTGCATTTCAGCTTGGGCGTAATCCCGCGCCTGCCGGAGAGTCGCAATCTCCGTTTGTAGATTCCGGTTTTCAGTCTCTGATTCTGCAAGTTGTTTTTCGGCCCTTTTAAGCTCGGTTTCGGCAGACCCAACATCGGTTACCTTAATGTGCTCGTTCGGCAACGGACTACTTCGCAGTTGAGCCATTACTCTTTGCAGCACAGCTTCTGTTTCCTTTTGATCGGTGTAAAGCTGCTCAATACCCACTGGAGCAACGGACTTAAGTAGCTCCTGAGTATGTCTCAACGTGCGCTCAGCCGCCTCGTAAACAGAAAGACGCTGTTCGGCCTGCTGAACGGAGTCCACTTCCAGAGTTTTCATCTGGTCAGTCAGACTTTGCGTCAGGCTTGAAAGCTTTCGTTGTGTGCTCGCAAGCTCGTTTCCACCGGGCGCTATACCCAGAACACCTACTCCTGGAATCGTAAGCCTGGTTACCTCGAGCAACTGCTTTTCACCCTGTCCTTCCAACGGTTCTTCATTCAGGTGAAGCCTGGCGTTTGGCTCCAGTTGCCAGGTTAATTGGGTAGCGATGGTTTGTGAGCGGATACGCTCTTCACCCAGTTGTTGCTCGGTGAGTTTCAGGTTTTTTACGGCACTGATATCTATGTGGTTCTGAGATGCCTGATTTTTTGCCTGATCAAGCTCCTGCTGATGTTTCTGAGCCTGCTCCAGGTTTTGAGTCAGTATTTTATTTTGCTGTTCAAGTCGGTGAATCTCCTGCTCAAGGCGGGAGCGAGTTTCGTGAAGGCGAGCCTGCTCTACCCGTTTTCCAGCGGCCTCATAAAATGCCTTTGCCTCTTCAATGTTTTTTGCAAGGGACGGATTACGTGCCTCAGCCTGCTCCAGCATGCGCTGAGCCTTATCAAGATCGACTTTTCGGCCCTCCAGCTTCCTGCTCACATTCTGAAACTGATCGAGGTTCTGCCGCAACAGAACCTGATTGTTCTGCAGATGGGTAAGGGTTTCCTTTTCCTGTGTCTGTTGTTGTTCCAGTTTTTCTATTTGCTGGGATCGCACTTTTGCCAGCCCGAGCTGGTGCTCCAAGTCTTCCCAGGGCCGCTCTTGCTCTGTGCGTTCATACTCCTGTTTCAATTTACCCAGCCGGTCCACTTGCTCTTGATATTTATAGACGCGACTCTGCAAATCGTTGATTTTATCCTGCTGCTCGCCCCGGTCTTTTTCCAGCTTCTGATAATCACCGCGAGGTTTTCCCGTAGGGGTAAACAGCTCACTCCAGCGAGCCTTAACCTGATCTATCAGCTCGTCACCACCGGTGCTGGCTACCTCACCGACCAGGGACTTGAGCGCAGATTTCAGATGAACGCCGGCATGCTCCACGGCCTGCTCGATATTCTGGCCGGTGCCCTGCTCAACCCACAATAACCCCGGCACACCCCAGTGTTCGGGTTTGCTGCCCCCCTTGGATGAAAACTGGAACCCAAGAAGTTCAGCGAGTTTCTCTTCGGCTTCATCTCCGCTGTAATTGGTTGAGCCGATGGTAAGATCACAGCGTTTTCGTTGGAGGAAGCTTTTCACCAGATGCCAGGATTTTCCCTGCGCCGTAAAGTCCAGAGTAATTGTGGGCGCCGCAGCGGAATCGCCCCAAGGGCGAAGATCGTCCACGGACGTTGTGCGATATCGCTCAAAAAAAGCAGCGCGAATGGCCCGCACCAACGTGCTTTTGCCAGACTCGTTGGGGCCGTGAATCAGATTCAGACCCGGTTGCAGATCTGCCAGCACGAACGGCTGACGGAACTGGCGAAGCTGCTCCACTTGCAGACGATGAAGCTTCATTCGCCGGCCTCCGGTTTTCGCTCTTTCAAAAGCCCTGCCAGAATAGCCAAGGCGTCTCGTGCGGGCTCCCCATCTTCATCTCGTTGCCTGGTTCTAAGAAGCTCGATAACCTCGCCCACATAACCGTCGGCTTTCAGTGCGGCAATATCGTCATCTGTGGGTTCCAGTTGCAGCCCGCTTCGATCGCACTGGATACTTCGAAACCGGGCCTCTGCCACAGACAGTGATTTGAGTAATCTTTCTTCACCGCCCAAAGTAACCGAGCCCTGCAGGCGAAGGTCAACCACAGAAGCTTCGGGCAACGCGTGAAGCCTCACAAGTAACTGATCGAGATCAGATTCAACTGCCAGCGTTTCCTGCCATTGGTGCCATTGATAACGAGCGGTTTTCACAGGTGTTACAGTTGGTATTGCGCCGGGGTTAGAAATGCTAACAATCAGCGCATAGCCAGCGTCATTGTTCCTGAACCGTTCTGGTTCGGGTGTTCCGCTGTACCAGGTGCGCTCATTAATCTGTTTCGTGCCGTGCCAGTCTCCAAGCGCGAGATAATCAAGCCGGGCTGTCTCTGCACGGGTTGGTGATATGGGGTTCGTGGCGTCGATACCCTCAGCCAATACCCCTTGTACACTGCCATGGGCCAGCCCGACGCGGGCATACCCTTCGGGAGTCTCTGTCGTATCAAAAGTATCGGTTAAATCGCTGTAAGTGTGACGCTGTGTGAGAGGTGCGCTAAGCACTGACAGGCCTTGGGCTTCCAGATTAATAATGCCGGGCTCGAGCGCAAGGTGTACGTTTTCAGGCACCGCTCCCAATCGCCGCGCGCGTGTCCAAACGCTTTCGGCTAACGCAGCATCGTGATTGCCCGGCAACATTATCCACGGGCCTGGAAACGCTTTAGTTGCATTAAACACTCGGCGGATGGTTCGATCGGAAACGGTTTGAGCATCAAACACATCGCCGGCCACTAACACGGCATCAC
>DATJDA010000137.1:0-3538 GCA_035497695.1 Marinobacter sp. | reverse complement strand
ATCAACCCGCCCATACTATGCCCGACGACCACTAATTCTGTTATCGGCACGGGCCACTCTTGAACCAGAGTATCAAGCAGTGAGGAAAATTCACGGCCGTTAGTGGAAATGTGCCGGCCAGAGTTGTAGTGGAGAAAAAGTGGGGTATAACCCAGTGCTTCTGCCATGCGGGCATAGCGTATCGCTTCTTCAGTGCCCTGGGTCCCGGTCTCGGATTCTGTTTGTGTTTCGTCGCGACCCCATTGCAGGTCACTCATGCAAAGGCCATGAGCGAGTACCATCACTTTTTGGGTAGCCCGAGGGTAGGCAGCGGCCAGTGACGTTTGTTTCAGTTCCACAGGTTGGCCGTGTTTTCGAAAAGTCATGGGAATGGCCAAAGGGCTGCCGGATGATTCCAGATAATCACCAAGAACACCATTAATGGCAGCCAGAACAGTGTCTCGTGCAAAAGACGACTTACCCGACTCTACCAAAGGTACCAATGCCTCAAGCAGGGTATCCAGCACAACACCCGTCACCCGGGTAACCTGAGTAATGCTCCGATAGATAAATCTTAAGCCACCACCAGGCAACACCGGGGTTTTTGATGTCACCTGCATGTGCAAAACGGTGTAATGTACCGACTCAACCACTCCGGTCACACCAGTAATGGCGTCTATCACCAACCGGCTCAGCCCTTGTAAATCCGACGGGCGCACAGCGCTGGTTTTGATGCGCTCAGGTAGCGACTTCATTTGTAAAAATGCCTCATTCAAATACCTCTGGTGGCTCATCCACTCTAGCGCGAATAGCGAACGGACCCTAATATTATCAACCTTGCGGCAAACGCTAGTGCGTGGAAATTAGCGGCAACCAGAGCGCCAGCGCTACCAATGTGGCCAGTAGCACTGGTGGTGTGATCACCAGCCCCACCTTCATATACTGGCCCCATGAGATACGATGGCCTTTACCAGCAAGTACATGCAGCCACAATAAAGTGGCAAGGCTGCCAATTGGGGTGAATTTTGGACCAAGATCGTTACCAATAACATTGGCGTAAATCATAAGTTGTTGCGTCAGGCTGGACACCTGCGCCTGATCAATCGCTAATGCACCCACCAGTGTTGATGGCATGTTGTTCATTAACGAGGCCAGAATGGCGGAGGCAAACCCGGTGCCAATGGTGGCGACAATGTCCCCTTGATGTGCCAGCCACATCAGCACGCCTGACGACCAGGCGGTAAGCCAGGCGTTACCCATACCGTAAACGACCAAATACATACCCAGCGAAAACAGTACGATCTGCCAGGGTGCGTTCATTATGACGTGTTGAAGCGAAACAACCTGGCCTTCACCTGGTGAAAACCATCGCCCGGCAATTGCCACAAGAATCAGCGCTGCAGTGCCCATAATCATGGAAAACGGAATCGCCCGGTGGGCGGTAACAAACAGCGCAATCAGCAAAACGATCAGCAAGGGAAACGCAGCACGGAAAATCTGATGATCGCGAATAGCAGACGAGGGTGCTTCCAACTGCTCAACCCGATACTCAAGCGGTATTTCTTTTCGAAAATAAAGCCAAAGAACCACCAAAGTGGCCGCCAGTGAAACCAGATTTACAGGCACCATTACCTGAGCGTACCGATTAAAGCTGATGTCAAAATAATTGGCGCTAACGATATTGACCAGATTAGAAATAACCAGAGGCAAGCTGGTGGAATCGGCAACAAACCCTGTTGCAATGATGAAGGCGAGGGCAGCATTGGGGCTGAATTCGAGGCGAACCATGATCGCCAGCACAATAGGCGTCAAGAGCAGGGCGGTTCCATCATTGGCAAATAGCGCCGTAATTACAGCTCCAAGAATAATAATTAACGGAAACAGTCTTCTCCCCCGGCCGTTACCCCATCGGGCAATATGCAGCGCAGCCCAGGTAAAGAACCCGGCTTCATCCAGAATTAACGAAATAATAATCAGCGCAACAAATGTAAAAGTGGCATCCCAGACGATGTGCCAAACGACACCAATATCATCCCAGCCAACGACACCTGTTGCCAGGGCAACACTCGCGCCTGCGAGTGCGCTCCAGCCAATTCCCAATCCTCGTGGCTGCCATATCACCAGAATGAGTGTTGTCAGAAATATCAAAAACGCCAGCATAGTGCTTCAACTTAATTCAGTGATAATCCTTAAGAGCCTGGCCAGAGGCGCTTCGTGAGCAAAGTTTCACCTGTTCCAGCTAACCTTCTGTCTCATACCCTTCTATAGTTTATAGAAGGGGCCGCGCCTGAGTAATCCCCGTCCACTATTTATCCAGGCCCCCTCAATGTTCGCTGCCAGGCAGACGAAGTTGATGTTGATGTGTATTCATGCCTGATCGATGCGGCGTTTTGCCAACAGGGATTGTCTTGGCTTCGGTGCCACAAAAGGTGATGTTCATGAATACCAGCAAACTATTGCTCCCCGACGGGCCGGATATCTTATGATTCGCCGTCGCGACTTTACACTCAAAGGATTATTTGAACCCTCAGGCCAGGGTAGTGAGTGGAATGCCGACGAGGGTTCGGATATCGATTGACCGCTTGCGCTTAGGTGGATTTTGGTGCAGTTTTGAGCACATTCCGCAACCTGAACTGTGACGAGTCTCTTGATGTCGTTTCTAAATGTTTCTTTGTTATCTGCCTTTGTTCCCACGTTTTTTCTGGTTTCGGTCACGCCAGGCATGTGTATGACTCTGGCCTTGTCACTGGGTATTACTGTCGGTGTTCGACGGGCAATGTGGATGATGGCAGGAGAGTTGACAGGCGTCGGGATTGTTGCGGCCACGTCCGCTATAGGCGTTGCTACTGTCATGCTTCGATACCCAGCGGCATTCGAGGTATTCAAGTACGCCGGTGGTGCCTATTTAATCTGGCTTGGGGTGCAGATGTGGCGCTCCCGGGGCAAAATGTCTATGCCCGAAGATAACGCAGAGCCCGTTACGACGTCACGGTGGCACCTGGCCATTCAGGGGTTTGTCACCGCGATTGCCAATCCCAAAGGCTGGGCATTTTTTATCGTATTATTGCCGCCGTTCATTGACAGCAGTCTGCCTGTAGCACCACAACTGACGGCGCTAGTTTTGATTATTCTGACTCTGGAATTTATTTGCCTGCAGCTATATGCCCACGGTGGACGCACCCTACGCCGGGCACTACGTAGCGGCGACGGTGTTCGAACAGCCAATAGGATTTCCGGCAGCCTGATGATGTTGGTGGGTGTGTGGCTTGCACTAGGTTAGACACCAAAACTCTTAAGTCGTAAACACAATATATGAATTACTTGTTAGTAATGTTATGGTCAAGACGAAACATTTCGTGCTGTTTGAAGGATTGGGAAGCATGGACGATTAAAACCCATCACCACCGCACCATATTCCCATCCTCTTTTTTAAAACAACAATGGGAGACCACCGCGTGAAGTCCTGCCAGTTTCTAAAATCCCTGTTTGCCACACTTTCTATTCTATTTCTAACCTTCGGGTTGGTCGCTTGTGGCGGCAGCAGTGATAGTAAGAGCTC
>DATJDA010000136.1:0-4316 GCA_035497695.1 Marinobacter sp. | reverse complement strand
GTACTCCCACGCTGCTGGCAGCAATTCTGGTGTGGCTACTGCTCAGCAATGCACAGCGCAGCCTGCGGGATGATATAACCGCCCTCATTCAGTGGGCGCACAAAGCATTTGGTGGCGAGCGTCTTAAATTGCCAACACTGAAGTGGGATATGGCAGCTTCTTCGGGAGAGGTGTTGTTCCGGCTGTCTCAGGTTGTCGATAAGCGCATTGTCCGGGAGGCTGACACAGTCAAGCCAAAATCATCAAAACCAGCACCGTCCGGAGCGTCGGCGTCTGCGGTTGGTGAGCCGCTGTTTCAGGATAAAGACATGCCTGATATCGACATGCTTGATGGTGATGAAGATGTACTTGGCTTTGGAAATGGCGATGATTTTCTGGATGTTGAAGAAATTTCCCTGCCGCAGACGGAACTCAGCGCAGATATTTTTCGGGCCTATGATATTCGTGGAATTGTGGGTGAATCGCTATCGCCTGAAGTCGTGAAGATTATTGGCCTGGCCATTGGCTCAGAAGCATCAGGGCGAGGTGTTGGTACCCTGTGTGTTGGCTATGATGGCCGGCACTCAAGCCCGGAACTGGCCGATGCTCTGGCCCAGGGTATTATGGCCACCGGCTGCAATGTGATTCATATAGGCGCCGTGCCTACACCGGTGCTGTATTTCGCCACCCATCATCTGGGAACCGGCTCGGGGGTCATGGTGACCGGCAGTCATAACCCGGCAAACTATAATGGCCTCAAGATTATGCTTGCCGGCGAAACTCTCTCTGGCGAGGCAATCCAGAAACTCTATCAGCGAACCCAGACCGGTGATTTTGTGTCCGGGCAGGGTAGTCAGCGCTCAGAGGACGTTCGTCGGGCGTATTTGGATCGGATTGTTGGCGATATAGCGGTAGCCGCACCATTAAAAGTCGTGGTGGATGCCGGCAATGGCATCGCCGGTGAGCTTGGGCCGATGCTGATCGAAGAGCTGGGCTGCGAAGTAGTGCCACTTTTCTGTGAAGTGGATGGTGATTTCCCGAATCATCACCCAGACCCGGGCAAGCCCGCCAACCTTGCAGATCTTATTGCCAAGGTGGAGGAAGTTGGGGCCGATCTTGGTTTGGCTTTTGACGGCGACGGTGACCGTTTGGGGGTTGTCGCCAACACGGGAAAAATCATCTGGCCAGACCGCTTGCTGATGCTGTTTGCCCGTGATGTGGTTTCACGCAACCCCGGCGCCGATGTTCTTTACGATGTAAAATGTAGCCGCCGACTGGCCGGTGTGATCTCTGAGGCGGGAGGCCGTCCGATTATGTGGAAAACCGGCCACTCCTATATGAAGGCTAAAATGAAAGAGACCGGCGCTTTGCTGGCAGGTGAAATGAGCGGTCATATATTCTTCAGCGAGCGCTGGTATGGCTTTGATGATGGCCTTTACTCCGCAGCCCGCCTGCTTGAGATTCTTGGTATTGAAGATCGCCATAGCAGCGAAGTTTTTGAGGACTTCCCGGAAGATATCAGCACTCCGGAGTTGAACGTCGAGGTTACCGAGAGCACCAAGTTCGAGATTATGGATCGCCTTATCGCGAACGGCAGGTTTGGCGATGGCAATATCAGCACAATTGATGGTATTCGTGTGGATTATGCCGACGGTTGGGGGTTGTGCCGTGCATCTAATACAACGCCGGTTCTGGTGTTGAGATTCGAGGCTGAAACCGGGGAGGCACTTGAACGCATTAAAGCCTTGTTCCGGGAGCAGCTGAAACTGGCGGCACCGGACATAACCGTTGATTTCTGACAGCCGTGCCGGGCAACTTTATTTCGCAATGCTTTTCATTGGGCATGATTTTTAACCAGGTATCACCAGGGCAATAGTATGACGTTGGATCGTGAAACAGCAGTGCATGTGGCTTCAGTTCTGAGCAAGGGGCTACCGTATATTCAGCGATTTACCGGCAAGACCGTAGTGATCAAATATGGCGGTAACGCCATGGAAAATGAAGACCTGAAGAGCAGCTTTGCCCGGGATGTCGTATTGATGAAGTTGGTGGGGATTAACCCAATTGTAGTTCATGGCGGCGGCCCTCAGATTGGCGATTTATTACAGCGCCTGAATATCCAGTCCCGCTTCGTGAATGGCATGCGAGTAACGGACGCCGAGACCATGGATGTTGTCGAGATGGTTCTGGGCGGCCAGGTTAACAAAGAAATTGTTTCCCTGATCAATGCCGAAGGCGGAACAGCGGTGGGCCTGACAGGCAAAGATGCCAATCTGATCCGTGCGCGCAAACTTGAGGTTGTTGAGCGTTCACCCGATCTGGAGCGCACAGAAATTATCGATATTGGTCGCGTTGGTGAAGTGGCAGGCGTGAATGTGAGCTTCATTGAGATGCTGACACGGAGCAATGTTATCCCCGTTATCGCCCCGATTGGTGTAGGGCCGGATGGTGATTCCTACAACATTAACGCTGATCTGGTAGCTGGCAAAGTGGCTGAAGCAATGAAAGCTGAGAAGTTGATTTTGCTTACCAACGTGTCCGGACTAAAAAGCAAAGAAGGCAAAGTGCTGACTGGCCTGACCGCCCAGCAGGTTAATGATCTTATTGACGATGGCACCATTCACGGTGGCATGTTACCCAAAATCCGTTGCGCTTTAAGTGCCGTAGAGAACGGTGTTAGAACCGCTCATATTATAGACGGCCGCGTTGCCAATGCCTGCCTGCTGGAAATCTTCACCGACGAAGGTGTCGGCACCCTGATTTCCCGCAACTAACGGCACCGCCTGAGGAGTTACGGATGAAACGCCTGCTGACACTACTCATTGCCCTCGGATTGATTGGCTTCGCCGGCTACAAGGGCGCAGTCTGGTGGCTGGCAGATCAGCGTCTTTCCGAAGCGAGAACCGCACTTGAGACATGGGGCGTGCTGGAACGTGGCACTATTGGTTCTGGTATTGATGGGCACCTGGTACTGACGGGCACCAGTTGGCAGGATTTCCGGCTGACACAGCCTCTGATAATTGGCCGGATCGAAGTTGATGCAGAGTCCCCGATTAACCTGCTCGCCGCGCTTGTGAACTCCTCCAATATGCCTGAAAACTGGTCAGCACGGGCCGAGGGTCTGAGCCTTGCCCTTGAAGCAACCATGTTCCGAAACTGGGTAACGGCCGATGGTGAGAGTGGCGCGGGCGAACCCGCCGTTTTTGTTCTGCCCTGTGCTCCGGATCCTCGCCAGCAGATCAGCAGTGGCGATCTGATGCGCATGGGCATCAGGACCCTGACCGGTGAGTTTTTAGTCCGTCAGAGTGCAGAAGGTTTGCATGCAGAATTAAACACAGTGGGCGCGGGCAGCATCGAACTTAACTGGCCGGACGCACGGCTGGATCTTCTCGATCCGAAAACGCTGCCCTCAACGGTCACCGGGCCTTTGGAGATCATTATCCGTGACAGCGGCCTGATGCGCCAGATAACAGCCTATTGTGCCCGGGAAAGCGACACGTCTTCTCAGGAATGGGCGGCGCTGGCGGTCCATACGTTCAGTGAGGGGTTGAAGGCCAGAGGGCTGGCTGCCAGTGAGCAATTGCTTGCATTGTATCGGCAGTGGCTGGTCGATGGCGGAGAGCTTGCGCTAACGTTAAATCCCCGCGCGCCGGTTTATGGCATTCCGGTTGATGAGCCGAACAGCGAGCATGTCGGTGCGGGGTGGAATGTTCAATATAATGGTGCTCAGGTTCCCGATGTCTATCTGAAGAAATTCGCTCCGGTTGTTCAGCAACCCTCAAGTGAGGAGCAGGAGACGGTCGTGCCCCCGGAAAATCCGGATGTCAGAGGGTGGTACCCAGACAGTGTTGAAAATGCAGGCAGCTGGATCGACTATAAAGTTCGGGTAACACTTTCCAATGACAACAAGGTTGAAGGGCGTCTTGTCAGCGTTAGTGAGCGTGAGCTTGAGGTTGCCCGGGTGGTTGCCGGCGGTGAAGTGGCTTACCCTATGCCGGTGCGTGCCGTTGCCAGATTTGAAGTGTGGCGGCGTGGCCGAACGGAATAACCCTGATCAGCGCCTGAGAGGATTCTATGCCGCAACCTGCAGTTAATGCCGCGACAGTACCCGGCGTGAAAGACATGTTAACCCGCTTGATATCTCTGCCGTCGATTAGCAGTGCATCTCCCCGATGGGATCAGAGCAACGAGGCGGTTGTGCGAGTTCTGGCGCAATGGCTGGAGGCACTGGGGTTTGTTGTGGAAATTCTGGGTGTGCCGGGCATGCCCGGCAAGTTTAACCTGATCGGGACTCTGGGCAGTGGCCCGGGAGGGTTGGTGCTTTCTGGCCACACAGA
>DATJDA010000135.1:0-11044 GCA_035497695.1 Marinobacter sp. | reverse complement strand
TTCACCATCGAGCCAATCGATGTTGTGCATCTTGCGCACAACCACAAACTCGTCACGGTTGGAGCCCACGGTGCCATAGTAGTTAAAGCCGTATGAGAACTGGGCGTAACCGCCAATCATGTGGGTCGGTTTCGGGCATATCCGGGTAACGGAGTTATGAATACCACCGCGGGTACCGGTCACTTCAGACCCGGGGATATTCACAATCCGTTCCTGGGCGTGATACATCATTACCATGCCAACTTTAACGCGCTGACTGACCACCGCGCGGGCAGCAATCGCGCCGTTCGCGTTGAACACCTCAATCCAGTCGTTATCCACAACCCCTATGTCTGCAGCATCTCCTTCGCTCAGCCAAACAATGGGACCGCCTCGGGACAACGTCAGCATCAGCAGGTTGTCACTGTAGGTACTGTGAATACCCCACTTCTGGTGTGGTGTCAGGAAGTTCAGCGCTTTCTCCGGATTGCCGTTCGATTTGGCGTTAAGCAACGGAGCTGCTGCTTTGGTGTTGATTGGCGGACGATACACCACCAGGGACTCACCGAATGCCCGCATCCACTCATGATCCAGATAGAACTGTTGACGACCCGTCAGGGTACGCCAGGGAATCAGCTCGTGTACGTTGGTGTAGCCGGCGTTGTAGGATACGTGTTCATCTTCCAGACCAGACCAGGTCGGGCTGGAAATGATCTTGCGCGGCTGCGCGACTATATCCCGGAAGCGGATTTTTTCGTCTTCTTTGTTCTTCGCCAGATGGGTGTGATCCAAACCGGTAAATTCGCCCAGAGCTTCCCAGGCCTTCACGGCGACCTGACCATTGGTCTCCGGAGCCAGTGTCAGAATAACTTCCGCAGCATCAATGGCCGATTCAATCTTCGGACGACCGGCATTAGCGCCTTCAAGGTGTTTGTAATTCAGATCTCCCAACAACTTGATTTCATCATCGGTATTCCAGTTGATTCCCTTACCACCATTACCCAACTTGTCCAGCAGTGGCCCCAGCGAGGTAAAGCGTGCATAGGTATTCGGGTAGTCCCGCTCAACGGTCATAATGTGTGGTGCGGTTTTGCCGGGAATCAGCTCACACTCGCCTTTTTTCCAATCCCGGACATCGAATGGCTGGCCAAGTTCAGCCGGAGCATCGTGCAACAACGGCAGAGTAACAACATCCTTCTCTACGCCAAGATGGCCGACAGATGCCCTGGAGAAAGACTTTGCAATGCCCTTGTAAATTTCCCAGTCGCTACGCGCCTCCCATGCGGGATCAGTAGCAGCGGTCAGTGGGTGAATGAACGGATGCATGTCTGAGGTGTTCAGGTCGTTTTTCTCATACCAGGTTGCCGTCGGCAGCACGATATCTGAATACAGACAGGTAGTAGACATGCGGAAATCCAGCGTTACCAGCAAGTCCAGCTTGCCTTCCGGAGCCTCGTCATGCCACTTCACTTCTTTCGGCTTAACGCCACCTTCGTGACCAAGATCCTTGCCCTGCAGCCCACTCTTGGTGCCGAGCATATACTTGAGCATGTACTCGTGGCCCTTACCGGAGGAACCCAGCAAGTTAGAGCGCCAGATAAACATGTTGCGTGGATGGTTTTCCGGAGCCTCAGGATCCTCTGACGCAAATGCCAGAGAGCCATCTTTCAGCGACTGAACCACATAGTCCGATACCTCCATACCGGCCTTTTCTGCCTCAGCGGCAATGCCCAGTGGATTACGGTTCAATTGCGGTGCGGAAGGCAGCCAGCCCATGCGTTCAGCACGCACGTTGTAGTCGATCAGGCTGCCACCAAATTTTTCCTTATCTGCCAGTGGCGACAGAATTTCATCTACGCCCAGTTTCTCATAGCGCCATTGGCCTGAGTTTGCGTAAAAGAAGGAGGTTCCATTCATCTGCCTGGGCGGGCGACACCAGTCCAGACCGAACGCCAATGGCTGCCAGCCAGTTTGTGGGCGCAGCTTTTCCTGGCCAACATAATGACTCCAACCTCCGCCGCTCTGGCCAACACACCCGCACATGATCAACATGTTGATCAGGCCGCGGTAGTTCATATCCATGTGGTACCAGTGGTTCATGCCGGCACCAACAATCACCATTGAGCGACCTTTGGTTTTATTGGCGTTATCGGCAAACTCACGGGCAATACGAATCATCTGTGCGGCAGGCACGCCGGTAATCTTTTCCTGCCAAGCCGGAGTGTATGGTTTAATTTCTTCGTAAGACGTTGCGCCGTCATCATCACCCAAGCCACGGCTGATACCGTAGTTAGCAATCATCAGATCGTAAACGGTTACCACATGACCTTCGGTACCATCGGCCAGCGCCACTTTACGGCTACCCAGTTTGTGGGTAAGCGTGTCACTGACTTCCACAGATTTGAAATGTTCGTGTTCAATGCCTCCAAAGTACGGGAAGGCAACATCAACCACTTCGTCGTGCTTTTCAACCATGGACAGTTGCAGACTGACCTCACCGCCATTAGCGGTTTGCTTCAGGTTCCACTTGCCCTTCTGCCCCCAGCGATAGCCAATAGAACCATTTGGCGCTGTCAGCTCGCCTGAGGTTTCATTGATAGCAATGGTTTTCCACTCAGGGTTATTCTCTTCCCCAAGCCCGCCAACCAGATCGCTGGCACGCAGGAAACGACCAGGTACATAACGGCCATCGTCCCGTTTCTCCAGCATGACCAGATAAGGCATATCGGTGTAGCGGCGCACATAATCTGTGAAGTATTCACTGGGCTTGTCAACGTGAAACTCTTTCAGTATCACGTGCCCCATGGCCATACCAAGAGCCGCATCTGTCCCTTGTTTCGGGCTTAGCCACTCATCTGACAGCTTGGAAACTTCGGCAAAGTCCGGAGTAATGGCAACGGTTTTGGTGCCTTTATAACGAACTTCTGTGAAAAAGTGTGCGTCTGGTGTGCGGGTCTGGGGAACGTTAGAGCCCCAGGCAATGATGTACCCGGAGTTGTACCAGTCAGCAGATTCAGGAACGTCGGTCTGCTCACCCCAGGTTTGCGGAGACGCCGGGGGTAAGTCGCAATACCAGTCGTAGAAGCTAAGGCAGGTACCGCCAATCAATGACAGATAACGGGCACCGGAAGCGTAGGACACCATCGACATCGCCGGAATCGGCGAAAAGCCGATAATACGGTCTGGCCCGTGCTTTTTGGCTGTATAAACGTTCGCTGCACCAATCAGTTCATTCACTTCATCCCAACTGGAACGAACAAAACCACCCATACCTCTGCGCGGCTTATACTCGGCAGTTTTCTTTGGGTCTTCAACAATGGATGCCCAGGCATCAACCGGGTCGTTGAACTGAATGCGTGCGGCACGCCAAAGCTTTATCAGATGCGTTCGCATCAAGGGATATTTCAGGCGGTTAGCGCTATACATATACCAGGAATAACTGGCACCACGAGGGCAACCACGGGGCTCATGGTTTGGCAAATCCGGACGGGTGCGAGGGTAATCGGTTTGCTGGGTTTCCCATGTAACCAAGCCGTTTTTAACGTAGATCTTCCAACTGCAGGAACCCGTGCAATTCACTCCATGAGTGGAACGTACGATCTTGTCATGTTGCCAGCGCTGGCGATAACCATTTTCCCACTCACGATTAGCATTGTGGGTCTCGCCGTGACCATTCGCGAATGGCTCTCGTATCTTCTTGAAATAACTTAATTTATCGATCAAATGACTCATGGTTCCCTCTCCGCTTACCGGATTGTTTTTCCGATTCGGAACCATTGTGTGCCATCAATCCCCTGAAATCTGCGTGGTTACTACTACATAATCCCCTACTACCACCTATGAGGTAGGTGTTTTATATCCCTAGTTGGAGAAGACGCTTCCGCTCTTGCCGACGGTTATCCATGGAAAACATAAACATACAGAAGATCAGCAGCAGAAAAAGAATCATAAAGACAGCACTGCGAATGCCCAGCCAGTGGTTCACAGCGCCAAACATCACCGGTAACGCAAAAGCTACCGTGCAGGCGCTTACCAGTAGCAAGCCCGCCACAAACGCAGCCAACTGGCGATTGCTACCAATTACGACACACTGCAGGCTACCCATCGCACAACCCATAGCAACACCAAGCGCAACAATAAAAAACCACTCGACAGCAATTGGCACAGCGAACTCAAACTCAAGGATGGCTTCGACACCCCTGACAGATAATGTCATGGGCGGATAAGACAAAACAAAAAGTGCCACCAGGCAACCAGCTAGTGACCGACTGACAACTCTTACACCGCCGAAACGATCTGCCAGCGCTCCACCTGTTATCTGAGCCAAGGCGCCCGGAATAACAAACCATTGGGCTAGCCGGGCACCGGATTCCAGCGACAGCCCGAATTGCGAAGAAATGTAATCAGGGAGCCACAGGGCCAGAGCAAAAAAGCTGCCCGCAACAATGCCAAAATACCCTGAAAGCAACCAAACCTTCCGATGCTGTAACTGACGCAACAACACCCTGACAGACGTTTCTGCCTGTGGGTCGGCTGCCACATCATCCGAATCCGTAAGTAAAAGAAGCAGAACCAGCACCAGCACCAAAACGATGAGATAGGCAAGGGGAACACCATGCCACGAGAAGGCTTCATGAAAGAGCGGCACCAGATAGTAATTAAATCCGGCTCCGGTGACACCGGCACCAAAAATGCCAAGAACCAACCCCAGCCGGGAAGACCTGGCGTGGCTGGTAACGAACTGCAGACCCGCACTGTAAAACCCACCGGCAAGACCCAACCCGCCACCGGCAATCAGATAACCGGGGAAGGTGTCCGTCGTCAGTAGAATTACCATACACAAGGACAGCCCGGCCAGACATATGATCATAACCCTGCGGGCACCAAATTTCTGCGCCGCCAAGCCAGCCGGAACTGCCAGAATTGCGCTACCCGCCATGGGCATGGCCAGCAGAAAACCAAACTGCAGACTACTCAGGCTCAGCTCAGCGCGCAGATGCACACCCGCAACCGCAAACAGCGTCCAGCACCCGGCCGCGATCACGAACCCGGTCACGGCAAGTGGTAAAACCACTGTCAATGACGCAAGTCGCTCATCTTCCTGATCCGCCACTGAGTTCATGCACTCTGCCTTTAGACTAGTCCCCCTCCAGTTTCATCTTTTGCTACATTAAGGGTCAAAGATTATGATGGGTTACTACCTTGGGGGTAATTGACTATCCTCAAGGAAGTAGCTGATACGAGACGTGCATGAAAGACGAGATTCAATGAGACCCAGAAGCCCTCTAGTAAACCGGATTGCCATCGTTATCGTTGCCGTCGCACTGACGTCTCTGATCAGCATGATGGCCACGCTTGTCGTTTCAAAAAGCATTGAAGGCAACGCCACAGCCATCAACCATGCCGGCGCGCTGCGCATGGGCGCCTTTCACCTGCTTGCCCGCGCCGGGAGCGCAGACGAATCTGCCCCCCCTTTGGGCAAGATGATCAGCCAATATCAAGACCAGCTCGCGGGGCCCGCTATTATGCGGGCGATTCCCGAATCAAAAGATCACCCGCTGGCTATCCAGTACCAGTCTGTCCACAGCACCTGGGACAAGCACCTGAAGCCCGCAATAGAACATCACAGATCGGGAGCCTCACTGCCGGGCAGCCTGCTGAAAACCACGGAACAATACGTTAGCAATGTGAATCAACTGGTTTCCATGCTTGAGCGTCGCACTGAGGCCCGGATTAATCTGCTTCACCTGATTCAGATGATCAGCCTGGCCTTTTCTGTGTTGATTATTATTGCGCTGTTTCTGGACCTTAAAAATCGCATTCTCCGCCCGCTACAGAAACTGGTTGATATTGCTTTTGCCATCAGCGAACAAGACTTTTCCCAGAAAGCCAACATGAAGGGCTCCGATGAGCTGGCCCAACTGGGACAGGCCTTTGATCAGATGACCAGCGAACTTGCACTAACCTATTACGAGTTGGAGGAGCGAGCACGCAGCAAAACGGAAGAACTGGAAAAAAGCCACGCGGCCCTGCAGCTTTTACACTCAGCAAGTCGTGGCTTGTATGCCAACCACGATCTGTGTAGCGGAGCTATTCCCATGCTGCAAGAGTTAGAGCAGCTCCTGGGTATTGGCCCTATACGTCTGTATCTTCACGACAGAAACTCAGCAGAGCCGGTTCAGGTCATCACAACGGCCACGAAAGAGCGCCCGTTTTACTGTCGTGATCACGACTGCAATGCTTGCCTGGTAACACCAGAAGCCTATGACGAGCTTCCGGTTGACGGTAATGATGGCCGTCGGCTGCTGTTGCCTATCAGAACTCCCGGCCTGCTCCTTGGCACACTGGAGGTTTGGTATCCCGCCGAGCAAGGATTATCTGACACGGCAAGGCGCCTGCTGGAAACCCTCAGTGACCAGTTGGCCACGGCGATCTTTCTGGAGCGGCAAATCACTGAACAGCAACAGCTGACACTGGTTGAAGAGCGCACGGTTATTGCCCGGGAACTACACGATTCTCTGGCCCAATCTCTGTCTTACCTGAAAATGCAGGTTGCCAGACTGCGCCGACTGCCCATAACCGGCGACCAAAAACAGGTACATGATGAAATATTGGAAGAACTCAGAACCGGTTTGAACAGTGCCTATCGGCAGTTAAGAGAGTTACTGACCACGTTCCGCCTGAAACTGGATACGCCAGACCTGGCCACGGCTTTGCAAAAAACGGTAGAAGAATTTTCCCAACGGTTAGGCAGACCCGTTAACCTGAACTACAATCTTCCTCCCCAAACATTATCGCCAAACGAAGAAATTCACGCCTTACAGATCGTTCGCGAAGGGCTGTCCAATGCAGTAAAACATGCCAATGCCACAGAAATATCAGTGGCCGTAGTGTTTGAATCCCCCAGAGTGAAAGTGACGGTTCTGGATAATGGGGATGGATTACCAACCAGCAGCCAGCCCGTTAATCATTACGGCCTGATCATCATGCAAGACCGGGCAAGAACTCTGGGAGGACAAGTAAAAGTAAGTAATAGGGATGAAGGCGGTGTGGAAGTTGCGCTAACATTTGTCCCTAAAAACCGGAATCTGATTCCTACAGAAGCATCAAGCGCCTGAACCAAAGAGAGAGCACATGTCTGAAGCACCCGCGACCATCCTGCTTATCGATGATCACCCACTTTTACGCCAGGGCATAAAGCAACTGGTAGCCATGGAAGATCACCTGGTCGTGATAGGCGAGGCCAGCAATGCCACAGACGGTATCCGAATGGCTGTTGAACTGGAGCCGGATCTGGTTCTGATGGATCTGAACATGCCGGAAATGGATGGCATCGAGGCTCTGAAGAAGCTCAGGGAGCAAAACACGAGCTCAAGAATTGTCATGTTTACAGTCTCCGACCAGGAAGACGATGTAGTAGCTGCCTTGCGTGCTGGCGCAGACGGCTATCTGCTTAAAGACATGGAGCCTGAAGATATGATTGCTCAATTGAGCCAGGCTGCTGTTGGCAAAATGGTTATCAGTGACCGGCTGACAACACTGCTGGCAGAAGCCCTTCGCTCGAACAGATCCCAGCAGGCACCACGTCCGGACTTCGACAGCCTCACCCCAAGAGAAAAGGATATTCTTCGGCTAATTGCCGAGGGCTTATCGAACAAAATGATTGGCCGTAGTCTCGACATCAGCGATGGCACAGTAAAAGTTCATGTGAAGCACCTGCTGAAAAAGCTTAATCTTCGCTCCCGTGTGGAAGTCGCGGTGTGGGCTGTAGAAAAAGGGGTACATAAAAGCTGAGCTATATCAAAACCTTCCGGGCGAGTTTTCGTTACTCTGGGCGGGCATTTAAAACCGCCCGGAGCCAGCCATGAATCTCATCCCCCGCCATTTTCCAAAGCTGCCTTTTTTGCCCGGACTGCCCGCACCGGGAGATATTTCAGCTCAGCTTCAAAGCAGCACTTTGCTAAGACAGACTCTCAGTATTTTAAAGGAGTACTTACCCTCTCCTACGCCGGTGCTGACGGCTATCGATCACAAAATTCCGATACCGCTTAAACAGCTAATCGCTGAAGCTCCTTTAAACAGACTATTTGCCGAGGCAGTTGCCGACGGTGAATTTGACGAATTTGAAGGCCGCAAAATTCGCCTGGAAATAAATGGAGGCCAACCGGGAGTAACTCTGGGATTCTGGGCGGGCCGCCTGAGAGTATTAAGCGGCCCGGGCGATGCGACAATCCGGGGTTCTGTATCCGCCTTTAAAACTCTGGCCGAGCGCAAGCAAGATCCGGATCAGTTATTTTTTCAGAGACGTCTGGTTATAGAGGGCGACACAGAACTTGGCCTGGGCCTGAAAAACCTTCTGGACAGCCTGGACTGGGACTTCAGGCAAATTTTTTCCTGACGTACCGGTTCATAATCCGGCGCGCTTCGAGGTACACTGGCTTTCTTAATCATGCCTGTTGGAGCCACCATGTCATCCCCATCCGGAAAGGGAAAAGCTACTACCATTATTCATAACCGCCGCCATCAGGATGCCCTGGGCAGCCCTTATTCTCCGGTTTACAACACGACGACGTATCGGTTTTCAAACACTCAGGCGCTACTGGATGTTATTGAAAAGCGTACAGATGGCTACCTTTATACCCGATGGGGTACCAACCCCACCATACGCGAGCTGGAACAAGGTTTGGCGGCCCTGGAAAAAGCCGAAGCTGCCCTGGCATTTGCGTCTGGCATGGCCGCCATTTCAGCCACTCTGCTGGCTCACGGCAGAGAGGGAATTGTTTGTGTTGGTGATCTGTATGGGGGCACTCAGGAACTTCTGACCAATCACTGCAGGGCGCTGGGCATTGTCGTTAAATTCCTGCTAAAGAATGAGCAGGATACGCTGGCAGACGCTCTGACTAAACCCGGCATGCTCGTGTATTGTGAAACGCCCGCCAATCCAACTCTTGCCATTCTGGACATTCAAAATCTGGCTAAGCTGGCTCACTCCAGAGATGCGTTGCTTGTCGTGGACAACACCTTTGCCTCACCCGTTAATCAGCGCCCTCTCGAACTGGGCGCGGACCTCTCAGTGCACAGTGCCACAAAATACATGGGTGGCCACAGTGATCTGACCGCCGGTGCCGTGATGGGGTCAGCAGCACTTATTCGCACTATTGGCGCGTGGCGCAAGAATCTGGGCCAGTTACTGTCCCCGGAAACTGCAGCTCTGCTTTCACGAAGTTTGAGAACTCTGGTGCTGCGTGTTCATCAGCACAACGAAAACGCTCTTTCCGTGGCGGTTGCCATGGAACAGAACCCAATGGTGGCGAGAGTATTTTACCCTGGGCTGCCCTCGTTCCCGGACCATGAGCTGGCCAGCCGTCAGATGGATGGATTCGGCGGAATGGTGACGATTGAAATCAAAGGTGGCCGTGAGCGTGCCGTGGCCGTTGCTGATCACCTGAATGTCTTCTTGCTTGCACCCAGCCTTGGCGGCGTGGAGAGCCTGGTAAGCCAGCCATGCGCCACCAGCCATCACGGCATCAGCAAAGAAGAGCGGGAGAGACGCGGGATTACCGATGGTATGCTCAGGCTGTCTGTTGGCCTGGAAGACTCTGCGGATCTGATTGCAGATCTGAACCAGGCTATTGAGAAGGCAGGCTGACTTTTCACCTATTGCACTTTTCCACAATAGGGGATAGATTCGGGTTTATATGGAGCAATTAAACTTGAGCGCTGACATCCCCTTGTATCGTGACTATGCAAATATTACCTGTACACAACACGATTTCTGACTTTCAGCTTTCTGCTCCGAAGGCTTGCCGAAGCTATCCTGCTTTTCTTATTAATCGCTGAATCCGCTCTATATTACGCCGGGTTCAGCGCATTTATCTTATTCCAATTTTATGTTTTTTTATGGAGACCAACATGTCTGCATTACCCGCGATTACTGTTGCAGAAGAAGATTACAACCGGCTTAGCGCAGTTTTGGACAAGTTGACAGAATTCACCGAGACCACTGATCAACTGGAAACTGAACTGAGCCGAGCCGAACTGATTCCACTGGCAGAAATGCCAGATGACGTGGTTACCATGAACTCTACAGTCCGCTTCCTGAATGAAGACACTCGTCAGGAAAACGAACTCGAGCTGGTATACCCGCACGAATTTGAGCCCAACGGACGACACGTATCCATACTCGCGCCTGCCGGAGCGGCCATGCTTGGGTTGAGTATAGGTGAGAGTATTGAATGGCAGGTAAAAGGCCGGCCATCATTACACCTGAAAATTGTTGGCGTGACCCGAAAAACTCCCGCGTAAGCACGGGTTGTTAATCGGCGCCATATCTGTCCCGGGTGCAACCTTATCGTTGCCCCGTGACCTGACCCACCAATTTTCAGAGTCGTTTCCTGCTCTCTGATTTGCTCATTCCTGCTCTTGGCCCAACTATGTCCTGCTCAGGCTCAGCTCTTCTCATGCTGGGTTTTAACCAATACGCAAACGTCGCTTCATGGTTTTCTCCTGACGCTTAATACCCGAATCGAAGGTCACTTCTGTTTTTTAGCTCAAAATATTACTGTTAATGAGAGTCATTCTCATTGCAATGCAATAACATTCATCTAGAATGAATGTTATTGGAGCCTTGGAGGTGAGTGATGAGATACCAAAGCATACTTGGAAGCTGTAATGAAACAACCGTTGGCGGGCTGATCAGCCAGTGCCCTGAAATATCTGCAGTCTTTAAAGAATATGGTCTGGATCCAGCCCTGCATAGTGACAGCACAATGCATGAGCTTGCTGAAAAAACCAGCGTTGAGCCCAGAGTGCTTTGCCAGCGTCTGTTCGATGTGTATATGGAACATAAACCACTGGAGGAGTTGGATACCGATTCGCTGCTGGAGCTTATTACCGATGAGTATGAGGCTGCACACCTGGCGCAATTGCCAAAACTGCGACGGCTGGCCAGAAAAATTGAAGCCGTGCACCGAACTAACCCGAATGTGCCACAGGGCATTACCCGGGTCGTCAAAAGCCTGGAACATATGCTGACGGAACACATTCAGCGGGAAGATATTTTTGC
>DATJDA010000134.1:0-4646 GCA_035497695.1 Marinobacter sp. | reverse complement strand
AATGGCAGCCAGGCCCCGGCGATGAAAGTAGCGTTCAGCCTGCTCCATAAAATGTGCAGTATCCCGCACCGAGCGGGTAACGACGCCGTCGCTGACAATGTTGATGGGCAACGATTTAGCGGCATCGTTATCAATCAAACGCCCCCGACTTGGCTTCAGGCCTATCAGCCCACAACAGGCTGCCGGAATGCGGATAGAGCCACCACCGTCGTTAGCGTGAGCGATTGGTACTACACCAGCCGCTACCAGTGCAGCAGATCCCCCGGACGATGCTCCGGCAGAGAAGGCAGGATTCCAGGGGTTACATGTGGGCGGGAGATGAGCAAACTCAGTCGAAGCATTAAATCCGAACTCGGGAAGTGAGCTTTTACCCAGGCAGATATAACCTTGAGACAGCATTTGTGAGGCAAAAGCACTCGTGCTCCGGGCCGTATTCGGAGGCACGGCTTTGGAGCCATGCAGAGTTGGAAGCCCGGTAATATTTGTGTTGTCTTTAATGAATGTGGGTATGCCACTGAATACCCCCGGGTTTGCAGCAGACCCCGCTGAATCCAGGCGCCTGGCCTGTATTCGTGCATCTTCATAGGCGTCGGTAACGATGCTGTTAATAACCGGCTCAACCCTTTCAGCACGTTTAATGGCCGCCTCGGTCAGTTCCAGTGCTGACACCTCACGGTTTCGGATTCGCTGGGCAAGCGCTGTAGCGTCATCCTTGCCCAAGGCATCGTCTGTAAAGGCGTGTACAAAGGGAGGCTTTAATGAAGCAGGCATTGGTTGGGTTCCTGGCGAGTTTTTATGGCGCTCTTTTTATAGCGTACCCGCACAACACTTTACGAAATCCGGAAGCGCAATGACATGTCATTTCAGGTATTCTTTCAGTTGGTCTTGCGGGCCTCCTTGATAACATCGTAGGCGTTGCTGATCTCCTGCGTCCGCTCTTCGGCCATTTCCCGCATGCTTTCCGGTAAGCCCTTACCGGCCAGCTTGTCCGGATGATTTTCGCTCATTAGCTTGCGATAGACCTTTTTTATCTCGGTGTCGCTGGTGGAGGGTGAAACACCCAACACCTTGTAGGCATCGTCAAGTTGCTGGCTGGTTGTTCGCTGTCTTTGACCTGCACCGGCATGAGCCCCGCGTAACATGGCTTCCAGTTGATCAACCTGGCTCTCCGGCAGGCCCAGGCCACGGGCAATACGGACCAGCATTTCGTGCTCGGCCGGATGAATTACACCATCTGCAGCAACGGCAGAAACCTGCACCTGAAGAAACATCTGCAGAAGAGCCGGCTGGTGGCCGCTGATGCGCAGGAAATGCGCGAGCTCTGCATCCAGGTCGAAGTTTGGCGCTTTACCACGAGTGAATGCGGCTTTGGCCGCTTCTTTTTGGAGTTCATTCAGGCGGAAGCGCACAAACATGGCTTCGGCCATCTGTATTTCATCCTTCGAGACAACGCCATCTGCTTTGCACAGGGCACCCATAACCGCAAATACCGATTCAACAAAACCGGACTGAATACTCTGGAGCTTGTCAATCAGGCGGCTTTTTATACGGTTAAGAAGAAATGCGCCAAGGGCCGCCCCCACGAGAAAACCGGGAAACTTGCCAAAAGCATAGCCAATCAGACCGCCAATGATCATTGCAAACAGCATTAAAACGTCCTTACCAGGAGGTGAATCAGACCACAGAATATACGTGTTTTTTCGCGGTTCTTCATGAACAGGCTTTTATTTTCCAAGACTGTTTTTCTGACTATTGAAACCAGGCTACCAGCAACCCCGATCCGAGCGACAGTAGCATGGGCCCAGCCACATAGAGACCGATCTGTCGATTTCCGATTACCCACGCCATTCCGGACTTGACCAGGTTGTTAATGGTGGCGGCAATAACAATACCAAGAACGGCTACATCCATCGCCAGACCACTGTTCGACATGCGGGCAAGGGACAGGGTAATCGCATCCACGTCTGCAATGCCTGAGGTGGCGGCCAACACATAGATACCAGTATCGCCCAGCCAGTTTTTCAGAAAGTCGCCAAGAAGCAGAATAATGGTCAGGAGCCCACCAAAAACCACTGCTGATTTCAGATCCAGTGGGTTCTGATTAAGCGTTGGCTGGCTGACCTGGTTTGTTTCGGAGTTTCTGCGCCAAATGATGATTGCCGGTACGTAAAGCAGTAGTGTCATCACCGTTACCGGCCAGATCAGGCTTGGCAGCAGCTCACGGTTGATTACGAAACCGTACACCAGTATGCGCGGGAACATGGTGCCACAGGCAATCAGAATGCCAGCGGCAAACTGTATGCTCAGCGCCGGGTGCCGTTGTGCCTGACGGGCAAAATGCAGAGTCAGCGCGGTGGATGAACTCAGGCCGGCAAACAGACTGGTAAAGAGTATGCCCTTGCTGGTGCCGGCTAATCGCATGGCGAAATACCCAACAAACGATATGGAGGCGATCATCACTACCATCCACCAGATTTCACGGGGGTTGAGTACGCCACCGGGGCCCATTTGCTGATTGGGCAGTAGTGGCAGCATCACCACAGAAATCACCAGCAGTTTGAGCGCAGCGTCCAGTTCGTGGGCTTTGAGTTTATGTACCCAGCCGTGAATTTCGTCTTTGTTATCCAGAACAATGGCAGTAATCACGGCGGCGGTGGTCGCTATCACCGGATCGACGGCCACAGCGATGGCACCGAAGCAGAATGTCAGCACCATACCAACCATGCCGGTGATGCTGAAATTACGGATATGATCGAGCCGTTCGCTGTAGGCTACGAGCGCCATGGCCACCACACTCAGCAGCAGTACAGGGAATGCCCAAACGGTGATTTCCTGAGCGAGAACCGCAGAAATACCCCCCAGAAGGCCAATAAGGGAGAATGTACGGATACCGGCGATGCGTTCGCCAGGCTTTTGTTCACGAGCACCCCAGCCTCGCTCAAGACCTATGATCGCGCCAAGAAGGAGCGCGACGGCAAGGTTTAAAGTGGTTTGATTAGCCGCCAGAAACTGGGATGCAACTTCGTCCATGAATGAACGTACCTCCTTTTGACAGTCTGCGTTGCGGAATCATAGCAGCCAGTGAGGCTGCGGGGACAGGCAGCCTTACGCCGGTACATGCATTTTGATACACTCCGCGTCCCTTATTTTGCCGTAACTTCAGCCTCGGCAATCCGATATTACTTAAATCGTGTAGCCAACCCGGTACCCAAAGCTATGGTAAATACCCTGAAAGCCAATTGGTTTTCCAATATCAGAGGCGATCTTCTCGCTGGTATCGTTGTAGCGTTAGCGCTGATCCCAGAAGCCATTGCATTTTCAATTATTGCTGGTGTAGATCCAAAAGTGGGTCTTTATGCGTCTTTTTGTATTGCCGTAATCATAGCGTTTGTTGGCGGGCGGCCTGGGATGATCTCTGCGGCAACTGCTGCCATGGCTGTTTTGATGGTAACTCTTGTTAAGGACCACGGGCTTCAGTACTTGCTGGCAGCCACTATTCTGACGGGTGTTTTCCAGATTGTTGCCGGCTTTCTGAAACTGGGCAGCCTGATGCGATTTGTGTCGCGCTCGGTGGTAACCGGTTTTGTGAATGCTTTGGCTATTTTGATTTTTATGGCTCAGTTACCAGAACTGACTAACGTAACCTGGCATGTGTACGCCATGACAGCGGCTGGCCTGGGTATCATTTACTTGTTCCCTCTGGTGCCGGTGGTGGGGAAGATCCTGCCATCGCCACTGGTGTGTATCGTTGTGCTGACGTTTGTTGCGGCTATTCTGGGGCTGGATATCCGCACTGTGGGTGATATGGGCGAGTTGCCGGATACCCTGCCGGTTTTTCTGTGGCCAGATGTACCCATGAATCTTGAAACCCTGATGATCATTTTGCCGTATTCCCTTCCTATGGCCGTGGTCGGCCTGTTGGAGTCGATGATGACGGCAACCATAGTTGACGATCTGACCGATACCGAAAGTGATCGGAACCGGGAATGTAAAGGTCAGGGCATTGCCAATATAGGTTCCGGCCTGATCGGTGGCATGGCGGGCTGCGCCATGATCGGCCAATCCATGATTAACGTAAAATCCGGTGGCCGCACGCGGCTGTCTACCCTGACCGCGGGCGTTTTCCTGCTGATCATGGTTCTGGTTCTCGATAGTCTGCTGGTGCAGATTCCCATGGCAGCTCTGGTTGCAGTAATGATCATGGTTTCTATCGGAACCTTTTCGTGGGATTCCATACGCAACCTTCGCCGGTATCCATTATCAACGAATATTGTCATGCTGGTGACCGTGGCTGTGGTTGTGGTTACTCACAATCTGGCGCTCGGTGTGTTGGCGGGTATTCTTCTGGCAGCCATGTTCTTTGCAAACAAGATAAGCCACTTTATGTCAGTAACATCTGAGCTGGATGAAACAACCAGCACCCGAAATTATCAGGTAACCGGGCAAGTATTTTTCAGTTCGTCAGAAAAATTCCTGGAATCCTTTGATTTCAGGGAAGCACTGAGTAATGTAGTTATTGACCTGAGCCGTGCGCATTTCTGGGATATTACCGCCGTGGCAGCCCTGGACAAGGCGGTGATCAAATTCCGCCGGGAAGGTGCAGACGTAGAAGTGATCGGGCTGAATAAAACCAGCGCTACCATTGT
>DATJDA010000133.1:0-5647 GCA_035497695.1 Marinobacter sp. | reverse complement strand
GCCTCGAGTTTCTGCAGTTCCCGGAACAGCCGGTCATATTCCGCATCGGGAATTCTGGGATCGTCCAGCACATAATACTGATAGCTGTGATCTTCAATCACAGTACGGAGTTCTTCAGCACGCTGTATCAATTCGGGCGTGACTTTGCTCATGAGTATGCACTCTCAACTGTCAAAAAAAATGCCCGGTGCTGTTATCGGAGCATCCGGGCATTGTTAGCTAGTCCGACCTCAGGCCCGCTGTGAGCGTTGTTTCCGCTCAAACTCCCGTATTCGCTGGCGACAATGCTCTGCTGTTTGCGGTGTCATCACGCTTCTGCGCTCATCTTTCAGTTCGCCGCCCAGGTTCCGCACCACACACTGGGCGGTTTCCAACATATAATCGAAAGCCTGAAGTATGTTTGAGGGGCCTGGCATGCTCATGAAAAAACTGATGCCGGGCGTTGTCAGATCTTCCATCTGTTCTGGCCGGAAAGTTCCTGGCTCCACTGCACTGGCAACACTGAACTGAACAGGGCTGGTGGTGTCATTTTCCTCGTGGCGGTGATAAATATCCATATCGCCAAACTCCAGGCCACAGGCTTCAAACAGGTTTTTCAGTTCACTACCCCTGAACTCATCGTCTTTACGCGCCAGTACATTAATAACAATAACCTCCCGGGCTTCCGGGCGGTTTGCACCGGCAAGAGGTTGCTGCCTTGTATGATTAACGGGCTCACGGTGCGCGGTGTTATCTTCTACACCATCAGGTTCAGCAGAAAACTCCGGCTCATGTTGTTCCAGCCGTACTTCGCCCAATGGATGGAGTACGGTTTCAGCTTCTGTATCGGGTTCAGCTTCTGGCTGTATGCTCCGGAGTTCCCTATCATACTGATCGACTTCATCGGGTGTGGCGCCCCAGCCAGAATCCAGCTCTGGCTCACCTGTATCTGTCGAGGAAAACCCTGAACCCGACAGCCCATCGTCACCGGCCTTATCAGCAGATGCAATAACTGGACGGGTCGGTTTGGGCTTGGGGGTACTAAATCTGTCAGGCTTCTGGCGCTTTACATAGCCTCGCTCTTCCAGGGTATCCCGTGAAACTGTCCGCGCCCCACCATTGGGCAGCTCCGGATTATAGTGTTCATCCAGCGGCAAGTCTGCGAGTTCATCCGCACCCATACCGGAAGAAATCGCCATGGACTCCTTTCGTGCACGCCTTACCCGGCGTATGCCATCAATAACGATGCCAATGATAACCAGGGTACCGATGGCAATTAACCATTCCCTAAGTGACATAGTAATGCTGTCCTGTTTGCGGATTCCTTAACCCTGCTACTTTAAAAAAAGCCCGTACCGAATACAACGCACAGGCCCAATAGATGGCAGCATTGTCATATTTGTCGCTTTTCTGTGCAGGCTCGAAAATCACGCCTCCGCCAGTGCAACGGCTTCTTCCACATCTACCGATACCAAGCGCGAACAACCTGGCTCATGCATGGTGACCCCCATTAACTGATCGGCCATCTCCATGGCGATTTTATTGTGAGTGATGTAGATGAACTGCACCTGTCTGGACATCTCCTTCACCAGGTTGGCATAACGTACGACGTTGGCATCGTCCAGTGGTGCATCTACTTCGTCCAGCATACAGAAAGGCGCCGGATTAAGCTGAAAGATGGAAAACACCAGCGCGATGGCAGTCAGGGCTTTTTCGCCACCGGATAGCAGGTGAATCGTGCTGTTCTTTTTTCCGGGAGGGCGCGCCATGATTGCAACACCGGTTTCCAGAAGGTCGTCATCGGTTAATTCAAGATAGGCATTGCCGCCACCAAACACCTTTGGAAACAGGGCCTGAAGCCCGTTATTGACCTGATCAAACGTCTCCTTGAAGCGCTGCCGGGTTTCCCGGTCAATTTTTCGGATGGCTCCATCTAGGGTTTCCAGCGCTTCAATCAGATCTTCATGCTGGGTGTCCAGATAAGTCTTACGCTCGCTCTGCACCTGATATTCTTCAATAGCGGCCAGATTAATCGCACCAAGCCGCTGGATTCGATTACCGATTTTTTCAAGCTCATCTGCCCAATCCCGATCATTGGCGCCTTCAGGTAATTGCCCGAGAACCTCGTGCAGCTTTACATCCAGTTCGTCGAGTTGCTCAATGTAATTGCCCGAACGGATTTCCAGCGCCTGGCACTCCATTTTCAGTTTCTCGAGCTTTGCGCGCACTTCCTGAGTCTGGTGTTCGGTGCGACTGCGGCTCTGCTCTTTTTCACGAAATTCACGGTCAATTTCTTCAAGGGCATCCCGTGCTGCCGCCAGCTTTTCTTCTTCTGCCAGCCGCCTGTCCAATAAGCCTTCAAGCTGCATGCGCAGATCTTCTATAGGTTCTTCTGCATTTTCACGCCCTTCTCTGAGCATGTCCAACCGTTCTTCCAGCCGAACCTTTTGAAGCTGTGTTCGCTCGATTGTTTGCGCCACGCCCTCTTTCCGACTATGCAGGGATTGCAGTTGAAGCTCTATCTGGTGAGCACGATCACGATCGCGGTGTGCCTCCGTTCGCAGGTGCTCTACGCGCTCACGAAGGCCATCGCGCTGCTCTGTCAGACGCTCCTTTTCATCATCATTTTCTTCCGTTGTCGCCAGTGCTTGTTGCCACTCTTCGCGGACATCCTGAAGCTGCGCCTGCAAATCTTCCTGGCCGAAAGCAACATCTGCCAAATCTTCCTGAATACGGTGCAGCCGGGCATCAATCTGTTCGGCGCGGGCCCGAATGCCGCTAACCTTTGATGACAAATTACTCAGCTCACGCTCAGCATCACTTAGTGTTGCCTGGGCCAGTTCACGGGATTTTTCGATGTTGTTCGTCTGTTCCTGCAAGCTTTCAAGTAGCTCACCTGCGTCTTTCAGGGCGATTTCAGCCCGAGTGAGTTGCCCGGCAAGTTCAGTCACTCTTTTTTGACGCTCAATCACACCCACCTGGCCAGCGTCAGAATCTGGCATACGAATCCAGTCCCGACACATCCACACCCCCTCCGGAGTAATTACACTTTTTCCATCCTTCAGGGAATTACGCAACGCAAGTGCGCTCTGCAGATCAGCAGCGATTTCAATAGTGGCAAACAAAGGCGTCAGTGCGGGGACACCAGACACTTTTGCCGCAAGCCCTTCGCCACCTGAAACAGCTTCAGATGAGCCGTCTACCAGCACGAGACCTTTCGGGGCAGATGTAAGGGTGTCCGAAAGCTGGTCGATATCCGGCAGAGACAGGCCCTGACTTAAACGGCCAATAACCTGCTCAACGGCAAACTCCCAGCCGCTGTCTATCTTTAACTCGCCGGCAACCCTCGGCGCCTCTGTTAAACCATGTTCCGACAACCATGCCTGAAGCACATCATCCTGCCCGCCCAATTGCTCATCGAGCAATACTTGCTGGGATTCGAGTGATGCACGAAGACTTTGCACAGCCTGACGCTTCCCGGCAACGTCCTGCTCCACATCACGAAGATTCTGGCGACTGCTGTGAAGCTCGTCCTGCATATTGCCTATACGATCAGCGGCTTGCTCACGCTTGAGCTCCAAAAGCTCCTGCTGTTCAAGCAGTTCATCCAACTCCGAGCGGTCCATCTGACTTTCAAGCAGGCTCTTTTCATCCTGCAACCGGCTGTGTCGGGTGCGGAGCTGTTCTATTGAATCTTCCAGCGAGCGAATCCGTGACTGCGCAAGTTCGGCTTCGCGACGTGCATCGGATGAACGAGCGTTAAAATCGTCCCAATTATGTTGCCAGTCGGCCATAGCCTCTTCGGCCAGTTGTAACTCCTCATCAGACGCTTCGGAGCGCGCTGTAAGCGCTTCCTGCTCTGGCTCCATCATGGCCAGTTCTTCCCGGATCCCCGCTAATATTCCATCATCTTGCTCCAGCACCCGGGCCAGCTCACTTTGGTTCGCCAACGCCTGATCGAGTTCTGTTGCTATTTGCCGGCTACGCTCCCGCTGATGCTCCAGACTTTGCTCAATTCGGGCAATATCAGCACCTGCTTCGTAGTATCGGGCTTGTGCACGATTAAAGTGCTCAGCACGTTCCAGGTGGCTCTCACGCAGAGACTCCAGCGAAGTATCCAGGCTGATCCGTTCTGTCAGGGATTTTTCCAGCTCAAGTTCGGTTGTTCTGACTTTGCCCCGCGATGACTGCAGATCATCATCGAGAGACTGCCAGCGAAGAACCGTTAACTCAGCCTTCTTTTGTCGCTCTTCCATTTTGTAAGTTTTGTACTTCTCGGCGGCGGCTGCCTGCCGCTCGAGATGTTGCAATTGCCGGCCAAGTTCGTCACGGAGATCTGTAAGGCGTTCAAGATTCTCCCTGGTCCGACGAATACGATTTTCAGTTTCCCGGCGGCGCTCTTTGTACTTGGAAATACCGGCAGCTTCTTCGATATAAACCCGCAACTCTTCAGGCTTGGCTTCAATCAGGCGGGAAATCATGCCTTGTTCGATAATTGCGTAACTTCGTGGGCCCAGGCCAGTACCGAGAAACAGGTCAGTGATATCCCGCCGGCGACACTTTAAGCCGTTCAAAAAATACTCAGACTGCCCTTCTCTGGAGACTCTTCGGCGCACCGAGATTTCGGAATACTGGGCGAGTTCGCCAGGCGCGGAGCCATCACTGTTGTCGAAAACCAGCTCAATAATGGCCTGCCCGACCGGCTTTCTGGCGCTTGAACCGTTAAAAATAACGTCTGTCATGGATTCACCCCGCAGATATTTTGCAGAGCTCTCACCCATTACCCATCGAACGGCATCAATGATATTCGACTTTCCACAGCCATTGGGGCCCACTACCGCCGTCATATTTGAAGGAAACGGCACAGTGGTAGGATCAACAAACGATTTGAATCCGGATAGCTTTATGGACTTCAGGCGCATGTCAGGAGCTCGCCTCTTTTCTGAGTATGGTCAGAACCCGCTCCCGCTGACGCTCTCCGAAGGTGCGGATAACAGCCTGCAGTTTATCCACATCACCACTATTCGCCGCTTCGGCCAACTGATGGAAAAATGTTGCAGTGGCACCAATTTCCTCCCGATACTGCTCAAGGGCGACAAAATAGGTTCTGCTGATTGCCGGCCGAAAGTTTTCCAGTGTTTCTTCAAGAAACGGATTTTCAACCAGGCCATAGGCATATTTCATAACCCCAAAGCCGGCTTCAATCACCTGCTCTGCAGCATCGGCGCCGGTTAATTCGACAGCATCAATAACGGTACGCAACTCTCGCACCTGCCCGATCATGCCTCCCAGTTCATCACCACGCCAGCGTTCCAGAACCTTGCGGCCCAACATGCACAGCAAATTTATATAAATGTCATAAAGACTATTAACGCTTTCCGGCGTAAGACTTGAGACAACCGCACCGCGCCTTGGAAAAATATTTACCAAATGACGTCGTTCCAATATCAGCAGTGCCTCACGAACCGATCCACGGCTTACGTTGAGCTCGCCAGATACTTTCAGCTCCTGAACCCGCTCGCCGGGCTTCAGCTCACGGGTAATGATTCTCTGCCCGACATGGCGGGCGATCTGCTCAGACAAACTTTCCGGGGCCTGGAACCTCATAGAATCCGTTACTCACTTCCACAAACGACGAAAATATAAGCGCACGAGTTTAACATAGCCG
>DATJDA010000132.1:0-16649 GCA_035497695.1 Marinobacter sp. | reverse complement strand
TGTTTTAGCCTGCTAATCGATGCATCGGGCTGGCCTGTCAGCGCATGCGCCTTGGCCATCTGGTAAATCAGTTCGTCCAGCCGGCCGGTGAACGTTCCTTTCGCCAGAATGGATTCGTAACTTTCAAGCACGTCACGATAGATCCCTGCTTCTTCAGCCGCCGAAAAGCCAATGTCCTGCCCTGAACGATCCCGGATGTTAGCAAGGCGATTAAGGGCGTCAATCCGGACTTCAGGTTCGTCAGAGGTTTCAAAAAGGCGCTGATACCTGCGAGCAACTTCGGTCGGGGAAATTGCGGGCAATGGCCGGGATTCGAATTTGAGAAACACCGGGCGCATATCGCCTATAGTCTCTCCGTCACGGCCAAGCTCCACCCGGAAAGATTCCTGTGCACTGGCATAACCAGCCAGCATAACGGTGCAAATGAATGCACAGGTCAGGCGATTCATGGCTTGCCCTCCCCCAGATTCTCCAGCGCAAGGTACTCATAGAGGTGGGCAATCTGTTGCTCTGTCTTATCGAGCGCAAAGGCCATTCTCTGATCCTGTTCGGCAACAAAAGCCAGTGCCAGCTTATCAAGCACATCTTCTGCACTGGCTGTAAGGCGGCTTGTTACTGCCAGATAATGATCAGAATCGGCCCTCAGACTTCTGGCCTGCTCCAACTGTTGCTTAAGTTCTGCCGGACGGCCGGCAACGCGACTATCAAGGTTGTCCAGCCGACTGCTGGTGGCCGCCAATGTTTGATTAATGGCAGACAACTGTTGCTTCTGTTGTTCGGTGGCCGCGGCTGAAGACACATCACCAAGAGCTTGCTGAAGGGCTTTCTGCTGTTGAATCAAATCAGACGCGGGAGCCCGGCTGCGCTGATGCGAGAGATCAGAGAGCTGCTCCTTCAGAGCATCAGCGAACACGATCAGATCCTGAATCTGGCGCTCAAGTTGTGAATCCAGCGCTTTGAGTTTTGCTACACGATTAACCGCTGTCTGCGCCTGCGGGCTTTCAAGAAATTCCAGCAGGTATGCCATCCGCGGTTGAGTCAGTGTGCGGCTATCGGCAAGAAACCACTCCAGATCTGAATGCCGGGCATCGGTCACTAAAACTTTATAAGCCCCGTCTTTACGAATCTTCTCCGCCAGCTTTTTGAGTGTTACCCGCTCACCCTCAAACGCTGCATTGGCGGCCAGATAGGCCTCTCCAGCCTGGCCAAGATAACCAGACAGATCATAGCCACGCCCCATGCCAAGCCATGCATTTGCAACACCCGGGTACGCCAAAGGATATTTTTTTGCACGATGCCAGCTCTGCATCGCCGTCCGGAAGTGGCCACGCTCCGACAGTGCCAGACCATGCAAATAAAGCGCCTCGGGTGTGTTGTAGCTATCAAGGGGAACTTTCTCCAGAAAGCTGATGGCCTTGTCGTAATCACCCTGCTTATAGGTGAGATAGCCTGCGCGTACCAGCAGGCGGCTTTTGAGCTGAGTACTGCGGTCGCTGACGCTGTCTTTTTCGGCCATGGCAAGAGCAACGCGCAGAGAAACCAGCGCACGGGCCGGGTTTGAATCCTTTTGCGCGTAGTCGGTGGAAAGATTCAGGTAGCCGACCGCTGCCCAATAACCCGCGGTCATATCTGCAAGCACCTGCCCTGCGCGATCGGTCTGGCCATTTAAGCGAGCCAGCTCTGCCAGTTCATACAGTGCGTGTTGCCGGGTATCGCCCGTACCTGCTTTGGCAGCCATTTGAAACCAGGGCTGTGCCTCGTCCGGATGACCTTGCGCCAGCATATGACTACCCAGAATCAACGCCGCCTGCCCACGGTGGTTTTGCCCTTCCGTGACCTTACGCAACTCATCAAGCCCTTGTTGTACGTTACCGCTATCTAGCAGCATTACGGCGCGCAAAAATCCAGCCGACTCACCTTCCAGACTATCCGCAAAGGCAAGCACAGGTGCCAACTGCTCCGTTGCCAGCGCGTAGCGAACCAGGCCGACCTGAGCTTCCGGAGGAATGGCGAGTGCCTCCGACACTGACATGGCAGATGCCACCAAAAATATAAGGCTTCTAAACATGTACTTCCTACTTCCACTCAACAAATGATACTTGAGGCTCATAGTCTGGAGCACGGGCCTCAAGGCTCATTTGCAAACGCAGGGTACCGGGGCGCTTCTGAAACCGGTGAAGTGCTTCCCGGCGAACGAAGTGATTCTTGGCAGAGCGCGCGGTAATAACCGCTTTTAACTCGTGGGACCCGTTCGGCAAATTGCCGGTAAACAACTGCTGGATTCCACCTTCGTCGAGGGATCCGCGCTCACGGTCGGAGTAAAGATGCGAGGTAACCGGTTTGCCATTGACGAACAGTTCCACCGAATCAAGATCCAGAGAATCGCGGCTGGCCAGCTTCAGGAAAACAGCTATGCGGGTATCAACCGGATGCAGAAGCTTTTGCTCCAGAGCAAACACTTTTGCCGAGTGCTCTGACACATTGGCCCTGAGTTGGCTGATTTCGTTGTCTATCGCATCGGACATTGCCTGCATGGGCAGTAACAGGCCGACAACCAGGAGGCAGTGAGCCAAAACCTTGGGCAAAGTCAGCCAGCGCTGTTGTTGGTATCTGATGCCGAACATCATTCGTATACGGCCTCCTGCCAATTTTATATACCGGGCAAACGTTTGTAACAAACTGGCAGGAAGGGTAACACTTGGTAACGGACAAGAACGGTATCCAGATCACCAAATGACAAACAGCCGGGGTGAATTGTGTGTCGAGTAATTTAACAGATTACGAATTCAGGCGGGATTCAGTCGATCAGGAAGCCTTCTATAAAAAGGTAAGCCACTGTTAACTAGGAGTTTTATTAACTGTGGCTTCAATTCTGCTACATATAGACCTGCGGGAACGCTGTTTAAGCTGCCTCGCTTGATATGCCGAGCTTTGCCGATGCCCTCAACCGCGTCGGCTTTTTTATTTGCTCAACTGTTTCATGGCTGACTCCAGGCCATTAACGGTGAGTGGGTACATGCGATCACTCACCAAATGCCGGGTCATTGCTATAGAACCACCGGAACCCCAATAGCTCTCTGGCAATGGATTCAGCCACACCACCTTGCTGAAATGATCTGTAATTCGCTGAAACCATGTGGCACCTGCTTCTTCATTCCAGTGCTCGATAGAGCCCCCGGCGTGAGAAATTTCATAGGGCGCCATAGAGGCATCGCCAACAAAAATCACCTTATAGTCAGATGAGTATTTGTTGAGAATATCCCAGGTGCTGGTGGTTTCGTTCATCCGGCGGAAGTTGTTGGTCCAAAGATTTTCATAAATGAAGTTATGAAAATAGAAATACTCCATGTGCTTGAATTCTGCCCGCGCTGCCGAGAACAACTCTTCACAGACACGTATGTGCGGATCCATAGAGCCGCCCACATCAAAAAAAATCAATACTTTTACGGCATTATGCCGCTCTGGCACCATTTTGATATCAAGGTAACCGGCGTTACGCGCCGTTGAACGAATGGTGTCATCCAGATCCAGTTGATCCGCCGCTCCTTGCCTGGCAAATTTCCGAAGCCGGCGCAGCGCAACTTTTATATTTCGGATGCCCAAAGTGATGCTGTCATCCAGATCTTTATATTCCCGCTTTTCCCATACCTTGACGGCCCTGCCCTGGCGCCCGGTTTTCTGGCCAATGCGGAAACCCTCGGGGTTATAGCCGCCTGCCCCGAAAGGTGAGGTGCCGCCGGTACCTATCCATTTGTTCCCGCCGGCGTGGCGCTCCTGCTGTTCTTCCATGCGTTTTTTGAACGTTTCAATCAGTTCTTCAAGCCCGCCAAGGGAATCGATCTGGGCTTTTTCTTCAGCCGTCAGATGCTTCTCAAATTCAGCTCTAAGCCAATCATCCGGGATCAGGGCTGCCATTAAATCGTCAAGATTTTCAATGCCTTCGAAGTAAACCTTAAAGGCACGATCAAACTTGTCAAAGTGGCGCTCATCTTTAACGAGACACAGCCGGGCCAGGTAGTAGAATTCTTCCATATCCGCGAACGCGAGACGCATTTGCAGCGCCTCCAGCAGATCCAGAAACTCACGCAGGCTGGCAGGTACTTTGGCCCGCCGCACTTCGAGAAAAAAATCAATCAACATAAAACGGGAGCTCTTATCAGGTACGACGGCGGGCCATAAACGCCAGCTTTTGCAGCAAGTGCACATCTTGCTCATTCTTTACCAGAGCACCGTACAGAGGTGGCAATGCGGTACTGGTATCTTTCTCCCGCAGCAGCTTTGCGGTCAGTTCATCGGCCATCAGCAACTTCAGCCAGTCAATCAGTTCTGACGTAGATGGCTTCTTTTTGAGGCCGGGAACCTTGCGCACATCAAAGAACACCTCCAGCGCATCCCGAACAATTTCCTGCTGCAGCCCGGGAAAGTGAACATCGACAATCGCTTTCATGGTGTTGTGATCCGGAAAGCTTATGTAGTGAAAGAAACAGCGGCGCAGGAACGCATCAGGCAGTTCCTTTTCGTTATTACTGGTGATCACCACAATCGGCCGCACTTTCGCTTTTACGGTCTGCTGGGTTTCATATACATAAAATTCCATGCGATCCAGTTCGAGCAGAAGATCGTTAGGAAACTCGATGTCGGCTTTGTCGATTTCATCAATAAGAAGCACAACCTGCTCATCGGCTTCAAAGGCTTCCCACAGCTTACCTTTAACGATGTAGTTGCTGATATCTTTAACCTTCTCATCGCCAAGCTGGGAGTCCCTAAGGCGCGATACCGCATCATACTCATACAACCCCTGCTGGGCCTTGGTAGTCGATTTAATATGCCAGGGAATTAACCTGAGCCCCAAAGACGCAGCCATTTCTTCGGCCAGTAGCGTCTTTCCGGTGCCGGGCTCGCCCTTGATCAGTAGCGGCCTCTGCAGTGAAATGGCCGCGTTCACCGCCATCTGCAGATCATCAGTGGCTACGTAATTTTCGGTACCGGTAAACTTCATGTGTCTTGTTCCTGTTGGTTACTGTATTCAGTTACTTTTTCTGTTTGTCATCATCGCTGGACGGGTCATCAAATTCGGACAGATCAAAATCTTCCAGCCCGAACTCATCATCGTCTTCGTCATCGGTTTTTTCAGCCTCAGGCAATTCGTCGGCCTCTACTACGGAATCGGCTACTGGAATATCTTCATCAGCAATGTCATCAGCGTCTTCAGCCAAAGATTCCTGCTCTGAATCACCCTGATCGCCTTCGGTTTCAACCTCGGTTTCAGTGTCCGCTTCGACTTCAGCGCTTATTTCCGGAATGGTGTCTGGAACGGCGTCCTCAGGGACTTCCTGAGCAAGTTCTGGTTGTTCAGGAGCGGCTTCATCGTTATTACGTCGCTTTAAAAAGAGCCAGATCAGCAGGCCCAAAACAAGGAGACCAATAGCCCCCGCTGCCAACACCAGCCACATTGAAAATCCAGGCTTTTCTTCGGGCTCAACAGCAACCGGCTCTGCGACTACGGGTTGCTCTGCCAGAGTAATATCAATAGGGCTTTCAATAACCGGCTCTTCGTTTACTTCAGGTGCAATTACGTCTGGCGCAATGTCATCTGCGGGCAGACCGGCCGCTCCGTCAGGAATAACAAACTCTGTTACAGCACTGAATTTACGGGCGAAAGTTTTACCATCGGCCACCACATCAATAGATAATCTTCCGGTTGCAGGCAGGCTTTCAATAGTGTCTGCATAGATGCCATCCACAGGAGCCTGATCACCGGAAAGAACTTTTGTACCACTGCGGCCATCTTCAAAGGTAACAACAAGGCTTACGTTCAATACCTGAAGAAAGTCGGGATTAACAATTTTGTCGTCACCCTCGAAAAATGCAATACGCAGATTCATCGGTTTGTCTGGTGAGAACGAGGCCGGAATATCGCTGACAATCATTTTCAGATCACTAACAACGGTAACCCGGCTTCCCTCACCCAGATCGCCTTTTATGCGCCACTCACCGGCTAAAGGCTCGTCTACGGTAATCAGAGTGTAATCGGCCTCTTTAACCCAGCGCACACCAGCCGGTAACCCGGAAAAGCTGATTTCCTTGCCGTCAGGGCGAATAAGTTCAAGATTGCTGGCTGAACCAGATCCGTTGCCGTGTCTAAAGATCAATGCCGTAAACTCACTTACGCCACTATCAACGGTAAATGCGTTGCCTTTAATCGGGATCTGCTGCTGGGGGATAGCAGAATTCAGCGCTTCATAAAACGCGCGGCTCAAAGCACTGGCACTTTCTGCAATCTGAAAGCGGCCACCAGACTCACTGGCAAGCTGTTTCAGAAATTCTGCATCTGCCTCAGACGACAGGCCTACCGGGTGAAGCCTGGCACCTCTTTTAACAAGCTTGGGTAAAATGGTTTCAAGAATCCGCGTTTCTTCCTGCTGGTTGCGCCTGGGGTTGCTTGAAATATCAACTTCGCCGTCGGTCAGCAAAATGTAATGGGTATTACTCAGGTCGTCGCTGGTGATGTAACTGTCGCTGGCTACCTCAATGGCTTTCCCCAGATTGGTTCTGAGGGCAACGGAGTTAATCTGGCCAGACCGGTCAATTGCCAGTTTGCGCCATTCATCGGTTACCTCTGCATGGGGCACCAACATGTTCACATACTGACCAAAAGTCCACACTCCAGCCTGGGTGCCCTCTGGCAGCATTCGCGCCAATAGCCGCACCGCGGGCTGGCGCAGATTGCCAGGGTCGTTTTTCTTCATGGAGCCGGATATATCAACAATAATCCTGACATCCGCCGCCGCAGGTAACGTCAGCTCTCGCGTTTCTTCCGCAAGCAGTGCTCCAGGCATGATGAAAAGGGACAACAAAATGAGCATGGAAAACTTTGGCATGATCGCTCTCAGGGCTTTTTTATTGGAGTTGATTGTTATCCGGATCGCTTAACGTTTAACCAGCCGGTAGCGCACCAAATCGAGAATCCAGACCAGCAACATCACCAGCCCGGCAATCCCCAGATTGAGCAGCGCCAGGCCCGCATCGGATGCATCACCCAGAATCAGTTCGTAACCGCCATACAACCAGGCGGGTATCCACCACCCTGCAACCTCGGGTGATTCAACCGGCGTGAGCAAAACAACAACCAGCGTAGCCAGCAAAAACGTTCTAAGGCCGTAAAGGGGAAGAATACGAAACAGTCGCTTCATCATGTAGAAAAGCACAACAAATGCGATTGCGTAGGCCGTCCAGAAAATTCCGTAAGCCATGTATGCGTCAGAGTCGATCATTAAAGAATCCAGTGAATAATGTGTTCTTCCCAATCATCCTCGGGTACCTGATCCTCGGAAATAACTTTGTGACGGACAGACATCCCGGCCCGATGCACCGATTCGGGGTCTCCGCTGCGTAACGGATGCCACTCTGCCAGGGGCCTGCCCTCAGCCAGCGTTCGGTACGCACAGGTGTAAGGCAGCCAATGGTAATCGTTTACGGTATCTGGTGTCAGCACTGTACAGCCAGGTACTTTTGCCAGCCGTTCGGAGTACACCGTGCAACGACAGGTGTCTTTATCCATAAAACGACAAACCAGGTCGGTGTGATAAACCTCTCCGGTGTCTTCATCTTCAAGTTTGTTCAGACAGCACTTTCCGCAGCCATCGCACAAAGATTCCCACTCCTGAGCAGTCATCTCATTGAGACGCTTGCGCTGCCAGAATGGAATTTGAGCAATCATTTATCCCGCCGCTCCAAAGTTTTACGGAACTCAACAACATACCCAGCCTGCTCTTCCGGCATTTGCAGAAGAAAACCTTTTTCTTCCAACGCCTCCAGAACCTGCTTGCCAGATGTTCTGGCCAGCTTTCGCCCGGCGGTAACGATCAAATCCATGGCGTGCACAGGTTGCCCGAAAATAATCCGCAAATTTTCCGGCAGATCATCCCACTTCTGGCCCCGGCGCACGTAAATATAAGTGTCGCTCCTTTTGGTGCTACGGAATACAGACACAAACTCCCGTTCTTTCATGATTTCAGCAATTCCTCAATATCGGCACGCACCGGAGTCAGTATTTGCTCCCGCCAGCCGTGAAAGAAAGCTTGTCCTGCCAGATCTCTGTCCTGAACAACTTTCTCAAGTCGCTTTCGTGGTGCCAGAAGTTCTACAGGTATATCAGCATCTTGTGCCGCTTTTTTGAATGGCGACTTTAACTGCTTGAAAAAAACCTGCTGATCTCTGGTCAATGGCGGAGTTATTGCTTCAAAACCCGAGCTGTCTGCACTCAGGCCAGCTTTTACGTAGTCTAGCAGGGTCTCGCCATAGCGCCGCACAACACCGCCGGGCACTCCTTGTATATCTGACAACTCAGCCAGTGATTTCGGAGCGCTTTCTGCAATAGCAATTAACAGCGCATCTGCCAGCACTCTGTTCCGGGGCCGGTCCTGCCTTTGCGCCTCCAGTTCACGCCACTGCACCAGATTCATAAGCACTATTTGCTGTGGAATCGGTAACGCCCAGCCTCCACGCAACTTGAGGTAGTGCGTGGCCGGATCTTCCATGGCCGCCAGGCTGTCTGCAAACCGATCAGACTCTTCCATCAGCGCAGTTTCAAGACCGCGTTCGCGCAAATGATCAAGTACCCACCTGTACATGGGCTCCAGAAACCGGATGTCATCAATTGCATAACGTTGCTGAGCGTCAGACAAAGGCCTTTTTAGCCAGTCTGAGCGCGTGGCTGATTTATCCAGCGCCTCACCAAACAAGCTCTCAACCAACCGGGCGTAGCCAACGGAAAACCCCGCACCCGCCAGGGCTGCGCCAATTTGAAGATCGATCAGCCCCTTGGGCTCTATGCCCAGCCAGTGGCGGAACAGCTCCAGGTCTTCGCTCATGGCATAGAGTATTTTTGGTGCTGCTGAATCTGTCAGCCGCGCTCTGAAGTGAGCTGAATGTTCAGCAACAGACGGATCGACAAGGCAGAACTCCCCTCCCAAACCAAGCTGAACAAGCCCGGGAATCGGGTAAAAGGTGCTGACACGCTCAAACTCTGTATCCACTGCCAGTGGTTCGGCCGGGGCGCGATCCAGCCAGCTATCCAGGGCAGCGGGCTCGTGAAGCCATTGAATGGAATCTGGCGCTGAAGGGACTTTATGCGCAGTTCTGGTGGGTGTACCGGGGAATACCATAGCAAAGCCTGGTGAATTTAATCGGAGAGCGGCTTGCGGCCGCGAAAAGCATGAGTAAGAGTGAAACCGTCTACATAGCCCAACTCTCCGCCAACGGGAATACCGTGGGCAAGGCGGGTAATAAGAATATCCCGGTCGGCTAACCTGTCTGCAATATAATAGGCGGTCGCTTCACCCTCAACCGTCGGATTGGTGGCGAGAATGATTTCCGAAACCTGCTCACCGCCTACCCGCTGCACCAGACGCTCAATACCAATTTCTTCAGGCCCCACACCATCAATCGGTGACAAGTGCCCCATTAATACAAAATAACCGCCTTTATAGTCTCCGGCCTGCTCTATAGCTAGTAAATCGGAGGGGCTCTCTACAACACACAGTGTGCCAATGTTTCGTGACGGGTTTTCACAAATGGCACACAACTCGGTGTCTGAAAAATTCTGGCAACTCTCGCAGCGGCGAACGCCAGTCATCGCGTTGTTGAGCGCTTCAGCAAGCCGGGCGCCACCCGAGCGGCCCCGCTCTAACAAATGAAATGCCATACGCTGTGCTGTTTTCTGCCCGACTCCGGGCAAACACCTAAGAGACTCAACCAGTTCATCAACCAAGGGGCTGAATGCCATGAAACACCCTCAAACTGCTTCTACGGAAAAATCGTTGCCTTAAAAGGGCAATTTGAAACCAGGAGGCATGCCCATTCCAGACATCATACCCGACATTTTTTCACTCTGGTTGGCCTCAACCCGACGCACAGCATCATTCACAGCCGCTGCCAGCAAATCTTCAAGAATTTCCTTTTCTTCAGACATCAGGGAAGCATCTATCTCTACCTTGCGAACATCGTGACGCCCGTTCATGGTCACTTTTACAAGGCCAGCGCCAGACTCACCCGTTACTTCCGCCTTGGCAAGATCCTCCTGAACCTTCTGCATATCTTCCTGCATTTTCTGGGCTTTTTTCATCAGGTCGCCCATATTGTTCATCATGTCTTTATCTCCTGCTTGTCTCTACCGGCCGGATGCTGTCTTCGACGACCCGCGCCTCAAATCGTTCAACAATAGACTGCACCAGTGGATCTGTACGAATGGCCTCTTCTGCCGCTTGCTGGGCCGCCCTTCGCCGGCGCTCTTCGTAGGCTGCCGGTGTGTGAGGGCCAGAATCCCCTTGCTCTATACGTAGCTGAATGGTGTCGCCAAAGCGGTTTCTCAAGGCAGTAAGGATTTTTTCTTCGTGGCGAGGATTCAGCAAACGCCCATGGCCGCTATCAATTGTGAGCACAATGGTTTCATTTTCCCGGGCCATAGCACCATGGCTGGCAAGCTCCCCCGGCATACCCACAATACCCAGAGACCTGAAGTCCCGCTCCCAGACAAACTCGCCTTCTGGCAATAACTGGCCAGCGGATTCATCTACAGGGCTGTGGGCTGCACTAATTTCCGGGGCATCGGCTACTGTAATTTGCTCTGGCTCTAGCTCTGGCTCAGGTTCCTGCGCCCTGAAGTCCTCTGATGGCAATTCCGATGCAACAGCATCAACAGCGGGTTCATACAAATATTCTGCCTGCACATCAGGCCGAGGCTCAGGCTCGGGTTCCTCACGGGGTTCAGCGGGACCAGACTGGCCGGCCGAACTCACATTGGGCGGTTCGCGCCTGTCTGCACCCGGCCGGAACGCGAGCATCCGTAACATGGTCATCTCAAAACCCATGCGTGCATCGGGGGTAATGGCCAAGTCTTTACGGCCCACCAATGCAGCCTGATAAAAAAGCTGGGCATCTTCAGCACTCAGCTTGCGGGCCAGCATTTGTACCTGAGCAGCATCACCAAGAGCGTTGTCGGCACTTCCGGGTACAACCTGCTCCATGGTTACCCTGTGGAACAGTGACAAAAGATCGGCAAGAATCACGCTGTAGTCCGGCGCAAATTCGGCCACCCGGCTAATTTCAGCCAGCAGTCCCGGCCCATCCCGCTCAACCAGTGTATTAACCAGTTTTTCAACATCACGCTGATCAACTGTACCCAGCATGCTACTGACATCACTGGCGGCAAGTTTCTGATTACCAAAGGCAATGGCCTGATCGGTCAGGCTAAGAGCATCTCGCATGCTGCCATCAGCGGCTCGCGCCAACAGCCAGAGTGCAGGCTCATCAAATGGAATGTGTTCAGCGGTAAGAACATGCTGAAGGTGCCCCACAATATGCTCTGGCGTCATCCGTTTAAGGTTGAACTGCAGACATCGGGAAAGCACCGTTATCGGCAACTTCTGGGGGTCTGTTGTTGCCAGCAGAAACTTCACATGCTCTGGTGGCTCTTCCAGGGTTTTCAGAAAGGCGTTGAACGACTGGTTGGTAAGCATGTGTACTTCATCAATGAGGTACACCTTGTAGCGGCCGCGAGTGGGTGCGTATTGCACGTTATCAGTGAGCTCCCGCATGTCATCAACACCGGTGCGGGACGCCGCGTCTATTTCAATCAGATCAACAAACCGGCCTTCCTGTATCTCTTTGCAACTGGAGCATTCGCCACAGGGTTTTGCGGTGATGCCTGTTTCGCAGTTCAGACACCGGGCCAGCAGGCGGCCTATGGTGGTTTTGCCAACCCCACGGGTACCGGTAAACAGATACGCATGATGCAAACGCTGGTTATCCAGTGCATGAATCAACGCCTGGAGAACGTGTTCCTGGCCCACCATGTCTTCAAAGGTGCGGGGCCGCCATTTTCGGGCAAGTACCTGGTAGCTCATGTTCCGTCAACTGCAGTTAAAGGCGGGCTTTACCTTAGCATGGCGCTGCTCTTATAAGAAGCGTGGATCATCCATTTCAGGCGGCCAGATAACAGTTCAGACTGCGTAAAAAAGTGAAAACAAACAGCAGGTACCGTCAAAAAACAAACAATTCAGAGGATGCCAGGGAACCTGGTGATATTAAGGCAGAAAAATTGGGGGTGACCCCATTAGCAACACTCCGGCACACAATTCCATCGCTGCGGCTGCTCCCTTCCGGGCCTGACCGGGTTCACGATTTCATGCTGCGAAGGCACCAACAGGGCCACCATAACGGCGCTTAAGGCATTTTCCCCGAAAGCGGCGCGAATACTAGCAAAACGAATGGGTGACTACAACGAAAATATCCTGCAAATCCCCCCGGTTACAGGTATTTCATTCTGTAGCCCTCGCCGACACGGCTGTTTTAATTTACTCTTCCAAACAGGCTAACCCACTTTATCCTCTACAATTCTGGATAAATGCCATGTCTGAAAGCAGCAACAAACCACCCGTGTCTCTGTCCCCTGGCCAGTGGTCCTTCACCCGATGGAATACTATCGGGCAGCTGGAGGCACTGGAAGTTCACCACCCTTTATTCCGCGCCACGCTGTTTCTGCAGGGCGCGCACCTGATTGAGTTTACCCCGAAGAATGAATCCAACTGGTTATGGGTAAGCGATACCGCCCGCTTCGAACCGGGCAGAAGTATTCGTGGTGGCATTCCCATCTGCTGGCCGTGGTTCGGCGACCCAGCCAGAAATGCCCCTGAAATACGCAAACGAATCCATACAAACACAGCCCACGGCTTCGCAAGATCGGTGCTGTGGAAGCTGGAAGACGTACGGGAAAGCGCCCACGAAGTAGAAATCAGCCTGTCGCTGGATGCCAACGAAGATTTCGCAGGCATTTGGAGTGGCCACGCACTGGCGTTGATCACATTCACCTTCTCAGCAAATGACTGCCAACTGGCACTAACAACCACCAATCTTGATAATCAGCCAATGGCATTCAGCCAGGCGCTGCATACCTATTTACCAACCCAGGACATTACCCGCTCCCGGTTACTTGGCCTCGGCTTCAGCAATTATATTGATACGCTGCACAACTGGGAGCATCACGCTCAGGAAGGCCCGGTGTATTTTGATGGAGAAACTGACCGGATCTACGAAGGTAGCGAGCCCCTTATCGTTGTTACACCCGCAGGCACCCGAAGAATAATCAGCGTGGGGAGCGACTCAACCGTGGTATGGAATCCGGGGCCAGACAAGGCAATCAGGCTGTCTGACTTCCCTGACGACGCCTGGAGAACCATGCTGTGTGTAGAAACGGCCAATGCTGCCGGCGATTATCGGGTATTAAATAGAGGCCAAAGCCACACACTCGGCACGCTGCTTGAACGCACCTGAAATAAAAAACCAGGCATGTCGAGTTAGTTTACATGTCAGCCTGGATTTCAGATTTTTACCACAAGAAAAATACCGCAATGCTTTGTAATAAAATCCGTTTCTGGCTTTTGGTACAGCCTCTGCTTGCTCCCTGTTACGTCTCAGGTGAGCGTGGCCGGGCCCTATTGTGTTGAGTATTTGGCTAAGGCCAGGGAAATAACAACGGAGATTCAAACAATGATAAAACTACTCGCAGGCGTGCTGGCCGGTTCGGTCTATGCGGCTGGCTGCTTTGCTGCCCCCATCGCCGACACCTATATTGGCGGCACAGCCACTCATTCCAGTTGGGCAGGCAAGGACGTGATTGGCGACAAAGCCAATTTCGACATACACAGTATGGAAATTACCCAGACTGGCAGCCAGTTTCAGTTTGATATCGCTACAAATTTTGCAGGCAAAGCCGGCAATTTCTTTGGCAGTGATATTGGCTATGGCGACTTGTTCCTTGGTTCTTCGTGGACACCCGCCTCAGACACCAAAAATGACACCTTTACCAACACAAGCTGGTCTTACGCCCTTGTGCTGGACGATCACTACGGCAGCGGTGGCAGCCTTACTCTTTACCAATTGGTGGGTGGCACCACAACCAACGGCGCAATAAACGATAACGTTTTGTTGAGCCAGCACCTTATGGAGCCAACCAACAATATTTACAGAGAAAATCAGGAAGTTCGTGTCAACACAGACAGCCAAAACCTGGTAGCACTGGCCACCGGAAACTGGAGTGTTGGGCAGCAGTCTTTACTGTTATCTGTGGATTTGTCTGGCACTGGGTTGATGAGCACATCTGATCTTGCCTATCACTGGACCATGTATTGCGCCAACGATGTGATCGAAGGCCAGACAACGATAACCACACAAGTTCCCGAGCCTGCTACACTAGGCCTGATGGGACTGGGCCTGATTGGATTGTTTGGCTTCAGACGGCGGAAAGCTGCCTGATTCAACAATCCACCGTAAAGGGCTCGGTGTGAGCCCTTTACCATTGTGACCCGATAATTCCATCATGCTCACGCGGTCGCTTCAACAAGAACTTTCTAGCGTGCTTCTAAACGACTTCAGCGTGATCAGCCATTCTGCAGCAGCCCTCGCTTTTGGCTTGCTTTCTATTCTTGTGGCTGCACGCTATTTAAGGCGCGATGTAGACCGCGCTCTGTTTTTAGCCTCTATCGCAACCACGCTTTGGGCCGCAGGCCTTGTTAGCCAGAGCCTGTGGGGTTTCCCCGGATTTTTTACCCGCTATTTACTGGAGCTGCTCAGAGACGCTGCCTGGATAACCCTGCTGTTTGCCATGCTGCGAGATGCCTTCCGGCAAGGCAGCCTTACCGGACAACTTAAAAGGATACTGGGTTTAACCACGCTCGCACTGCTGGTTGTACTGGTTGGCTTTGGCCTTCTTGAGTACGTGTTCGGCCTTTCTGTTCTTAGCGGCAAAACCAAACTGCTGGGCCAGATTGCCCTCTCGCTGCTCGGGCTGTCACTGGTTGAACAAATCTGGCGTAATTCACCCGGTTTTGGTCGGTCAAGCATGAAGTACCTGTGTATTGGCCTTACCACCTTATTCGGCTTTGATTTTTTCATGTACGCCGATGCGCTGCTGTTTGGCCAGGTATCAGACTCTTTCTGGAATGCCCGGGGATTCGTAAACGCCCTGCTCGTGCCGCTCTTCGCTGTTAACGTTATTAATACACGCAAGCAGCCCGTAGATTTTCAGCTCTCCCGCTCTGCGGTGTTCCATGTCGGCGTTTTGATACTCGCCGGCCTGTATCTGATCTTTCTTTCCCTTGGCGGCTATTACGTACGGATACTTGGTGGCGATTGGGGTGGTGCACTTCAGGTTTTGCTCTCTGCCATATCCTTAACGTTCCTGGTTATGCTGCTGCTGTCCCGGCGTATACGCTCAAAACTGATGGTGCTCATCAGCCGCAACTTTTTTGATTACAAATACGATTATCGGGAAGAGTGGCTGAAACTGACCCAGGAGCTGGCAGACCTCAGTGACAGCCCACCACTACCCCAGCGAGTTATACGAATACTCGCCAGCCTGGTAGAGAGCAACGCAGGGGCAATCTGGCTGAAGAGTGAACAAGACACCTACATGCTGAAAGCATCGGTTAACCTGTCTACGTCGAAACACACCATTATCGATGCAAACGCAGAGCTGATACGCTTCTTTGAAAACCGTGAATGGATTATTGATCTTCATGAATACCGGGCCGATCCGGTAAGCTACAACCTGCTGGAAATACCTGATGCCATCACCAAAATACCCGAAGGCTGGCTGATTATTCCCCTGTATCTGGACAAAGCAATCTACGGTATTGCCATGGTTGGCAACCCATACGCCCGGGTAGATCTGAACTGGGAAAATTTCGATCTTATAAAGGTGGTTGCCCGCCAAACCTGTAACCTGCTTGCCCAGGCAGACGCACAGGTGCGGCTAGCCCGCGCAATGCAGTTCGAAGCCGTCAGCAGGGCATCGGCATTTATGGTGCACGATTTGAAAACCGTTGTTGCCCAACTGTCCCTTCTGGTAAAAAATGCACCCAGGCACCGGGATAATCCGGCATTTATTGATGACATGATCAACACAACCGATCATGTTGTCCGTAAGATGTCGAATATTATTGACCACATTCGAAATCCTTCGTCAGACGATTCAGCGGAACTTCAGATAGTTAATTTACCCGACCTGATCACCCGGCTAATTGATGACTACAGCCACCAAAAGCCAGTGCCCCGTTTCGAAGGGAAAGCCCTGCCCGCTGCCGTCCATGCAGATGCTGAACAGCTCCGTAGCATACTTGGCCATCTTGTTCAGAATGCCAAAGACGCAACGCCCCCTGACGGCGATATCACCCTAAGCCTGAAGCGGGCCAAGGGAAAGGTGGTGTTATTTATTCAGGATAACGGCTCTGGCATGACTGAAGAGTTTATTTGCAACCAGTTGTTTAAGCCGTTCGAAAGCACCAAAGGCCTGACCGGCATGGGTATTGGTGCTTACCAGGCGCGGGAATATATTCAGAAAATAGGCGGGAACATAGACGTTACCAGCGAACCTGGCGTTGGTTCCTGCTTTTCGGTACGCATCCCACTGGCCAATACAAGCCCAAACGCTTTACCGGATTCGCCTGCCTGGCCGAACGTTGACCTTGCAGACCCAGAGAAAAATGCCAATTAATTGTCATACTTAACGATGAATGCAAACGATCATTGCAAAATGCCAATCTTCAGTTAAGAATCGAACTTATGGAAATACCTATAAAAAAGGACTTGTG
>DATJDA010000131.1:0-3115 GCA_035497695.1 Marinobacter sp. | reverse complement strand
GGCCGGCTTTTAAAAGCTGATCCTGTAGGGATGCCATCGGTAACTCCGTTAAGTTAGTGGTAAACTCTGGTATTCTTTCGGCAAAGTATACCTTCTCATCTTTGCCTTCATAACCTGCTTTCGCACATTCCGGGATTCTGTTGTATGCCTTCCTTCAATACGTTCGGTCTTTCTGCCGCCATGACTGCCAATCTTGAGCAGTTAGGGTTTTATCAGCCCACGGATATTCAGGCAAAAGCCCTGCCGCACTGTCTGGCCAGACGGGATGTGATTGCTATGGCTCAGACGGGTAGTGGTAAAACGGCAGCCTTTGGTATTGGTCTTGTGGAAAAACTTAACCCGAAGCTTTTTGAGGTTCAGGGGCTGGTATTGTGTCCAACCCGGGAACTTGCAGACCAGGTTGCCAAAGCGCTGCGGGAACTGGCCCGGGCCAGAGACAATGTAAAGGTTCTGGCTTTGTGTGGTGGCGTCCCGATTGGCCCACAAATAGGCTCCCTGAGCCACGGCGCTCACCTTATTGTGGGTACACCGGGGCGAATTCAGGATCACTTGCGCAAAGGCACTCTCAACCTTGATCGTGTCAAAACCGTTGTGCTCGATGAAGCCGACAGGATGCTTGATATGGGCTTTCAGGATGTAATGGAAGACATTCTGAGTGTAACGCCGAAGAACCGGCAAACATTGATGTTTTCCGCCACCTGGCCGGAAACCATCCGAAAGCTGAGTGCTCAGTATCAGCGTGAGGCTATCGATGTACGAGCGGACACCGGCAGTGCGAACCCGGATATACAAGAGTTGTTTTATGAAATCGCACCCAACGCAAAAACCGACGCGGTAGCGGCGCTGCTATCAAAGCACCAGCCAGAATCCTGCCTCATATTTTGTGCAACCAAGCAACAGTGCGACGAACTGGCTGGGGAGTTGCGTCAGCGTGAGCTCTTCGCCTTGCCGTTGCACGGAGATATGGAGCAGCGCGACCGAGACAGTGTGCTGGTGCGCTTTAGCAATCAAAGCTGCCCGATACTGGTCGCTACAGACGTTGCAGCGCGAGGCCTGGACATCAAATTACTACCGCTGGTCATTAACGCAGAGCCGGCACGAAATCCGGAAATTCATACTCATCGGGTTGGCAGAACCGGCCGGGCTGGCGAGCAGGGGCTTGCAGTAACACTGTGCACTCCGTCCCAAAAACATAAGATCAGTCGGTTGGAGACGGAGCGGCAGATGACCGCGGAATGGGGTAATACCAATAAGCTGATGTCCACACCCTTGCGGCCTATTAAACCAACGATGAAGACGCTTTGTATTGCCGGTGGCCGCAAGGAAAAAATTCGTCCCGGCGATGTGCTGGGTGCCTTAACGGGCGCAGCGGGAATTCCAGGCAATGCCGTGGGCAAAATTGACCTGTTCGATTTCCAGTGTTTTGTCGCTATCAGCAATGAATACGCGGCCATAGCGTTGAAGCAACTGGAAGACGGGCGTGTCAAAGGGAAAAAAATACGGGTTCGGTACGCATGAGTCTGTTTCGCGGAAACTCCCTATAGTATTTTGTTTGTAGGTTGCTCATGGCCACCTAAACCGGTAAATTACGCAAGATTTTGCCTCCCGAACCGCATTTTGGTGTGTTTTGCACCCGGGGAAATCACACAAACTAATACAGGTAGCTATTCACGATGAATGAGCTGATGTCACAAGCCGTTGAGTTAATGATTGCGGGCATGGGGTTCGTTTTTGTATTCCTGATTGTCCTGGTTTTTGCAACCAGCTTCATGTCCAAATTCATTACACGGTTTGCGCCAGAACCGGTAACCCCGGTTAAAACGCCACGTGCCAGGCTAAAAGCTCCAATGTCAGTTGATCCTGACACTGCCGAGGCCATTAAAAAGGCGATTGCACAATTCCGGTCTCGTCATAAAAAGTGATCCGACAGACGACCCGAACCTTTTACATACGAAGGCTGACACGATGACTGATACAAAAAAACCGCTGGGGATTACGGACGTTGTTTTGCGCGATGCCCACCAATCCCTGCTTGCCACCCGCATGCGGCTTGACGACATGCTGCCCATCGCCGAGAAGCTCGACAAAGTCGGCTACTGGTCTTTGGAAACCTGGGGTGGTGCTACCTTTGATTCTTGCATCCGCTATCTGGGCGAGGATCCCTGGGAGCGTATCCGTGAATTGAAGAAAGCCATGCCCAACACGCCCCAGCAAATGCTTCTGCGTGGCCAGAACCTGTTGGGATATCGTCATTACGCGGACGACGTGGTAGAGCGGTTTGTTGATCGTGCAGCCGAGAGTGGCGTAGATGTATTCCGTATTTTTGACGCAATGAACGACCCGCGCAATCTGGATACAGCTATCAAGGCAGTTCGCAGAAACGGCAAGCATGCACAGGGCACAATTTCCTACACCACAAGCCCGGTTCATACCGTTGATATGTGGGTTGAGCTTGCTAAAGAAATTGAAGCCATGGGGGCCGATTCCATTTGTATAAAAGACATGGCCGGTCTGCTCAAGCCCTATGTGGCTTTTGATCTGGTTAGTCGTCTGAAGGCCGAGTTGAACGTGCCGGTCCACATGCACTGCCACGCGACCACAGGTCTTTCTATCGCAACCGTTATCAAAGCGGCAGAAGCCGGTGTTGATAACGTGGATACCGCTATATCTGCAATGAGCATGACCTACGGCCATTCGCCCACGGAAACTATTTTTGCAAGCCTTGAAGGTACCGGCCGTGACACAGGCCTGGATCTGACACTGCTGGAAGAGATTGCCGCTTACTTCCGCGAAGTCCGCAAGAAGTACGCAAAGTTTGAGGGCAGCCTGAAGGGTGTCGATTCCCGCATTCTTTTGGCTCAGGTGCCTGGTGGCATGCTGACCAACATGGAAAGCCAGCTGAGAGAACAAAATGCCGGCGACAAGTTTGATGAGGTGTTGGCTGAAATTCCCAAGGTGCGTGAAGATCTTGGATATATCCCACTGGTAACACCAACATCCCAGATTGTGGGCACACAGGCGGTACTGAACGTGCTGACGGGTGAGCGCTACAAGTCTGTTTCCAAAGAAACGTCTGCCATCCTGAAAGGCGAGTATGGTTCGGCACCTGCGCCAT
>DATJDA010000130.1:0-4405 GCA_035497695.1 Marinobacter sp. | reverse complement strand
GCCACCGCAGAGCAGGTTCAGAGCTTTCTCGAAGCCGCCCATCAATGCAAAGAGCGCATCAGAGTGATGCAAGCTGCCCTGGATAATGATCAGCGGCAGCAAGAGCAGAAGCTACAGCGTAATGAGACTCTATCCCTGCTTGCTAACACGCTGGCAGATCTCAAAGGCCAGTCACCAGAGCTGTTACCGTCGCCAGAAGCTTTGGATGCGTTGCAAAAAACTCAGGAGAACCGGTGGCTTGAGGCTACCCGGGATACCAAAGTAGATAAGCATGAACAAAAGGCCTATGAAACGAACATGCTTGTTTTGCGCAGCTACCTGAGTGCTGTTCGCCACATCAGTCAGGAAAAGGATGCGCTTCTGGCAATTGCTTCGGCACTGAATGCGAGCGAAGAGGTATCAGAGGGCTTGCGTAAACAAGCGCAAACGTTGCTGAGTGCTATCGCATGGCCTGGTGGTTACCCGTTACCCGACATCCTTGAACCGGTGCGAAAAGTTGCAGGCACCCCGAAAACAATAAAGCCAGAGAAATCGGAAAATCGGGAGCGTCAGGCGGCATTGGCTACCGAGCTTGAAGATATTGTCAGCAAGCTGGAGATGGCCCTTGAAGCAAAGCAACTGAAGACTTCCAGGCAACTTTTAAAGGCGACACAGCATCATCTTAAAAGCCTGGATCACCATCATGCCAGGGCATTTCAGGCACGAATTCAATTATTAACCGGACAACTTCATGAACTGAGCGACTGGCAGGGTTTTGCGACTGAACCAAAGCAGATTACGCTGTGCGAACAGATGGAATATCTGGCTGAGCAGCCAATGGAGCCCGAAGCCAAGGCCGAACACATCAAGAACCTCCAGAATGAATGGCGCAGCCTCGGCGGCTCTTCAAACCGGGACCTCTGGACCAGATTTAAAAAAGCATCTGATCAGGCTTATGAGCCCTGCAAAGCCTACTTCTCTGCTAAATCTGGTCTGAAACAGGCCAACCTGGAAAAACGTCAGCTTATTTGTAGCGAGCTGGAAAGTTTTCTGGACAACGCAGACTGGACAACCATTGACTGGAAAGCTGTTGAGAAAATTCATCTGACGGCTCGTCATGAATGGAAAGCTGCCTGGCCCGTTGAGTTCCGCGACAACAGGCAAACACAAAAGCATTTTGATGGTCTCTTGAAAAAGCTGGAAGGATCATTGGATCAGGAGCGGCGCAAAAATGAAGCGCTCAAGAAAGAGATCGTTGATAAAGCAAAGGCCCTGCTTGATCACGACCCATTACAGGATGCCATGAACCAGGCCAAGAGCCTGCAAACTGACTGGAAGGCTATTGGTATCACCCGCCATCGGGAAGACCGCAAACTCTGGCAAGAGTTTCGTAAAGCATGTGACGGGGTTTTTGCTCGTCGGGATGCACTGCGCAACGAGCAGCAACAAGCAGTCGCGGAAGCCGACGGAGCTGCCGAAGCGGTACTGAATCAAACCAGCCAGTTTGATCAGTCGGCGGATGCCGATACACTTTCAGGGTTTATGCTCAGACTTCGCGAATTGGACACTTTAGCTTTGTCATCTGCCACACAGGAACGGGTGCAGGCTGAGAGGCAACGACTGAACAAACTGATTGCTAGCCAGAAGCTGAAAGCGGGTATCGATCGCTGGCAGGCGTTAATACTGGCCAAAGTTAACGGCACGCTTGCTCCGGAAGAAATACCCGGGCACTGGCCAGACCTGATTGCCGGCCAGGGGCAGACGAGTTATCAGGAACTGACCATCCGCGCAGAAATTCTTGGTGGTATTGCCTCACCGGAGTCTGATCAACAATTCAGAATGGAAATTCAGGTGCAGCGCCTGGTTGAAGGAATGGGATCCTCCTCGGAGCCGGTCGACGATCCTGCAAAAGCGCTGGAAAAACTGGTTTCGAGCTGGTGTCTGCTTCCATCAGAAACGCCCGCCACACAGGCTTTGGCCGAGCGCTTTAACGCCGCTCTTGCAACGTTGGCACCTGATTAATTTCAAGAGAGCATCACTCCCTTTGATGCTCACGGACAAATACCCTGGCTGCCTTCACCGCCGCCAGGGTGGTTGCTTTCATTTCTTTCAGTTCTTCGTCTGCCAGATAAAACAACATGTCAATAGAATGCCTGTAATATCGTCCAGGCAACCGGTTTAGCGCCACACACATTACATCGACCAGATAATCTGCAGTATCGGTGTCTTCCTGGGTTGCCACGATGGCGTCCTGAGCCAGCCTTTCATAAAAATTGTCGATGGCATTTCTGAGAGCCATAACAACATGCCTCCAATTACCGCCTGTGCGTTTAAGTAACCATAGAAGCCTATCTGGGCTTTGTCATGGCTACTGAGCAAATTTGCCAATCCGATTGGCAGGCCCCGTCACTACACCATACCGCTGTAAACCGTTATGGTTACGCATCAGAGATGATCCAAATCAGTAATTACCAGAGGATAAGCAATGACTACCGAGGCGTATATCTTCGACGCAGTCCGCACACCCAGAGGGCGCGGGAAAAAAGACGGCTCTCTGCACAGCGTAAAACCCATCAGTTTGCTGACAACCGTTCTCCACGCACTTCAGGAAAGGAACAATCTGGATACGGCTCAGGTTGATGACATTGTTATGGGTTGTGTTACTGCCGTTGGCGATCAGGGCGCAGATATTGCCAAAACAGCCGCCCTCGCGGCTGACTGGGACGAATCTGTAGCGGGCGTTACTCTGAACCGGTTTTGTGCTTCCGGCCTGGAAGCTGTCAACCTGGCCGCAATGAAAGTTCGTTCAGGCTGGGAAGACCTGGTTGTGGCCGGCGGTGTTGAATCCATGTCACGCGTACCTATGGGTTCAGATGGTGGTGCCTGGGCTATGGATCCGGAAACCAATTTACACACGGGCTTCATGCCACAAGGTATTGGGGCAGACCTGATCGCAACGATCGACGGCTTCAGCCGCGAAGATGTGGACAACTTTGCCGTGCGGTCTCAGCAGAAAGCTGCAAACGCATGGGCAAATGGATACTTTAATCGCTCCATCGTACCCGTTACTGACCAGAACGGTGTTGTCATTCTTGACCATGACGAGCATATCCGCGCGAACACAACCGTTGAGTCCCTTTCGGGGTTAAGACCCTCCTTCCAGATGATGGGCGAGATGGGATTTAATGGCGTAGCTCGTGAAAAATACCACTATGTGGAAAACATAAATCATGTACACCATGCCGGCAATTCCTCGGGAATTGTTGATGGCGCAACGGCGATGCTTATCGGCAGCGAGGCCAAAGGCAAAGCGCTGGGCCTGAAACCCCGTGCCCGGATCGTTGCAACGGCCGTTACCAGTACTGATCCAACCATCATGTTGACCGGCCCTGCCCCTGCAACCCGCAAAGCGCTTGAAAAAGCAGGTATGACAGTTGATCAGGTTGATTTGTTTGAAGTGAACGAAGCCTTCGCTGCCGTAGTGATGCGCTTCCAGAAAGAACTGTCGATTCCCGACGAAAAGGTAAACGTAAATGGTGGTGCAATTGCTATGGGCCATCCGCTTGGGGCCACGGGTGCGATGATTCTGGGCACGCTACTGGATGAGCTGGAGCGTCGCGAATTACGTTACGGCCTCGCCACCCTGTGCGTAGGTGGCGGCATGGGCATTGCCACCATTATTGAACGCGTCTGAACCTGACACTTTTTCTGTAAGGAGAATCGATTATGAGTGCTATCCGTTACGATCTGGGTTCAGATCAGATTCTGACTCTCACCATTGATATGCCGGGCCAGTCTGCCAACACAATGACCAGTGAATTTCGCGAGTCGCTGGCAGAAACCACCGCCAAAGTAAAAAGCGATCTGGCAGGTATTCGCGGCATTATCATAGCTTCTGCCAAGAAAACCTTCTTCGCAGGTGGCGACCTGAAAGAATTGCATCAGGTGACCCAGGAGCACGCTCAAACCTTTGAAGAAATGGTCAACGACCTTAAAGGTCACATGCGATTTCTGGAAACCTGTGGCAAGCCGGTAGTGGCTGCCATCAATGGCACCGCATTAGGCGGAGGTCTGGAAATTGCACTGGCCTGCCACCACCGTGTAGTGCTGGACGACAACTCAATAAAGCTTGGTTTGCCAGAGGTAACTCTGGGCCTGCTTCCGGGCGGCGGTGGAACTCAAAGACTGCCCCGCATGATTGGCCTTGAGGCTGCTTTTCCTTTCCTGATGGAAGGCAAGCAGATTAGTCCGAAGGCAGCTCTGAAAGCAGGTATCATCAATGAATTGGCCGATAGCCCTGAAGACATGATGACAAAGGCCCGGGCGTTCATTGATGCCAACCCTGCGTGCCAGCAACCGTGGGATAAAAAAGGGTTTAAATTCCCTGGTGGTGCTCCGCACCACCCTGTTATGGCTCAAAAACTCG
>DATJDA010000129.1:0-2892 GCA_035497695.1 Marinobacter sp. | reverse complement strand
GTGTAATTAACTTGTTAACCAAAGCACGTAATGCCGCGGGTTTTACTGGCTTGTAAAGAATCTGATACCCCCGGTTAATACAATCTTCACGAACTTCCGGGCCCATATACCCCGTAACCAGAATACCGGGGATATCGTCGTTGAGTTCGGAACGAATGCTGTCCATGGCATCAAGACCGTTTTTGTTGTCGTCCAACTGATAGTCGGCAAGGATGATATCCGGCTGGCTACCATTGAGTTTTTGCAGCGCGTCGTCAAGGCTCTCGGCGGCGACCACTTCACATCGCCAGTTCCCCAACAGAGCGGCCATACCCTGAAGTATAGCTGCATCGTTGTCGATACAGAGTACATAAAGGCCACCAAGGTTGGATACCCGACGAGTACTGGTGGATGGTTTATTGGCTAAAACCTGGCTTTCGTTGGGCCTGATCATTGGCACCGTGATTCCAAATACGCTCCCGCGACTCTGGATCGATTGAACAGAAACAGGATGGTTGAGCATGCTGCTGATTCGGTCGACGATTGCCAGACCCAACCCCAACCCTTTTTTGTCTCTGCCATGCTGAAAACGTCGAAATTCCTCAAAAATCTGAATCAGCTGATCTTCAGGTATGCCTGGCCCGGTGTCCCAGACCTCAATACGGAGATAGCCTTTGAGACGTCGGCATCCGAGAAGGATTCTCCCGCTCGGGGTGTAACGAATTGCATTGGAAAGAAAGTTCTGGACTACTCGCCGCAGAAGCTTGGAGTCGGAGCGAACCCATGCTGTGCTTGGTATCACTCGTAATTCCAGCCCCTGATCTTTTGCTATGGCTGAAAAGTCATTAGCCAGATGGCGAAGAATGTCATTAACCGGAAACGCATTGATATCCGGTTCCAGAGCCCCGGCATCCAACTTGGATATATCCAGCAGCGTACTGATAATTTCTTCTGCGGCTCCCAACGAGCTATCAATATGTTCGGCAAGGTCCTTTATTTCACCGTTTGTAGACTTGCCGGCAAGGGCAGAACTAAACAGGCGGGCAGCATTCAGGGGTTGCAGAAGGTCATGACTTGCCGAGGCGAGGAAGCGGGTTTTACTCTGGTTTGCCTGCTCCGCAACAGATTTGGCTTTAATCATCTTTTCGTTAATAACCTGGAGCTCCAGAGTACGTTCCTTTACACGCTGTTCCAGATAGGTATTGGTCTCTTTCAGGGCCTGCTCGGTACGTCGTATGGCTGTAATATCCTGAAAGGTGGTTACATAGCCGCCACCGGGAATCGGGCTGCCATCTACGCGAAGCACCGTTCCATCAGGGCGCTGACGTTCATAGGACATGGCGTTGCCATCACGCATACTGCCGCAGCGATCATCAATGATTTCATCAATACGGCGCGCCGGAAGGTTAGCATTGGTCAGGTTGTAGCGCATCAGGTCTTGAACAGGACGGCCAACACGAACGAAACCTTTCGGGTACTTGAATAGCTCAAGATAGTGGTGGTTCCATACCACCAACTGTTGCTGATGGTTTACTACAGAAACGCCAAGACTGATGTTTTCAATAGCAGACTGAAGCAACTCTCGGCTAAAGGTCATAGCCTGGGAGGCTTCATCAACAATGCTCACGACGTCTTCAATCTGCATGTCGCGGCCGGTAAGCGTTGACTCGAGAACCACTCTGGCGGTTGAGGCGCCAATAACGGAGGCCAGTTGGCGCTCTATGTGTCTCATCAAATGGGCTGATGCCGGCCGCTGAGGGTGTAAACGTATAGCGTTACGACGTTCGTAATTATGAAACAGTGTTTCAGACCGCTCCTCGCCCATAAATCTGTCGGTGAGTGCCTGCAAGTCTGAGGTCAGAATCTCGCCTTGCCAACTTTGGTGTTGTACGGTGTCGGCCTTGGGGTGGGGATCATGGAAGAACGAGGCAATCTGGATTTTTTCCCGGACTCGTTGCTTGGTGAGCAAAGACAGTGTGATATACGTCAGAGTGTTAACTCCGAGGCTCCAGATAATGCCGTGGCTGGTTTCATCGAGGCGGGTTCCGAACAGAGCCGTAGGGCGAGTCCATGCCAGGCCCCAGATACCGTCATTAATCAGAGTATCGGGAAACCACCCGGTAGACACCAGGGCGGGGAGCAAAAGCGTATAGCACCAAATCAGGAAGCCAAGCCCCAGCCCCCATGCAGCGCCCATAAAGTTGCCACGACGCCAGACAATTCCCCCGACGAGGGCTGGGCCAAACTGCGCCACTGCGGCGAAGGATAACAGGCCATAAGCAGTCAAGCTGTACTCTTGGTCAGCCATACGATAAAAGCCGTAGGAGATCAGTAGTACCGTGAAAATTGTAACCCGTCGAATGCCAAGCAGCAGGTAGCTAAGGTCGGCCTGACGGTTCATGCGTGGCCGGAAGAATTTCAGTAAGGCGGGCATTATGATTTCGTTGCTCACCATCGTCGCAATTGCTACAGAGCAGACGATAACCATAGCCGCTGCGGCTGAACCCCCACCGAGAAAGGCAAGAACAGCCAGCCATTCTTTTCCGGCCATAATAGGCAGTTGTAGAATGAGGATGTCAGGATTGCCGTTAATGGTTTCAGGTGCCAGAAGCCCTGCGGCTGCGATTGGAATAACAAACGCACTGGCAACAATCAGATAAACAGGCATGGCCCAGCGGGCAAATTCAAAATCCCGGTAATCTGTATTTTCCACAACCATGACATGAAACTGTCGTGGCAAACAGAAGATGGCCAGCATGGCGACCAGTGTCTGGGTAATGAAGGCAGGGGCTTCAAGGCTGTCTGTTGTAAACGTGCTCACAAAATCCGCTTGCTGTACACGTCCGAGCAGATCTCCAAAACCATCATAAAGCCCATAACCGACAAACAGTCCAACTGCAACGAAAGCAATCA
>DATJDA010000128.1:0-46336 GCA_035497695.1 Marinobacter sp. | reverse complement strand
CTATGAAGTTGTTACCAAACGGGGTGAGACCCTGTCGGTAGACAACCCCTCGCGGCTGCCGGATATTGGCTCCATTGAAGAGATGCGTGAACCTATTGTAGAGGCCAACATCCTCGTGCCTCAGGAGCATCTTGGTAACGTCATTGCTTTATGTGAAGAAAAGCGGGGCGTTCAGAAAAAAATGCACTTTATGGCCACCCAGGTGCAGCTTACCTATGAGCTGCCAATGGCCGAAGTTGTTATGGATTTCTTTGATCGAATTAAGTCCGCGAGCAGGGGTTTTGCCTCGCTGGATTATCAGTTCGTTCGGTTTCAGGAGGCAGACCTGGTTCGGCTTGATGTCCTGATCAACGCTGAACGTATTGATGCGCTCGCTTTGATCGTGCACAAGGAGCAGGCACACCACAAAGGGCGTCAGCTGATTGATAAAATGAAAGAGCTGATCCCCAGGCAGATGTTTGATATCGCGATTCAGGCGGCGATAGGTAATCAGGTTGTAGCCCGTGTGACGGTCAAGGCATTGCGCAAAAACGTCACCGCCAAATGTTATGGCGGCGATGTGAGCAGAAAGAAGAAACTGCTTCAGAAGCAGAAAGAGGGCAAGAAGCGTATGAAGCAGCTGGGCAATGTTGAGGTGCCTCAGGAAGCGTTTCTTGCAGTTTTACAGATAGATAAATAAAAGGCACCTGGATGGATATTGATTTTCCCCTGGTACTCGTGATTCTGACCTTTGTAACGGGACTGATCTGGCTGGCGGATGTGGTGTTTTTACGCAAGCGTCGTCTTGCAACAGTCAGCGGTGACGACAGTTCCGTTTCTGCTGAAACTGAAGAGCCTGCAGAGCCTTATCTGGTTGACCTGAGTCGGTCTTTTTTTCCGGTGCTGGCGGTTGTTCTGGTGCTTCGGTCTTTTCTGGTCGAGCCGTTTCAGATCCCATCGGGCTCAATGTTGCCGACTCTGGAAGTGGGCGACTTTATACTGGTCAATAAATACGCTTATGGCCTGCGCCTTCCGGTACTTGGTACAAAAATTCTGGAAGTGGGAGATCCTGAGCGTGGTGACATAATGGTGTTCCGCTATCCCAAAGATGGTGAAACAAACTACATTAAACGGGTTGTTGGCGTTCCTGGCGATAAAATCCGCTACCGGGACAAGCAGTTGTTTATAAATGGTGAAAAAGTATCAACAAGCTTTGTGGCCCGCCTTCCGCCAGTAGAGTTGCGTCGGGAAAAGCTTGGTGACGTTGAGCACGATATCTTTTTGACACTTGGCCGCACGGGTAACGGTGGCGAAGGTGAGTGGGTAGTACCAGCGGACAATTACTTCATGATGGGCGACAATCGTGATAACAGTAACGACAGCCGTTACTGGGGCATGGTTCCGGATGAAATGATTGTAGGTAAGGCGTTTGCCATCTGGATGCACTGGAAATCGTTTGCCAGTCTGCCATCCTTTGATCGTGTGGGCGGTCTCGATTAATCCTGACTATTCTGGAGTTTGGTCATAATGCAGAAAAATAATTTCTCCGGTATGGGGCGTCAAAACGGAGCCTCTGCACTTGTAATGATGGTCATGGTGTTGTTTTTTGGTGGTCTTCTCACTCTGTTACTGAAAGTGGGCCCGGCCTATCTCGACGACTTTACAATTCAGGAGGCGCTAGAGAGCCTGGATGGTACTGAGGGGCTTGCGGATATGGGGCCGGCGCAGGTTCGCACTCTGATAAACAAGCGTCTGAGCGTCAACAACGTGCGGGGCTTCGATGCAAAAAATATCACTGTCGAAAAAGACAACGGGCGAGTTGTGATCAAGGTGGATTATGAGGTTCGCAATAGCCTTATCGCCAATGTGGATACCGTTGTTCATTTCAAGCATGAATATGAGATGAAGGGCAAGTGAGTCCACAACCAGACCTGGAACAATTACAGCGCCGTATAGGCTATCAGTTTAAATCATCTGAGTTGCTGTTACTGGCACTCACCCATCGTAGCTTTGGCAATCAGAATAATGAGCGCCTGGAGTTTCTTGGCGACTCGATTGTTAACATGGTTATTGCGGAGCATCTTTTCCGACAGTTTGAAAAAGCCCGTGAAGGCCAGTTAAGTCGCCTTAGGGCGCGTATGGTGAAGGGTGTAACCCTGGCGGAGATTGGCCGTGAATTTCAGCTTGGGGATTATTTACGGCTGGGTTCCGGAGAACTGAAAAGTGGTGGTTTTCGTCGTGAATCGATTCTTGCCGACGCCGTAGAGTCTGTTATTGGTGCGATTTACCTGGACAGTGATTTTTACACCTGCCAGGCAAAAGTTCTGGAGTGGTTTGAGCAGCGGCTGAAAGATCTGGACCTGCATGACACCCAGAAAGATCCAAAAACCCGGCTGCAGGAATACCTTCAGTCCAGGCAGTATCCACTACCCCAGTACGACGTTATCTCGGTAGATGGAGAAGCGCACAGCCAGACTTTCCATATATCCTGCGCATTACCATCGCTGGGCCGAAAAACGACAGGTGTAGGCAGCAGCCGCCGTGTGGCTGAGCAGCAAGCAGCCCGGAGCGCCCTGAAAGAACTGGGTGTGGAGAATTAATAATGAATGATATCACTCGTCCGGAAAATCCGGACAGCCGCTGTGGATTCGTCGCAATTGTCGGGCGTCCCAATGTGGGTAAATCCACCTTGCTGAACCATATTCTCGGGCAAAAGCTCAGCATTACATCCCGCAAGCCGCAGACCACACGCCATAAAGTGTTGGGGATTAAAACATCTGGCCCCGTGCAAACAATTTATGTTGATACACCGGGAATGCATGAGGATGAGCCGCGAGCTTTGAACCGGTATTTGAACAAGGCAGCTACGTCGGCGCTCGTTGATGTGGATGTGGTTATTTTTGTGGTAGATCAGATGACCTGGACTACGGCTGATGAAATGGTCCTTGAAAAGCTCAGCAAGCTTAAGTGTCCGGTCATTCTTGCTCTGAATAAGGTCGACAAAATAGCGAAGCGCGATGCACTTTTGCCGCACCTTGAAATGCTTTCAAAGAAGCGGGATTTTGCCGAGATTATTCCCCTGTCTGCGCTGAAAGAAACCAATCTTGAGCCGCTTGAGAAAGCCGTTGGCAGATTTTTACCAGAAAGTGTGCACTTTTATCCGGATGACCAGATAACAGATCGCAGTGAGCGATTTATGGCCTCAGAAATCGTCCGCGAGAAAATTACCCGCCAACTTGGAGAAGAGCTTCCTTATTCGGTTGCCGTGGAGATCGAAGAGTTCAGGCACGATGGGAAGACCCTGCATATCTCTGCTCTTATTCTGGTCGAACGTGAAGGCCAGAAGAAAATCATGATCGGTGATAAAGGTGAGCGTTTGCGCAGCATTGGGCAGGATGCCCGTATCGATATGGAGCGCATGTTCGATTGCAAGGTCATGTTACGGCTATGGGTCAAGGTGAAGCGGGGCTGGGCAGACAGCGAACGGGCTCTTAAAAGCCTTGGGATGAACGATTTCTGAGGGGTTCATGAAGGGCCGGGAGCAGCAAGAGCCTGCCTATGTGATCCATCGCCGCTCGTGGCGAGAAACCAGCCTGATCGTGGATGTGTTCACTCTTAATCATGGGCGGATAGCACTCGTTGCCAAGGGAGCGAGTGGTGCCAAGAGCCTGTTGAAGGCCCACTTGCAGCCTTTTCAGCCACTGATGCTGAACTGGAGCGGACGTGGTGAACTGAAAACCCTGATTCATGCGGATGTGCGCCCGGGCCCGGCCCTGCGTCGTACAACCGCGCTTTACAGTGGCTTATACCTCAATGAGCTGCTGCAGCGAGTGCTGCCACCTTCTGACCCATACCCCACGCTTTTTGCAGCCTACATAGAAGCTCTGGATAACCTTGCTGAAAACAGTGATGTTGAACCTGTGCTCAGGCGGTTTGAACAAAGTTTTGCGGCGGCACTGGGCTATGATTTTGCCTGGAACTTTGCCACAGATACTGGCGAGCCGGTCGAGGAGAGTGGGCGGTACTGCTATGATCCTGAGCAGGGTATTTTGGCCAGCCCTACGCAAAGTGCCAGATTACAGGGTTTGCAGGGAAGTGTGTTGCTGGCATTGGCAGAAGGCGATTTGTCATCAGATGCTTGCCGGCGGACTGCGAAACGGGTTATGCGTGTTTTAACTGATTATCTTTTGCAGGGGCGACCTCTGCACAGTCGAAGTTTATTTAGCCATCTTCGTGGAGAGAAGCATGAATCCTAGAGTATTACTCGGCGTCAATATCGACCATGTGGCCACGTTGCGCCAAGCCCGTGGAACCCTCTATCCGGACCCGGTTCAGGCAGCAATGTTGGCTGAAGAGGCAGGTGCTGATGGCATTACCATTCATCCAAGGGAAGACCGACGTCATATTCAGGACCGGGATGTACTGCTGTTACGCGAAGTGCTGCAAACCCGGATGAATCTGGAAATGGCGGTTACTGATGCCATGCTGGCATTTGCCGAACAGGTTCGGCCAGAATGTGTATGTCTGGTGCCGGAAAAGCGCGAAGAGCTCACTACTGAAGGCGGCCTTGATGTTGAAGGGCAGGAGAGCCGAATAGCCGGTGCCTGTGAGCGGATGAATAAAATCGGTGCCCAGGTATCTTTGTTTATTGACCCGGACCCGGTACAAATTGATGCGGCTGTCCGGTGTGGTGCGCCCGTCATCGAGTTACATACCGGGGTGTATGCCGAGGCCAGAACAACCGAAGAAGCTGATGCAGCATTCCGGGTGGTGGCAGATGCGGCAGCCTACGCTCGCAAAAAAGGTCTGATCGTTAATGCTGGCCACGGCTTGCATTATCACAACACCGAGCGGGTGGCGCGAATTCCTGGAATCAACGAACTGAACATTGGCCACGCGATTGTTTCTCGTGCAGTCTTTGTAGGTCTGAAAGACGCTGTGCGTGAGATGAGGGCAATTCTCGATATGGCTCGAACCGCGTCATAACTTCCGGCTAAGCCGATTCGTCTGCTGGCAGCACTCAGGTTGTTTCTGACTGCTGCCGCTGTTCCCGGAATAATTGCTGCCAGTCGGTCTGATCACTCCATATCTGCAGGCGTTCCATGGCGGATAGCAGCTGGGATTTCTGATGCTCTGTGCCAGGTGAGGAGCATTTCAGCGCGGTCTCCAGTTGGCTAGCGGCGGCTCGGAGTTCAGGGACCCCACAATAGCGGGTGGCACCGTGGAGTTTGTGCACACATTCGAGCAAGCCTTCCAGATCTCTGTTATTCCAGAGCTTGTCTATGGTTGTTACATCTGCCCGTACCTGCTCTAGAAGCATGCTGAACAGTTCTTCGGCCAGATCTGCCTTACCGGCAGCCAGTTGAATACCTTCCTCAATACTTACGCAGTCTGGTTGCATCTTTCTTGCTGAAGGGCGTACGGAGCGCCGGGTGTCCCGCACCTCTGGTATTCTCAGGTAATTGTTATAATTAGTATTGTTGCAAACGTAGTTCGTATATTCCTGAATGGTCTCTCTTAGCTGGCGACTGCTTATGGGTTTTGCCATGTAACCATCAAAACCTCCTTTAACGAGGCGGTCCTGCTCATCTGCCTGGGCGTGGGCAGTAAGAGCGATAACCGGTGTGCGGTGGGCTTTGGTATCCAGATCCCGAAGCCGGGCCGTCGTTTCAACACCGTCCATGCCTGGCATCTGCAAATCCATGAAAACCAGATCAAAGGGCTTTTTGCGCGCCTTGCTCAAGGCTTCAAAGCCACTAGAGGCACCGACGGCCTCAATGCCGCAGTCATTAAGCAGGGTTATCACCAGTTTCAGGTTAGCCTCGTTGTCATCGACAGCCAACACTCTGGGCACGTTGGTTGCTGGCAAATGGCCGGCGGGCAAATTGTAATCCAGCACTGCGTGCTCAGGTGTGCTGATACCGTGCACCAGCAATAACAGTTCGTCATAAAGTGCATGGCGGCATACCGGCTTGGTAAGGTGGCCGCTGGCCAGCCCGGAAAGCGGTGCATCCTGGGTATCCAGAGTTGGCGTAAGCAGCAGGGTTCGGCAATCCCGCTCAACTTCCAGGTTTCTCACCAGCCCACAATACTGGCTGGAGTTAAGCAGATGTCGCGTAATCCCGAGAATTGCCACAGAGTAACCCGTCTGGCTTTTCTGAGCTTCCTCGATCTGTTCCTGCATAGCTGTAGGCGAGGTAACCCGGTCAACAACCATTCCCCAGCCCCGCAACAGGTGTTCCACTGCCAGGCCGGTCGTTTTTTGCTGCTCAAGGTAGAGCACCCTTTCACCGCGCAGTGCGTCTCTGGCTGGAATGGCCTCACTGCTGACAGACAGCTCTGATGTCAGAGAAAACCAGAACGTAGACCCTTTGCCCAGCTCACTTTCCAGGCCAATGTTACCGCCCATCTCTTCAACCAGACGTTTGGATATGGCAAGACCAAGTCCGGTTCCGCCATATTGCCGTGCCGTGGATGCGTCAGCCTGGTTAAAGGCATTGAACAGAGACTGTTGCTGAGCGCGGGAAAGCCCCACCCCGGAATCGGTAATGCTCAGGCGTAAAGTAATCCGGTTGGTTTCTTTGTTTTCATCTTCAAGACTGGCCCGTAAAACAACTTCACCGGTTTGAGTGAACTTGATGGCGTTGTTAACCAGATTGGTGATTACCTGTTTAACCCGGAGGGGGTCGCCCATAATGTTGTCCGGCACGTCGTTGTAGACCAGTGGTACCAAATCCAGATTTTTAGCATGGGCAGCCGGGGCCAGCATAACCATAACGTCTTCGACTATATCCCGTAACTGGAAGGGTACCCGGTCAAGAATCAGCTTGCCTGCCTCAATCTTGGAGAAATCCAGAATGTCATTAATGATAGTGAGCAGAATTTCTGACGATTTCCGGATAGTGTTTAAATGGTCGCGCTGTTGACGTGGCAGCGGGCTTTTTAGCAGTAACTCTGTGAACCCGATAATGCCATTCAGGGGCGTGCGGATTTCATGGGACATGTTGGCCAGAAATTCTGATTTTATGCGGCTGGCCTCCAGGGCTTCCTTACGGGCGAAATCCAGCTCAATATTCTGAATCTCAATGGTTTCCAGAGTTTCCTGCAGGTCTTCAGTGGCCTGATCAATATTCTGCTGCATTTCGGCCTGGGCCTTGCTGAGCTCTTCGGCCATAGCGTTCAGCCCCGACTCGAGTTGTTCGAACTCCGGCCCTGCACCTGTGTAAACCCGAGTGTCCAGCTTGCCTGCCTTGAGCCTGGCAACCGCCTCATTCAGTTCAAAAACCGGACCGGTAAAAGCGCGGCTAAGGCGAAGAGCAATAGCCAGGCTCATAATAACGCCCCCCAGTACCAGCAACAGCGAAATGAGCAGGGCTTTGTAGGTTTCCTTTTCGGTGCGCACATGGGACATTTCTACGGCAACCCAGCCCAGGGGCTCACGATGCTGAGACATCGCTTGCCGGGCATCCGGGTCGAGCATATTTTCAATCATCAGATCCTGAAGGAAAACCGGTGTAATAAAGCGGGTGCTATTCTGGCGTGCAATGCTGGTGGCTTTTTTGCTGGTCAGTTCATCGGCATCGATTGGGTCACCGCTTCCTGGCCCGGTATGAAGCAGATAGCTTTTGTCACTGCCATAAAAGGTAATGGAGCGTACATCACGCTCTTCCAGCAACGAATTGGACAAGTTACTGAGCAGGCTGCGATTAGCAATAAAAAGGCCATACTCAGAACCTGCTGCCAGTTGGCGGGAAAGGGATTCACCACGGTCTCTGAGCAGGCTCTCAATATTAGCTACCCAGCTGTAGGTGAAGAAGGCCCCCAGCACAAGTGTTGTCAGCAGAGTGGGAATCAGCGTTACCACCAGTACTTTTTTTCTAATGCCCCAGCGCCGCATATACGGTTCCTGATGTATGGTCTGGCCTCACTGGCAAATATGAGGTCACGTCCTTGTCAGAATAAATGATTTCAGTGTAAAAGAGTGTGGGATCGGCCTCCGTAACACTCGGAATACTAACGCAGTTATAGCTTTAGGTCATGGATATAGCGAGAAGCTGTATTGGGAGAAACCAGCCATAGCGCGTATCATGCAACCCTAAAAGTGTACCACAGGGTAATCATATGAACTTTCCAACCATTGAAGATTATGTCGGACATACCCCTCTGGTTCGTCTGCAAAGCCTCCCTGGTGAAACAAGCAATATTATTCTTGCAAAGCTTGAGGGCAACAATCCGGCCGGATCGGTTAAGGATCGTCCGGCACTCAGTATGATTCAGGAGGCCGAGCGCCGGGGAGACATCAAACCCGGCGATACGCTGATTGAGGCAACCAGTGGAAACACCGGTATTGCTCTGGCTATGGCAGCGGCCATCAAAGGTTATCGGATGGTGTTACTTATGCCCGCAAATATGAGTGAAGAGCGGCGTGCATCCATGCGGGCTTATGGTGCGGAGATTATCACGGTCAGCGAAAGTGAGGGGGGCATGGAGGGGGCTCGTGATCTGGCAACGCAAATGAGTGCAGATGGTAAGGGCTGGTTGCTGGATCAGTTCAGCAATCCCGATAACTCTCTGGCGCACTATCGCACTACCGGGCCAGAAATCTGGGAGCAGACGAGCGGGCGGGTAACGCACTGTGTCAGCTCAATGGGCACAACAGGAACTATCATGGGGCTGTCCCGTTATCTCAAAGAACGCAATCCGGAAATCCAGATCATTGGCATGCAGCCAAAAGACGGAGCGTCTATTCCTGGCATCCGGCGCTGGCCAAAAGCGTACCTGCCGAAGATTTTTGACGAATCACGGGTTGATAGTATTTTCGATGTTGGCCAGCAAGAGGCGGAGGAGACTATGCGTGCTCTGGCATCCCGGGAAGGCATCTTCTGTGGTGTGTCATCGGGCGGCGCTGTTGCAGGGGCACTGCGGCTGTCAAAGACGGTTGAAAACGCGGTTATCGTAACCATTATTTGTGATCGCGGCGATCGCTACCTGTCCACCGGAGTTTTCCCCGGCGCGTAACTCGGTTTCTTCAGTAAGAGTAGGTTGTATGAGCAGACGACGCAGAGCGCCCGTATCCAAAGAGCCAGTGCATTGTGAGATCGAATCTCTCAGTCACGATGGCCGGGGCGTTGCACACCAGAACGGCAAGACGCAATTTGTAGATGGGGCTCTGGCGGGCGAAACCGTGATGGCTCAAATGGTGGTCAGCCACAGTAAATTTGATGAGCTGCGCACGCTGAACGTGTTGAGGGCGACACCGGATCGCCAGACACCACCCTGTGAGTTTGCAGACTTGTGTGGCGGGTGCAGCCTTCAACATATGGAAGGCGAGGCCCAGATTCAGTTCAAAGAGAACACACTGAGGGATCATTTTGCTCACTTTGGAGGCATTGAGCCGGAAGAGTGGGTAGCCCCCATGCGCACACAGAACACTCTTGGATACCGCCGGAAAGCCCGGCTGGGTGTTCGCTATGTGCGAGCACGGGAATCCGTTCTGGTTGGTTTTCGAGAAAAACGGAATTCCTTTCTCACGGATATAAATCGTTGCGTGGTGCTGGACCCCCGCATAGGTGAGCGGATTATGCCGCTGCGTGCCCTGTTGCACGAACTGGATGCACACGCGCGTATACCTCAGGTTGAAGTTGCCTGTGGCGATGATGACGCGGCCATGGTGTTTCGCAATATGGATGAGTTGAGCAGTGGCGACAGAGAGAAGCTGATTGCCTTCGGGCAGGCCCACAACCTGCATATCTATTTGCAGCCAAAAGGTCCGGATACTGTACACCGTATCTGGCCGGAATCTGCAGATCGCAGTCATGAGCGGCTGAGTTACCGGTTGCCGGAATTTGATCTCACCATGCGCTTTCATCCCATGGACTTCACTCAGGTCAATGCGGATATTAACCATGGAATGGTAAGTAGGGCGATTGAATGGCTGGAGGTGCAGCCCGGTGAGCGTGTACTGGATTTGTTCTGCGGGCTGGGTAACTTTACCCTGCCTCTGGCTCGAAAAGGTGGCCAGGTTGTTGGCGTGGAGGGTGACGATACCATGGTCATTCGGGGCCGTGAGAATGCCCGCCTGAATGGCTTGGCTAATGTTGAGTTTCACGGGGCAGATCTGCACGCAGATTTTACCGGCCAGAGCTGGGCCAAAGAAGGTTTTGATAAAATCCTGATCGACCCGCCCCGTTCCGGTGCGGAGGAAATCTGTAAATATCTGACGGCTTTTGGTGCCAGCAGAATCGTTTACGTTTCCTGCAACCCCGCCACGCTGGCGCGAGATGCCGGTGTTTTGGTACGCAATGGCTATCGGCTTGTACGTGCGGGTGTGATGGACATGTTCCCCCATACATCCCACGTAGAATCTATTGCTTTATTTGAGCGGGTCACCCGCTGACACATGTTATTTGTGGCCAGGGATGGCTGCAGAAATCACCAGGAAGAATCACGCTGATATGGTAAAAGTTCGCGAAGATTACGCAATCAATGGTGACGGCGAGATAGATATTGAGCGCTGGATACACCAGATCGCCTCCCAGGGGCTTGTCGACGATGTGGACCAGCTTCGGCGAGCTTGTGAAATGGCGGCGAAAATTGATCTTGAAGCCTTCCGTGCAGATCGTTTATGGGCACCGGGAGCCAGCGGCTTCAGAACTGGCATTGAGATGGCGCAGATACTGGCGGAGCTGCATCTGGATCAGGCCAGCCTGGTTGCCGCTATTCTTTACCGTGCCGTCCGGGAAGAGCGGGTTGCTCTCGAGCGTGTCAGAAAAGAATTTGGTGATGAAGTTGCCACACTGATCAGCGGCGTACTGCGGATGGCGGCCATTTCGTCACTTCACCGCCCGCTAAAAGGTAATGTGCTTGGGCAAAGTGAAGGCCAACTGGATAACGTCCGGAAAATGCTGGTGACCATGATTGATGATGTGCGGGTAGCCTTGATCAAACTGGTTGAGCGTACGTGTGCCATCCGTGCGGTCAAAAACGCGCCGGAAGAAAAGCGGTTGCGGGTTGCACGGGAAGTTTTTGATATCTATGCGCCGCTGGCGCATCGCCTTGGTATTGGCCATATCAAGTGGGAGCTGGAAGATTTGTCGTTCCGGTATCTGCACGAAACGGCCTACAAGAAAATTGCCAAACTGCTCGATGAAAAGCGCCTCGACCGGGAGCAATACATTAAGCAGATTATTGGCTCGCTTCAGCAAGAGCTGGAAGGGGCGGGTATTAAGGGAGAGTTATCCGGCCGGGTTAAGCATATTTACAGCATTTGGCGAAAAATGCGTCGCAAGGGTATTGATTTCTCCCAGGTGTACGATGTCCGGGCGGTGCGGGTGCTTGTTCCCGATGTCAGGGATTGCTATGCGGTGCTGGGCATTGTTCATACCTTGTGGCGTCACATCCACAACGAGTTTGACGACTATATCGCCAACCCTAAAGAAAACGGCTATCAGTCACTACATACCGCCGTAATCGGCCCGGACGGTAAAGTAATGGAAGTGCAGATCCGCACTCATAAAATGCATGAAGAGGCGGAACTCGGCGTTTGTGCGCACTGGCTTTACAAAGGCACTGATAAAAATACCAAATCCACAGGCTACGATGCCAAGATCAACTGGCTGCGGCAGGTACTGGAGTGGCAGGAAGATCTGGGCGATCTTTCCGAGCTGGCTGATCATCTGAAATCCGATGTCACCGCTGACCGGGTGTATGTATTCACTCCGGATGGGCACGTAGTGGATTTGGGCCAGGGAGCCACACCGGTGGATTTCGCCTACCGGGTACACACTGAAATTGGTCATGCCTGCCGGGGTGCAAAGGTTAATGGCCGGATTGTGCCGTTAAGCTATCCGCTGAAGACCGGAGATCAGGTATTCGTACTTACCTCGAATAATCCGGCGCCTAGCCGGGACTGGCTGAATCCCAGTCTTGGCTATGTTCAGACCTCCAGAGCAAGAGCCAAAGTAACGCACTGGTTCAAACAGCAGGATCGGGGTCGGAATATCATTGATGGCCGGGCCATTCTGGAAGACGAGCTCAAACGCCTGTCATTGTATGAAGTAGATATGAACGAACTGGCCCGGAAGGTTAATTACCACGAGGCCGAAAACATGTTTGCGGCTATTGGCGCCGGGGATCTTCGCCCGGCCCATGTCGCCAATGTTGCTCAGCAACTGCTTGAGCCAAAATCTGAGCAACTGGCGCTTAAACTGAGCACTCAGCGCCGTAAACCTTACGATACTGAATCTGACATTCAGATCCGCGGTGTTGGTAATCTCAAAACCCAGGTGGCCCGCTGCTGTAAACCCCTGCCAGGTGATGAAATTGCCGGCTATATTACGGTTGGCCATGGGGTAACCGTTCACCGCCAGGATTGCCTGACATTTCTGAATCTGAAGGAGCAGGAGTCGCACCGGATTATTGAGGTAACCTGGGGTGGCCAGCCCGCAGCGGTCTACCCGGTGGATGTGGAAATCGAAGCTTACGATCGCTCTGGTCTGCTGAGAGATATTACTCAGGTGCTGTCGTCGTCAAAAAGTGATGTGTTGTCGCTAAATACATTAACCAATAAAGACGATAACGCAGCTACCATACGGCTGACCATCGAGATTTCCAGCCTTGAGCAACTGGCTCGTCTGCTGGCGCAGATTCGCAATTTGCCCAATATTATTGATGTAAGGCGCAAGCGTGGATGAATTACTCCCTTGATGATCTGAAAGCCCTGATGGCCCGGTTACGGGATCCGCAAACTGGCTGCCCCTGGGATGCAAAGCAGACCTACAGTACGGTTGTTCCGTACACCCTTGAAGAAGTATATGAAGTTGTAGATGCCATTGAGCAGGAAGATTTTCCCCACCTGAAGGATGAGCTTGGCGATTTGCTGTTTCAGGTGATTTTCTATGCCCAACTGGGCAAGGAAGATGGCCATTTCGATTTTGATGAGATAGTTGATAATCTGGTACGCAAACTGATTCGCCGGCATCCTCACGTGTTTCCGGAGGGAACTCTGGAAAGCCGGGTTGATCCGGAAAACCGGCCAGATGATGCCTGGATAAAAGAAAGCTGGGAGCGAATCAAAGCAGAGGAGCGCGCCCTGCATCCTCCTTCCGAACGGCCTCTCAGTCGTCTTGATGGTGTTGCCCGAACCCTGCCAGCTATGGCCAGAGCAGAAAAGCTGCAGAAGCGCGCGGCCCGGCACGGATTTGACTGGCCTGATATCGGGCCAGTATTCGATAAGCTCCAGGAAGAAATTGGCGAGCTGAAAGAGGCATGGCAGGCTGCACAGGCAGGAACCGGAGACCCGGACGCCATTGAAGATGAGCTGGGTGATGTGTTGTTTGTCTGTGTAAACCTCGCACGTTTCATGAAAACGAACCCTGAACAGGCGCTGAAACGCACCAATCATAAATTTTACACCCGCTTCCGGGCCATTGAGCAAGTGCTGGCCGAGCAAGGCCGCGATATGGATACTGAATCTCTGGAGGCACTGGATGCCGTGTGGCAGTCGGTAAAAGGTGTAGAGAAAGGCGGCAAGGGAAACTAATCGCCAATAGACTTTCCCGGCTATTCCTTAGTATCGTAAGTTTACTTTGCCTCCGATAATGTCAAAAGGACGCTAATGTGACTGAGTTACATCCTGATCTCCGCGAAAACGTACGCATGCTGGGCGAATTGCTTGGCCAGAGCATCCGGAACCAGCCCGGCCAGCATTGTTATCAACTGATCGAGGAAATCCGGGCGGCTGCCAAAGCTGACCGGCGCCAGGAAAGTGGTTCGGGCCAGCGTCTGGTCAGTCTTCTGGGTAAACTGAGCGATGACGAACTTCTGCCGGTTACCCGCGCTTTCAACCAGTTTCTGAATCTTGCCAACCTTGCCGAGCAATATCACGGAATCCGCCGTAATCGTGGGCACCAGTCTGATCTCACGGTGGAGTCTTTGGCCGAGGTGTTTGACCGTCTTATCAAGGGCGGAGTCAGCCAGGAAGAACTGCATCAACGAGTGGCCGATTTGCGCGTTGAGTTTGTTTTGACGGCGCACCCAACGGAAGTAGCCCGCCGTACCCTGATTATGAAATACGATGAAATGTCCGGGTGTCTGGCAAAGCTGGATCACACCGATCTGATACCGGCTGAGCGTGAAGAAATTATTGGCCGCTTGTCACAACTTATAACAGAAGCCTGGCATACCGATGAGATTCGCCATGAACGGCCTACAGCGGTAGATGAAGCCAAGTGGGGCTTCGCCGTTATTGAAAACAGCTTGTGGCGGGCGTTGCCACAGTTTTTGCGTGAGCTGGATTCATCGCTGAGTGAGGCGACCGGTAAAGGATTGCCATTACAGGCTTCGCCTATTCGTATTGCCTCATGGATGGGGGGCGATCGTGACGGCAACCCCAATGTTACCCATGAAGTCACCCGGGAAGTGTTTCTTCTTGGCCGCTGGATGGCCGCAGATCTTTACCTCAGAGACATCCGGTCATTACGTGCCGAGCTTTCCATGTGGCAGGCCAGCGATGAGTTGCGTGAGCATGTGGGTGATGTACGGGAGCCCTATCGGCATGTCTTGGCAGATCTTCGGGAGCGGCTGCTTAAAACTCGTAGCTGGGCGGAAGCCTGCATCAATGGCGAGCCAGCGGATTCGTCGGGAATTCTGTTCGAAAATGAAGATTTCACCGCGCCACTGGAACTGTGTTATCGCTCGCTGGTGTCCTGTGGGCTTGAGGCGATTGCTAACGGACCGCTGCTGGATACCATTCGCCGGGCCCATAGTTTTGGCTTGCCGCTGATTCGTCTGGACATCAGGCAGGAGGCAACTCGCCATGCAGAGGCCGTCGCAGAAATGGTCGATTATCTGGGGCTGGGCGATTATTTGTCGTGGAGTGAGCAGGAGCGACAGACGTTTCTGGTAAAAGAACTTCAGGGCAAACGGCCGATGGTGCCCAGAAACTGGCAACCTTCAGAACTGGTAAGAGAAGTGCTGGCAACCTGTGCGGTGGCGGCGCAACAAACTCCGCAGGCGCTGGGGTCGTACGTAATCTCCATGGCCAGCAAACCTTCTGATGTGCTCAGCGTGATTCTGCTGTTGCGCGAATCGGGCATGGAGTACCCGATGCAGGTCGTGCCGCTGTTTGAAACACTGAACGATTTGAGTGGCGCACCAGACAGCATGGCGGCCCTCTACGAGATTGAATGGTATCGCGAGTATTGCCGGGGCCGGCAGGAAGTTATGATCGGCTATTCAGATTCATCCAAAGATGCCGGCCAGCTAATGGCCGCCTGGGCGCAGTATCAGGCTCAGGAACAGCTCACCAAAGTGGCTGGTCAGTACGGCATTCACCTGACCCTGTTTCATGGCCGGGGCGGCACCGTGGGCCGGGGTGGCGGCCCAGCCAACCGGGCAATTCTGTCGCAGCCGCCCGGATCTGTGAATGGCAGTTTCCGTATTACCGAACAGGGTGAAATGATTCGCTTCAAGTTTGGTTTGCCACAATTGGCGGTGCAGAGCCTGACGCTCTATACCACGGCAGTTATTGAGGCTACGCTTGCTCCACCACCCGAGCCTGAAAATAGCTGGCGGGAAACGATGGACTGGCTGGCCGAGAGATCACTTCACGCGTATCGTGATGTTGTTCGCGAGAATCCTGATTTCGTGCCTTATTTTCGCCAGGTAACACCGGAACAGGCGCTTGGTAAGCTGGCACTGGGTAGCAGGCCGGCGCGGCGTAAATCCACCGGCGGTGTAGAAAGCCTGCGGGCTATCCCCTGGATATTCGCCTGGACCCAGATGAGGTTGATGCTCCCCAGTTGGCTTGGCAGTGATGTAGCACTGGATGAAGCAGCGAAAGACAACCGGCTGCCAGTACTCAGAGAGATGATGGCTGGCTGGCCGTTTTTTCAGACTTACGTGGATATGCTGGAAATGGTTCTGGCCAAAGCCGACTTGCGTATCGCCCGATATTACGAACAGACGTTACTGGACGATGACAAACTCCGGGCGTTGGGAAACAGCCTTGGGGACAGATTGAACGGATGCATTCAGCGTCTTCTGGAACTGAAGCAGCAAACCGAGTTGCTGGAAGATAAACCAGTATTTGCCCACTCCATGCGAGTGCGTAACCCTTACACCGATCCACTGCATTATCTGCAGGCGGAGCTGCTGAGGCGCGATCGGGAAAGCGAAGGCAAGGGTGAAGTGCCTGAGATGGTTGAGCGTGCACTGAAGGTTACAATGGCGGGTATTGCTGCAGGTATGCGTAACACCGGCTAGATTGAAACAAGACACAGAACCAGGCAATCATCGTTGCCAATAATAATGAACAACAGGAGTAAGCTGTGGCTCTGGCTGCGCGACTGGAAGGGTATCTGGCCCGAAAAGGCATTCCCTACAAGGATCTGGCAATTGGTCAGGCGATGAATCTGAGTGCTGCCGTGATGGCTTCAGGGCAGCCACAGGCAGATTTTATTCAGGCTGCGCTGCTGATTGATATTAACGGTGTTGTTATGGCCGTTCACAAGTTTGACAGCACACTGGATCTGGACGCAGTGGCTCAGTTCACTGGCCGCCGGCTGCAGCCGTTGACTGCCCGCCAGGCCATGAGGCTGTTCAGCGACTGTGATCCCGGGTTCACGCCGCCCATTGGTGCGGCCTACGATCTGCCGGTATTGGTAGATGCCGATGTTATCCTGGCAGAGCGTGTGCTTTTCTCCGGCGGTACAGATCAGGGGCTGATCGAAATGGATGGGCGCTCGTTCCGGCTGGCGCTGGCAGGTAGCCGGGAAGGTCACCTTGTTATCCGGGGCTCAGGCAGTACCGGTGATCGCGAAGCCTTATCGTTGGAAGAGATCGCCGACAAGCTCCAGAAACTGTACCGTTTGCCACCTATGCCGGCCCTCGCCCTGCGTATTTTGCGCCTGACCACTAACCCGGATGCAACCGCCCGCGAGCTGGCTGAACTTATTGAGTTTGACCCCAGCCTGACTGCGCAGGTCATGCGCTATGCCCGTTCGGTGCTGTTTAATTATCCTGGCCAGGTCAACTCTGTGCAGGAAGCAGTAACACGGGTACTGGGCTTTGATCGGGTAGCTCATATTGCCTTGGGCATTGCATCGGTACGGGCTTTTGATGTTCCCCGTGGTGGCATGCTTGGAATGGACAACTTCTGGCGGCATTCACTGTACTGTGCCTTTATCTGTCAGGTTGTTGCCCAGCAATGTAAGGCCGATAAAGGCCTGGCGTACCTTTGTGGATTGCTGCATAACTTTGGTTTGTTGCTGGTAGGGCATCTGTTTCCATCGGAATTTGAAGAGCTGAACAATCTGCGTGAAATTAATCCGGAAAGCAGTATGCACTCGTTGGAACAGCAGGTGTTTGGTTCCGGCGGCGATGAGGTTCTGGCCGTTGGCCATGGCGCCATTGGTGGTATTCTTCACCGGCTATGGCAACTACCGGATCCGGTCGTCAAGGCAGCGGGTGTGCACCAGCATCTGGGCTACCGTGGCGAGCATGAAAATTACGTACTTATGGTTCAACTGGCGAATGCCCTGCTGAAAAGCCGGGGGATTGGCGATGAATTTAATCCGGATGATATTCAAGCCCTTCTGGAAAGGCTTGGCCTACCCAATACCATCATCGAGGACCTGAATACTGAGGTTGATCGTGTGGCTCCGGATCTGGATGCGCTGGCGATGTCTCTGGCATCCTGAGCCGGCCCGGAAAGTCCTTGCATATCTGCACTCTGGTGCATGGGACGAAGATCGACTTTCTCTGAAGGGGCTGACTTCGTATAATGCGCCCTCATTAAATCTGACTGGCACCTTTTCGGTGTAGAGAGATTGTCGCAAAGGCAGGGATCTTTGCCGCACTCTTTCAAATGATAATGACTAAATATGGGAGCACACCGTTATGCGAATTATTATGTTAGGCGCGCCGGGCGCAGGTAAGGGGACTCAAGCCAAGTTCATAACTGAACGCTTTAAAATCCCCCAGATCTCCACCGGAGACATGCTGCGGGCTGCGGTAAAGGCAGAGTCCGAGCTGGGCAAGCAGGTCAAAGAAGTTATGGCCACCGGCGGTCTGGTGTCTGACGACATCATTATTGCCCTGATTGAAGAACGCACCAAGCGGCCAGACTGCGAAAATGGCTATCTTCTGGATGGCTTTCCCCGCACCATTCCTCAGGCAGAAGCCTTGAAAAGCCAGGGTATTGCTATCGACTATGTGGTGGAAATTGCTGTTGATGATGAAGAAATTGTCAGCCGTCTGTCAGGCCGCCGCGTTCATGAAGGCAGTGGTCGTATCTACCATATTAAATTTGATCCCCCCAAGGTAGAAGGCAAAGACAACGAAACCGGTGAACCACTGGTTCAGCGGCCTGACGATAAAGAAGAAACCGTTCGCAAGCGTCTCAGTATCTATCACAGCCAGACAGCACCTCTGATTGACTACTATCAGGACTGGGCCAGCAAGCAGCCAGAGTCAGCGCCTAAATACATACACGTAAAAGGCATTGGCAGTCTGGACAGTATTCGTGATGAGATCATGTCCAAACTCAACTAAGTCGGTGTCATACCGGCCAGAGGGCTTCTGATTCTGTGAATCTACTGGCACTGGATACGTCATCTGAGGGCTGCTCGGCAGCCCTGCTTGTTGATGGAGAGATTACCGAGCGCTTTGAGCTTGCGCCAAGGGGGCACACCCGGCTGCTGATGCCAATGGTCAGAGAACTGTTGGCAGAGAAAGCGTTGATGCCAGCAGATCTTGAGGTGCTCGCCTTTGCCTGTGGCCCTGGGTCTTTTACCGGATTACGGATTGCCACAGGTGTTGTGCAGGGTTTGGCATGGGGATTAAATATACCCGTAGTGCCTGTTTCGTCATTGGCTGCGGTTGCTTTGGGCGCCATAGACAGAATGAAGCTGTCCGAAAATGACCGGGTGGCGGTAGCCTTTGATGCCCGGATGAGCGAGGTGTATTGGGGCTGTTTTGCATACCAGAATAGCCAGCCGGTTCTGCTTGGGAATGAAAGGGTTTGTGCACCATCTGCAGTAACACTGGCTGATAGCGCAGAGTCTGACAAACCAGTCCGCTGGTTTGGTGCCGGGCAAGGATGGGCGCTTCAGAGTGATATGCCGAAAGGCGTTTCTGAGCGCATGGTTTCGGTTGATGACTCAATCGTTCCCCGTGCCAGTTGGGTCGCCCGGCTGGCGGTGACTGGCTTTGAACAAGGTAAAGCGGTGCCCGCCGAGCAGGCACAACCGGTTTATATCCGAGATGAAATCACCTGGAAGAAATTACCCGGGCGAGAATAGTCTGATCGTTTCTCTTTATGCTGCATCCGTCAGTAAACCAACGGTATTTACTCATGAATGGTGGTATTGGGCAGGGGCAACTTGCCGTAGCGCGCAGCCCTTTGGGTGATGCCACGCAAGCTGATGTGCTTAGCAACACTCTTGGCCTTAAAAACCTTGGCATAGTGCACCCGAAAGTGATCAGCGATGTGCCGGTGCTGTTGTTCCTTGATGAGCAAGGACTAAGCCTGCAGGTGACGGGGAAAAATGCTCCAGGGCCGGTTCGGGCTGAATTTGTAACGGGCAAAATGGGCTATCGCCGTGAGCATGGTGGTGGCGCTGGTCAGATGGTCGCCCGGGCTGTTGGTCTTCATAAAACGAAAGCCCGGTTGCATGTTTTGGATGCCACTGGCGGCCTTGGGCAGGATGCCTTTATTCTTGCCAGTCTTGGTTGCCGGGTTACCCTGTTCGAACGCAACCCGGTAATTAACGCCTTGCTGGCAGATGGCTTGTTCCGGGCCTCACTCAATGTGGATTGTGCACCGCTCATTGAACGCATGGAGCTTCGGCCCGGCAGCAGCATTGACTGGCTGGAGAGTGCAGGTGCCAACTCTGCAGATGTTATTTACCTTGATCCGATGTTTCCACACCGGGAAAAATCTGCTCTGGTCAAAAAAGAGATGCAGGTGTTTCAGGCAATTGTTGGCAGTGATGACGATTCTGAACAGCTTCTTCAAACGGCGCTGGGGTGTGCCCGGTATCGGGTTGTAGTCAAACGCCCTCGCAAGGCCGCCGCCATAACCGGCCCCGAGCCCACAACCCGTATTGAGGGAAAAAGCAGCCGCTACGATATTTATGCCATCAGCGCACTGCCCACCGGTTAATGTCTGAGCCGTGTTAAGAACCCATCATGGTAACTTGCTGAATAGCCTGTTGTTTTTCTACGCTTAGCACCAGGCGGGCATCGTCTGCCACTTCGTCCAGCCCTTCGCCGTAGCAAAGCAAGCCGTTATCGTCTGTGGTGAAAACACCATTTTTCTGCATGTTCGCAATAAAGTTGCGGAACAGGGTTTTGTCGAAAAACTCCGGAGCATTCAGGCCAAACAATATGGACATGCGCTCGGCCAGCAGGGTGCTTTGTTCCTCCAGTTCCGTTGCGCTGATTTTTCCGGACCCGTATTTGCGTAATGTGCCCAGCACAATATGGTAACGCTCCAGGGTTTGAATAATGAACCGGGACAGCACCCTCAGCCGCAGCATTTCCTCAGTGCCTTCACCTGGCCGGCCAATTCGCCCGCTATCCAGTGCGACCAGTAATCGTTGCTCGATTAGCACATCAATCCACTGGTTGATTACGCGCTCTACATCATCAACCCGATATTTGAGGAACAACTCAGATTGCAGATAGGGGTATGCGACGCTGGCCAGAAATACGATTTTGTCGCGTTGCAGCGAACTTTTGTTTTCCAGCAGGCTGGCGATCAGCGAGGGCAGGGCAAACAGGTGTTGAATATTGTTGCGATAATAAGTCATCAGTACGGCGTTATTTCCGCCAAGAGCAATAATGTCTCCCAGTTTCTGGGGTTGTCGGGCGATCAGCCCCATATTCTCGCAGTAAGCGACCCAGTCTTTACCGGTGCCTTCCGGCAGGGTAACGGTGCCAGAGTATGGGTAGGCGCGTAGCAGATCGGCATACTGATCCATCAGGCGAATCAACTGGCCCTCATCCATTGCCATGCGATTGGTGCCAAGCAGCACCGTTGCTGTCATGCCAATAGGGTTCACAGCAACGGCAGCGTTAATGTTAGAGGCGACCCGCAGTGCCAATTCATTCACGGCGTCGTTTAACCAGGCAGGCCGGTATTCTGAGGTATAGGCTTCATCGCGCCAGCTATCACGTACCTCATCGAGCACATTGGCCAATGGAATGGCCTCACCAAAGTTGACGGCAACCCGGCCAAAGGAGTCGCTTAGCTTACGGGCGGTTTTTGCCAGGCCGAAAATACTTTCATCCTGCTTTTTCTTACCCTGTAGCTCCCCCAGATAAGAACGCCCCTCCATAACCTTTTCATAACCGACATAGACAGGAATAAATACAATAGGCTTGCGATGATCTCGCAGAAAGCTCCGAACGGTCATAGAGAGCATGCCAGGGCGAGGCTGCAACATACGCCCGGTGCGGCTACGGCCACCTTCTACAAAATATTCAACCGAGTAGCCACGGGTAAACATAACATGCATGTACTCATTGAAAACGGTGGCGTACAGAGGGTTGTCTTTGAAACTCCTGCGCATGAAGAAGGCTCCGCCACGGCGCAGAATTGGCCCCACTACCGGCATATTCAGGTTTATGCCCGCGGCAATATGCGGGGGCATCAAGCCGTTCTTGTAAAGCACGTAGGACAGCAGCAGGTAGTCAATATGTGATCGGTGGCAGGGCACATAAACAACAGCGTTATTTTGGGCCACCTCCTTCACTACCTGTATGTTATTAACGCTGACACCTTTATAAATCCGGTTCCAGAGCCAGGATAGCACCACTTCCAGAAACCTTATGGTTACGATCGACATGCTTGCAGCAATTTCATCTGCGTATTTCAGGGCGTTTAACCGGACTTTTTCTGGTGGAATACCCTCTCTTGCGGCAGTTTCCCGGATGGCCTCTTTAACGGCCGGAGTGCGTACCAGCCCGCTTACCAGAGTGCGGCGGTGGGATAAGTCAGGGCCAAGTACCGCCTGGCGTACGCGGCGAAAATGCGTGCGCAGAATTCGCGCCAACTTGCGCTTGGCCCGCTCTTCGGAATCACGATATTCATCGATAACCTGCTTCAGAGACAAGGCCGGGTTAAACTGAACGTAGGTATTGCGTCCGTGAACCAGAATAATCAGGAATTTTTGTAACCGGCCAGCCACCGCCCAGGTGTCAGACAGCAGCAGTTTAACCAGAGATTTTTCTTTATCTGGTGAGCGGCCCCAGAACAGCGAAACAGGAACAATTTGCACGTCCTGGTCGGGCGCTTCCAGCCCATAGCCAACAAGCGCCTGGAATTCGTTGGTGAGTACCGGAGCTTGTCGCCGACGAAACGGGCCACCAGTGCGGCGATAGAGGAAAAAGAACGAATGTGATGGGCTGTTTTTAACCGGTAAAAACTTTGCAACTCCGGGCAGGCCAGCGCGAATAACTTCCTGTTCCAGCACCAGGCGGCCGGAGAGAGAACTGTACTGCAGAACGTAGCAAACCGGCTTGTCCGGATCGAGACCCAGAGCTTCGATGTTATTACCGCTAACATCGGTTCGCACCCAGAGGAACAGTATTTTGCGGAAAAACATCAGAATCAGGCTGCGAATGCCCTGGTAAATTCGCATAAAATAGAGCTCCGGTAACGAAAACAGGTGCCAAGTTTACTTGGTTAGGAACATTGCGCAAAGCTGCCTTTAGTTCTTGGCAGAGTGCGCGTTGTGGTACATTTCTTCTTCACCCAATAATTTTCAAGTGTAAACAGAACATGACAGTATCTGCTACAGGCTGGATTCCAGGCTGGTCAACTGAACTTCCCGAAAAAGGCAACCTGGTACTGATCATATCTGGCCCCAATATTCTTAAGCCTGCAGAGGGCTGGCTGGCTCAATGGGGCACCAACGGGCTGTCCGTCGTAAGCAATCACGCAGTATCTCTGGGCACTCTGGGTGGTTGCCCACTGTTTGTTACTGAGATTAACGGGCAGATTGTACCGGACCTGCAGACAATAGCGCTTCGTGATGCGCTTTTGGGAATGGAAGATGCACCTACAGACTTGCTTTGCACCGGGTTTCAGGTTTGGCAGTGGTGGCTTGATAACCGTTTTTGTGGCCGTTGTGGCGGTCGAACCGGCTTCCACCCACTGGAGCGGGCCAAATGGTGCGACACCTGTAATATCCCCTGGTATCCGCGGCTGGCACCCTGTGTGATCGTGGTTATTCGTAAGGGTGATCAGTTTTTGTTGGCCCAGTCATCACGCATGACCCGCCGCTTGTACAGTCTGATTGCCGGATTTGTAGAGCCGGGTGAAAGTCTGGAGCAGGCCGTCGTGCGGGAAGTCAAAGAAGAAACGGGGCTGGATGTTACAAATATACGCTACCAGGGCTCCCAGCCATGGCCATTCCCTCACCAGTTGATGATGGGTTTTTTTGCAGATTACGCCGGGGGTGAGCTGGTTTTGCAGGCCGATGAGCTGTCTGATGCTGGCTGGTATTCTCCTGGTGATCTCCCGCCAGTGCCGAGGCCGACATCAATCGCCGGCAAGCTTATTCAGGCTATGGAAAAAGAGATTTCCAGCGAAAGGGCATCAAGGTGACAAATCTGAGCCGCCCAAGGGTACTGGTGTTCGATTCCGGCGTTGGTGGATTAAGTGTTGCCGCCTGCATTCGTAAGCGGCTGCCAGATGTGGAGTTTGTCTACCTTGCTGACAATGCCGGCTTTCCTTACGGCGGGCAGCAGTCTTCGGTCGTTATCGACCGCTGTTGTTCGCTGATCAGTAAAGCCCTTGAGCAGATACCCTGTGATGTTATTGTGGTGGCCTGTAATACGGCAAGTACTGTGGTTCTTCCCCACCTCAGGGCACTAACAACCATACCTGTGGTAGGCGTTGTTCCGGCCGTGAAGCCTGCGGCCGGGCTTACTGTGAACCGACGTATCGGGATACTGGCAACGCCCGCCACAGCGTGCGGGCAGTATCTGGACAATCTGGTGCAAAAATTCGCATCTGATTGCGATGTGATGCGGATCGGACATCCGGATCTGGTGCGTTGGGTAGAAAACTCCGTGGCGGGAACTGCGATTCCTCAGGAAGCTCTGGCTCAGGCAGTGGCCGGATTTCGCGAAGCCGGTGTTGATACCGTTGTGCTTGGCTGCACCCATTATCCACTGTTGCTGGGCTCACTGAAGCAGGCACTGCCTGAAGTTCAGTTCTGGGTAGATTCCGGCGATGCGATTGCCCGGCGGGTTGAGGATGTGTTGGGTCAGTCTGGCAAGAAGTTTCTGGCCGCCAACCCTGATACCTGTCAGCGGGAGCCAGTAGTGGCGGCGTTATTTTCTGGTCTGGCCCCGGCTGGGTTGGCCGGATTCATGGGGGAGCTTGGCCTGCGCCCGTATCAGATAACCGGGCACTGGTCAGGCAACCCTGAGGCGGCTACAGAAGCCGGGTCAGCTTGAACATCGCCAGAAATTCGAGAGCTGGTATAGCGCGTCTGTGGCAGCAGTAGGTCTTGAAGTTATCGCCTCTGAAGCGGGTTTTGGTAAATTCCAGTCCTTTGAAATTATAAAGAAAGTTCATTTTCTCATACAATACGTGCAGCAGGCGCTTAAGTAGCCGGCTTTCCTGATGTTCGGTGACCTGGTCAAGTGATAGCGGTATTAGCCCAAGATCCAGATAAGGCACGCCCTCGGCCTTGAATGTCTCCATAGCGTGTGCCATCAGAGTGTAGAAAAGCCCTTGCCGGAAATCCGCATTGGCCCGGGATATATTGGGCACGTAACTGATAATTTCATTGTTACGATAAATCGGATCGAAATAAATAAAGCCTACGGCTTTGTCATCCTGGTACGCGTAGAAATGGCGTGCATTTTCACGGTATTCCATTTCCATAGGGCGTATCAGAAAGCGGATTTCGTTACTTTTGCACTTGCGGGTGCGAATCCAGGCTTCTGAAATCTCCCGGGTGTGATCATCACTGAACCGCTCTTTTACCGTTATATTGCTCTTTTCAGCCTGATTGAGTGCGGTGCGAAGAATCTGCTTTTTCTTGCCACTCAGCGACCACTTGCCCAGATCAATTCGTGACTCACTGCCAAATTGAGTGCCATACAAGCCAAAGTCGCTATGCAGGACATCTACAACGGCCTTTGAAACCTGAACATAACTGGCGCGAGGAAAGCGCTTTTGAAAGTGCCCAAGAATGACGGAGAAGTTTTCCGGAGCACATACCGGATCAGAAAGCACAAAGGTTCCGCCCCATTTGCGCATGTACGCTACGTAGCCAACGCCTGGCAGGTCGAAGTACTGCATACCTGGCTGCAGTGTCGAAAAGGACTGCGAGTGTGTGCCAAACTGTTTCAGGTAACTGATGCGCTCCGGAAAGGTAAAACCATCACCTTCCAGTTCGCGAATCCCATCTACTATTGCAAGAGTTTGATCTGACATTTGTCTCTGTCCCCGATTGTTATAGTTTGTCGGTGAGGAGGAGGCAGGTTAAGCCTGTTTGCGTCCGAGAATCGACCAGTAGCAATCCATGTTGAGCAACGTGAAGTGCTTCTTCTCGGTGATCTCAAGGCCAAGGCGTCTCATATGCTCTGGATAGTTGTAAATCTTGTGAAAGGCATTGTTGGCAAATAGCCAGAATGTAAACACGGCCATGTACCAGTAAGCCTTTTTGAACGTGCGAGCGACAATATTGCCAGTGGGGTAGCAGAAGTCGCCAACGACAACACGGGCGTCCACTTTGCCAAGACGAATCAGGTGCTCCAGCACCTTAACCATCATTTCTTCGTCAAATACGTTAAGGAAGAAATTGGCAATCACCATGTCGTATTGCTCAAACTCTTCAACTTTCATGATGTCACTGTGAATGCGGCGAATGTTTAACTGTGGGGCTTCTTTTTGTTGTGCTTCACCAAACTTGCGCAGCATGGTCTCGGAAAGATCAACAACAGTAACGTTGGCACCCAGTTCTGCAGCACGAATAGCATCCCGGCCATGGCCGACGCCCGCAAACAGAATGCGGTCACCGGGTTTGACAGTTTCGACGTCCAGCATGGCTGTTTTGCAGTGGTGGATATTTTTGCCGCTGTAGAGGTCGCTCAGGAAATCGTAAACGGGACCAATATACTTATATCTATCGCGCATAGTGACTACTGCCTGTTTTTATTGCTCTGGATGCTGTTACCACTTTTTCTCATTGTCGCGCCGGCGTAATGTCGGGCTTGTGGGCAAACAGCGCCGTATGGTTTCCAGCATAGATAACAGGGGGCGGGAATTATGTGCAGTACTACTCACTTCCAGATACACAAAGTAACCAACTGCAATATTTTGCAAACCAGATCAATGTTTTAGCTAAGATTGTCTGACAAACAATAATGGAGTGTCAGCATGAAGCGGCGCTAACTTGTGTTTGATTCAGAAGTTTATAGATATCAATAGCAGGCCGGGCAGGGCCGTACACAAAGCCTTGCACCTGTTGGCAGCCCAGGCCACGCAGGTAATCCAGTTGCTCTTCAGTTTCTACGCCTTCTGCAACAATTTCCAGCTTCAGTCCATGGGCCATGGCAACAATTGCATTAACAATACAGGCGCCATCGTCGCCGCTGCGAATAGCTTTTACGAACGACTGATCAACCTTGAGCGTATGGATTGGAAGCCGGTGCAGGTAATTGAGCGATGAATAACCTGTGCCAAAATCATCAATGGCGATGCGCACTCCGGTAGCCGCAAGTTCTCTGAGCTTCTGGCTGATCTGCTCCAGGTCGTTCATGATGACATTTTCGGTAATCTCGATTTCCAGATTGCCCGGCGGGAAATTATGGGCCTGCACACGCTGCATCAGGGTTTCTACAAAACGCGGGTGTTCAACCTGAGCCGGTGAGAGATTGACCGCCAGGCGAAGATCGGGGTGGCCTGAGCGAATCCATCGGCCAGCATCCAGAAAGGCCTGATCAAGTACCCGCTCACTCAGTCGTCCGATCAGTTTGGTTTCTTCGGCCAGTGGCAGGAAGTCTCCTGGGTAGAGTAAGCCGCGCTCAGGATGCTGCCAGCGCACCAGCGCCTCCAGACCAGCAATGCGATTGGTGGTTGAGCACACTTGTGGCTGGTAGAACACGCGCAGTTCATCGCGCTCCAGTGCAAGGCGCAAGTCTCGCTCAAGGCTGAGCCGGTTTGCCGTGTCTATGCTCATGCACTCAGTGTAAAAGCGGTAACCGTCTTTGCCTCTGCCTTTGACGTGGTACATGGCAATGTCAGCATTCTGGATCAGTTGATCCATGCTGTCTCCCGCCTCCGGGAAAATGGCAATACCAATGCTGACGCCTACAAAGACTTCGTGGCCACCAAGCTGGAACGGCGCTCGTAATGTTTTTATCAGTTTTTTGGCAATCTGTTTGGCATCGTCATCATTGCGGATAGAGGGGAGCAAGAGGGTAAATTCGTCGCCACCAAACCGGGACAGGGTATCGCCTTTACGGAGGCACTTTTCCAGCCGGTAGGTAACAGCCTGCAGCAGCCGGTCGCCCATGGCGTGTCCCAGGGTATCGTTAATAACCTTGAACCGATCAAGATCCAGAAACATTACTGCCAGCTTCTGATCGCTGCGCCGGGCGTGGGTAATTGCCAGCTCAAGCCGGTCATTGAACAGCGCGCGGTTGGGCAGCCTTGTGAGCAAGTCATGGTAGGCTTGAAAGTTGATAAAGGCCTCAGCTTCTTTTCTTTCCGTTACGTCTCTTGCTATGCCGTAGTACCGGGCGCCTCTGTCACTGCTAACGGCTTGGGTGGTGCCGGCTTGCGGCCAGGCTTGTGTTTCTATAGGAAAGGCGGTGATTTCAAAATAGCGTGTGGCACGCCGGTTGCCTCTGGTTTTCAGACGCACTTCCAGGGTTCTGGGGTTATTTGCGGTGACATTCGGGCCGTCGAGGGCATAAACGCCGCGGGCCAGATCCCGGTCGTCGAGTATGTGACGAAAATGCCGGCCATGCAGCTCCGAGGGTTGGTAACCAAGCAAGCTTTCTACTTTGCGGTTTACGAAACAAAAACGGCCGCCATCATCGAGCATGAACACGATGTCTGGCGAACTGTTAACGATGTATCTATGCAGGGCCTCAGATTTTTCGAGTCGCAGTTGAATATGTTCATGAGCCTTGAGCAGTGATTGCTTGCCAATAACGCCTTCAATCGTTGCAAGCAACTCTTCCGGATCAAACGGCTTGCGGATGTAGTCCAGAGCACCACGCCTGAGTGCACGGCTGACAGCGCTGAACGAGCTTTCTCCGCTTATTACTATGGCACCGCAGTCTGGTTGTACACCGGCCAGGTGAGCCATTACATCGAAGCCATCCACATCTGGCATCCGAAGATCCAGCAAGGCCAAATCAAACACTTGGTTGTCGAGGCGTTCGCATGCCGCTTTTCCGCCACCAGCCTCAGTGACATCGTAGCCATTGCTGCGCAACAACGTAGCAAGTGCCGCCAGGAGCCGGGGTTCATCATCTACCACTAAAATACGTGCAGTTGACCTGTTACTGAAAGGTTGGTTAGTAAGCTCAGTTGCCATCGGTCTGTGTCCGTTATCTCTGTGTCAGTCTGTCTTGTTATTGTTATCGCTTGCCACCGGTAGCAGAATTCGAAAGCTGGTGCCTTCCTGCCCCGTACGACAAGCAATGATGCCCTCCATGTCATCAATAAGTTGTTTTACAATACTCAGGCCCAAACCGCTGTGGCCTTTACCTTTCGTGGTTTTCGCCGGCGCGAACAGCGATTTTCTGACGTCATCAGGTATACCCGCGCCGGTGTCGGTAATTTCCAGTTCTACCCAACTGCGATTACTCTGCCATACCGGAGCTGAGGTTCGTATTTCCACCCGACCTCCTGCTTCGGCGAGGCTTTCTGCCGCATTGCGTACAAGATTGATCACAATCTGACGAATGGATGATGCATTTGCGGCAATAGCCGTCGATTGCTCGCAGAGTACCACGTCGAGTTGTCGTGAGTTATCGGTAAACAGGCTGTCTTCCAGTATTCGCGACAGGCTTTTGAGTTCGTCGTTCAGCTCAAGGCCTTCGGTATCCTGCGGAGTGTTGCCATTATGACTCATTTGCAGCAAGAGATTGCCCGCCCGGTCAAGCTCTTCGCGGATAACATCCAGCTCCTGCTGAACTTGTGTATCTTCAAGGCGGTTGCGGAGTTGATAAATATACTGGCGGACGATGGTGAGCGGGTTGCTGACTTCGTGTATCTGCATGCGCATCCGCTCGCGCGCGAATTCATCGTCAAGCTGATCATTCATATTTGAGCTTGTGACAGCCGGTGACTGGTCACCCAAAACTCTGGAAAGCTGAACCGCAAAAATCTGAGCCAACTCAACGGTTGCTTCCAGATTTTCCTCCTCGGTGCCCAGAGCGAAGACGCTCGAGCAGTGGCCACCGCTGAGAATCGGCACGGCGAGCAAGGAAGGTGCCCGCAGCAGTGATAAGAGCTGGCGGTCAAGAACTGTAGGTGTGCGCTTGCCAAGATGCACTTGCTGCCCGGAGGCAAAAGCCTCGGTTAATACACTGCCACCGGGCTGGCCAGGAACAGAGAGGTGGGGAATGTCTCCGATTGTTCCTGACAGCAGAACGAGATTGTCTTCCGTATGGGCAAAGCAAAGAGCCGGCAGGCCGGTAATGAGGGTCAGGCTGTTAACCGTTTCTGCCAGAATGGCATCTGCTGTACCGCTCAGATCGGCAAGACCCATGGCCTCGCTGGTCAGGGCCTGACGTAAAATGGTCTGCTTCAGTTGTAGTGTTGCATTGTTGCCGTTGTAATCGTCCTCAAGCGGAATCCCCATGGACGTTGCTATTCCGGACACTTCGTGTTCAATACGACGATTGATTTCCCGGGTCAGATCTTCACTCAGGCCAAAAACCGTTGCTGCCGCTGCAATACCGGCCGCATCTGACAGAGCCAGGCGGGTAGCCAGACTAATCAGCTTGACCAAGTGCCCGGCATCTTGTATTTCACTGGGTAGTGCCTGCTGATAGCGCATGGCATCGGAAGCCATGGGGCCGAGCCCCCAGGCTGTAACCAGATCTGCAGCAATGTCAGACTGATGGTTAAAGTAGTGCTGCTTGGCTTCCACAGCCGGTGTTTTAATGGCGATCAGTTCGCCAATGTTGTGGAGCATGCCTAACATAAAGGCTTCGTCGGGCTCAGGGTAGCGGGTCAGAGTTGCCAAAGCCCGCGCTGTTAAAGCTGTGGTCAGTGAGTGGCGCCAGAAATCCCGTAACTGCTGCCACTCGTCGCCACCAAGATCGAACAGAAGCTGACGCAAAGCTGCGGTTAGAACCAGAGTATGAAATCGCCTTGTGCCAAGCCGGAGTAATGCCTGATCAACAGATTTTATCTGGGCTATCGGACCGTAAAGGGCGGAATTGGCAAGAGCGAGTATGCGGACAACCAGGGCAGTGTCAGCAGACACAATGTGGCTTATAGTGCGGTAGCTTTCATCCTGATGACACGCCTCAAGCGCCCGCAGAGTTATCTCCGGGAGACTGGGTAACTGTAGATCAGGAGCTACACGCATAAAGCTTGCCCGCTGCGCACTTCGGTAGAATTGTTCATTCGTACAAAGTGGTTTAAGTATCTTGGGTTAGTGTCTGACGCTGTGTTCATTCTTATTGTTGAGGAATGAGCTTAGACAATATTCCGTCACTATTAAACACTTATCGTTGCTTTTTTAAGCAACTTATTACCTAAGTTGTGATATGTGTATACTTTTTACAGGGTAAAATTCATAAAATTCGCAAAATCATAGAAGTAGATTGCCGATTATGACTGCCAGGGCGCCAGTAAGAAATACTTTACACCGACCAAGGACCATTGCCATTACCGGTGGCAAAGGTGGTGTTGGTAAAACGTCGGTTGCTCTGAATCTTGCACTGACCCTGGCGCGCGGCAATAAGCGGGTGTTATTACTCGATGGTGACACAGATCTTGCGAACGTCAGTATCATGGTGGGATTGTATCCCCGCAAGACGCTGGCCCATGTTATAGCTGGCAAATCTCCCCTTCAAGACATTCTGCTGGAAACAGATTACGGGCTGCACATAATACCGGGTGCATCTGGCGTGCAGGAGTGCATGGATATGAACGTGGCGGACAGCCTGCGTGTACTGCGGGAACTGTCTCAGCTTGAAAGCCACTATGATTATGTAATTGTGGATACGGCAGCCGGTTTACAGGCAGTTGGTCTTCACATGGTTGCTGCAGCAGAGCTTGCCTGTATTGTTATTACCCCAGACCCGGCCTCACTGACGGATGCTTTTTCGCTGATTAAAGTAATCCGGCGCCGGGGGTATAAAAGAACACCCAGTATTCTTGTTAATATGGCTCAGGGAGCGAGTCAGGCGCGTTCAGTATTTCAGCGCCTTGATTCTGCTGCTCAACGTCATCTTGGCATTTCGCTCCACTACATGGGGGGGATCTGGCGAGATGAGACCTTGCGTCAGTCGGTATTGAATCAGACGCCGGTTGCGCTACTGCCAGTAACAGATCCCTCCTGCCGCCAGTTTCATACTCTGGCGGATATGCTCAACGTGCGCCTGTCGCAGCTACCACCAGGAAGAGCGGGCATTGCAGCGTATTGGCATCAGGTTTCAAGCCGTCACCAAAAAGCGAAAGCAGAAGCCGGCTCATCACGGCCAGCGAGTCTTCGTGAGCGATGGCAGAATGCCGTGGGTGAACTTGAAACCGTGTTGGCGGAAATGCCTGAGAGCGCCATGCTGCGCTACGAAATCTTTACCCGGCTGTTCAAGCTTCTGGGTGCCAGGCTGGATAGTGATACAGTGGAGATTATCCAGACCGGCCTGGGTTCGCTGGCATGGGAAAGTATGGACGACAATCATCGGAAAAACCTGGCGGAGCATCTCAGGCACCTGGCTGACGATATCTCGCCCCAACAGGGTGTTGTGTCTTCTGCAGCTCAGACATTGCCGGCCTTGCCTGAGCCCGTTTATGACAAAGTCAGCTTTGGCGAGCAGGATCGTCTGGTTCGTGCCCTGAAAGAGCACCCTGCAGATGTTTCACTGGACCAGCTTCTGCGCGCACTGGCGGCTAACGAGAGAAACCGCTCCTGAGTCTGTGCCTGTAAAGGTCTGTCTGTTTTTTTGTCATTTTATTAGCGTTTTATGTGTCGTAACTTTGCTGTGTGTCACCGCACCATCACGGAAGTTGTGCAAAGATTAACCATATAATTGAGAAGGAGCTTTCCCATGACAACATCGCAGCGTAACACTGAAGATCCATCATCGAAGGTACTTGAACGACTTCGGGGAAAACATATCCTTATCACCGGTACAACCGGTTTCCTTGGCAAGGTGGTGCTGGAAAAGCTGATTCGTGCTGTCCCGGAAATCGGTGGTATCCATTTGCTGATTCGGGGAAACAAGCAATACCCCGACGCCCGTAGCCGGTTTCTGAATGAGATTGCCACGTCTTCTGTGTTTGACCGTCTGCGCGAGCAGGATGCCGGGGCACTTGAGCGCTTCATGGAAAAGCGTATTCACTGTGTAACCGGTGAAGTTACGGAGCATCTGTTTGGCCTGACCCCGGAACATTTCAAAAAACTGGCAGACAGTCTTGATGCGGTCATTAACTCTGCCGCCAGTGTGAATTTTCGTGAAGAGCTGGATAAAGCACTGGCTATTAACACCCTGTGCCTGGATAACATTGCCGAATTGGCCCGCCAGAACAATGGCCTGGCTGTGCTGCAGGTTTCCACCTGCTATGTGAATGGAATTAATTCGGGGCAGGTTACCGAGTCAGTTATTAAACCCGCCGGTGAACCAATTCCCCGCAGCACCGATGGCTATTATGAAATTGACGGACTGGTGGAATTGCTGGAAGGCAAAATTGCAGATCTTTATTCGCACCACTCCGGGAAAACGCTAGAGAAAAAACTGGTGGAGCTTGGTATTCGCGAAGCCAACCGGTACGGCTGGAGCGATACCTACACCTTTACCAAGTGGCTGGGTGAGCAGTTACTCATGAAGGCGCTCTCTGGCCGGCCACTGACAATCATTCGCCCGTCCATTATTGAAAGTGCCCTTGAGGAGCCTGTACCCGGCTGGATTGAGGGAGTTAAAGTGGCCGATGCCATCATCCTCGCCTATGCCCGTGAAAAGGTATCTGTGTTCCCTGGCAAACGTTCAGGGGTTGTCGATGTCATTCCGGTTGATCTGGTTGCCAATACGATCATCCTGTCTCTGGCTGAAGCTCTTTCAGAGCCACCGCGGCGTCGTATTTATCAATGCTGCAGCGGGAGCTCGAACCCGGTTTTGATTGGTGAGTTTATTGATCACCTGCTGGCGGAAGCCAAGGCCAACTACGCAAGCTACAAGCACCTGTTCCGCAGGCAACCCACCAAGCCGTTTATTGCAATAAACCGCAGGATATTTGATGCGCTGGTTAACGGTGCACGTATACCGCTTGGTATTACCGCGCGACTACTTAAAATGCTGGGGCAGGACGGTGAGTTGAAAGCGCTTCGGAATCTGGAGACCACTCGTTCTCTGGCAACAATCTTCGGGTTTTATACGGCACCGGACTATATCTTCCGCAATGACGAACTGCTTGCACTGGCTGCACGCATGAGTACGGTCGATAACGTGCTTTTCCCGGTTGATGCCCGTCAGATTGACTGGGCCATTTACCTTCGCAAGATCCACCTTGCCGGGCTGAATCACTACGGGCTTAAAGAACAGAAGCTGGCTCGTTTACGGTCAGTTAAAAAACAGGAAAAAGCAGCTTAACAGGCCTGACTTTATCCGGTCTGTAATCTGGCATTGCGCGCCAGGCTACAGGCCGGCTCCCTTCTTTGTGACCAGCCACTCTTCAGCCCCGACGGCCCGATTGCGATTGGCTCTGTTCAGGCTATTCTTAAATAACAGCCTCACTCCGTACAACTTACCTTTGTTTTATCGTATGTTATCGGGAGAACCAAGAAAAAGTACCGGTCTGTTAGGACGATAGTCTAATTCATTGTTTAGTGGTCTACATGGTGAACTAAGGCAATTCGTCCCAGGAATTATCAAGGGTCAACCATTCTGTATTCCAAAAAATGACAATGACAACAGACTCTACAAAAGGGGGAGTACAATACAATGACAGATGAAAAACTATATCCGGTAAGCCAAGAGGTAGCCGGCCGAGCTTTTGTAAATCGTCAGCAATACGATGAAATGTATCGTCAATCTATAGAAAACCCAGACGCTTTCTGGGGCGAGCATGGTAAGCGGCTTGACTGGATCAAGCCTTACACCAAGGTTAAAAACACCACCTTCGATTATGACAACCTGTCTGTTAAGTGGTTTGAAGACGGCCAGTTAAATGCCTCTGCAAACTGCCTGGACCGCCATCTTGAAAAGCGCGGTAACCAGACGGCAATTATCTTTGAAGGCGACGATCCGGCTGATTCCCGCCACGTTACCTACCGTGAGCTACACAGGGAAACCTGTAAATTTGCCAACGTTCTTAAAGGTATGGGCGTAAAGAAAGGCGATGTGGTTACTATTTACATGCCGATGATTGTTGAGACCGCCGTCGTTATGCTGGCCTGCGCGCGGATTGGCGCTATCCACTCGGTTGTTTTTGCAGGTTTCTCGCCAGAAGCTTTGGCGTCGCGGATAAAAAATGGCAACTCTCATCATGTGATCACGGCAGACGAAGGTCTTCGTGGTGGCCGTAAGATTCAACTGAAGAAAAATGTTGATGCAGCGTTAAAAATTGACGGTGCTGGCGGCGTTCAGAAGGTTGTGGTTGTTACCCACACAGGCTCTGAAAGCATCGCCTGGAATGACAAAATAGATGTGCGCTACGAAGATCTGATGAAAAATGCATCAGAAGATTGCGCACCAGAGCCCATGAACTCTACCGATCCGCTGTTCATGCTTTATACCTCCGGTTCTACCGGAGCACCCAAGGGTGTTCTGCACGCTACCGGTGGTTACATGACGTATGTGGCTATGACCCACCAGTATGTATTCGACTACCACGAGGGCGATGTGTACTGGTGTACTGCCGACTTCGGCTGGGTTACCGGCCACAGTTATATTTTGTATGGGCCGCTGGCTAACGGCGCTACTACCTTGCTGTTTGAGGGTGTTCCGAACTATCCGGATATTTCCCGTATGGCTCAGGTGGTTGACAAGCACAAAGTTAATATTCTTTACACTGCGCCAACGGCTATTCGTGCGCTAAAGGCTGAGGGTGATGCAGCCGTCGCGGGCACTACCCGGAGCAGCCTGAAATTGCTGGGTTCAGTGGGCGAACCGATAAACCCGGAGGCTTGGGAGTGGTACCACCGGGTTATGGGTAACGGTAAGTGCCCGGTTGTGGATACCTGGTGGCAGACCGAAAATGGCGGCATTCTGATTACCGCCTTGCCTGGTGCAATCGATCTGAAACCCGGTTCGGCTACACTGCCGTTCTTTGGTGTTAAGCCCGGGCTGGTAGATAATGAAGGCAACCTGCTGGAGGGTGTAGCTGAAGGTAATCTGGTTATTCTGGATAGTTGGCCTGGCCAGATGGTCACCATTTTTGGCGATCACGAACGCTTCAGACAAACCTACTTCAGTGCATACCGGGGCATGTATTTCAGCGGTGACGGCGCACGTCGCGACAGCGATGGCTACTACTGGATTACTGGCAGGGTAGACGATGTACTGAACGTATCCGGCCACCGTTTGGGCACTGCCGAGGTTGAGAGTGCATTGATCGCGCACAACAAAGTGGCTGAGGCTGCGGTTGTCGGTTATCCGCACGAGCTTAAAGGGCAGGGCATTTATGTTTATGTCACTCTGATGCAAGGTGAGGAGCCAACTGACGAACTGAAAAAAGAGCTGATTCAGTGGGTGCGTAAGGAAATCGGGCCAATTGCCACGCCAGATATTATCCAGTGGGCTGTCGATTTGCCCAAAACCCGCTCAGGCAAGATTATGCGTCGTATTTTGCGTAAAATTGCGGCAAACGAGCATGACCAGTTGGGAGACACCTCTACTCTGGCAGACCCAAGTGTGGTTGATGATCTTATCAGCGGTCGTGCGTTCAAATAAAGCCTGGCGACAGGCTGTGGATCTGTAAGGAAGCTGTTGAATGACACAAACTATTATCGTTGCTGATGATCACCCGCTGTTCAGGGCTGCCTTGAAACAGGCGGTGAATCAGGCAGTACCTGATGCCAGGACAGTTGAGGTTGACAGCATCAAGTCACTGCAGGCGGCGATAGAATCGCATATGGATGCTGACCTGATCTTGCTGGACCTGAATATGCCCGGGGCATACGGGTTCTCTGGTCTGGTGTTTATGCGCGGGCAGTATCCGGGGTTGCCGGTGGTGGTGGTGTCAGGCTCAGAGGAATTACAGGTAATGCGTCGCTCAATCGATTACGGGGCGTCTGGCTTTATTCCAAAGTCGGCGCCACTGCCCACCATTACCCAGGCAATTCGTGCCGTGCTGGAGGGAGATGTCTGGCTGCCTGTGGGCGTGGCAGACAAAATTGAGCGAATGGATCCCGACACCACGGATTTTTCCGAGAAACTTGCATCCTTGACCCCACAACAGTTCCGGGTTCTGGGCATGCTTGCAGAAGGGCTTCTAAATAAGCAGATTGCTTACGAACTGGATGTCTCTGAAGCAACCATCAAGGCCCATATCACGGCTGTTTTCCGGAAGCTGGGGGTTCGTAACCGGACCCAGGCGGTCATTGCGATACAGCAAATGGAAGTAGATACAACAAAGCAATCGTTGTCCGGAAGCTAGTGAACCTGGGTCAGAGCTAAGGCTCTGACCCCTTACTTGCTACCCGCATAACCAAGTTTTTTATTCACCAGATTGAACAACTCTTTCCCCTGACTCCAGTGCTCAAGGTTTTCCACGAACTGCCTGATTAGTGCCTGCTTCCAGCCGATAAAATCACCAGCCATGTGAGCGGTTATAATCACGTTCTCCATATCCCACAACGGGTGATCTGCCGGTAGTGGCTCTTCTTCAAACACATCCAGCCCGGCTCCGGCGATGTCACCGTTATTCAGTGCAGCAATCAGATCACTGGTTTTTACAATCGGGCCACGGCCAATGTTGATCAGGCGAGCGGTGTTTTTCATGGCTTTGAACGCCGCTTTATCAAACAGACCTTCAGTTTGTGGCGTCAGGGGTGCGGCAATAACCACATAGTCGGCATGGCCAAGCTGCTCGTAGAGTTCCTCATTGCCATGCACCGCTACAAAATCAGGATCTTCCTGGCGGGCTGTTCTGGCTATACCGTGGGGTTCAAGCCCGGCTGCGGCCACAAGGCGCCCGATCTGGCGGCCAATAGAGCCCGCGCCAACCACCAATACCCGCTGGCCTTCTGCACGCTCGGTATCCCGGTGTTTCCATGTGTGCTTCATCTGCAAGCGGATGGCATTGGGGAAGTCTTTGGCAAACATCAAAATGGTGCAGAGTACGTATTCAGCAATGGTGCGGTCGAAAATGCCCCGTGCGTTGGTAACAACAACATCGCTGTTCACCAGTGCCGGGAACATCAGCGCATCGACTCCGGCACTGGTGGCGTGAATCCACCGGAGTTTGTCGGCAGAGGGCCAGGCTGCCTCGAGTGCGGCGGTACGAAAGTCCGCAACCATCAAGACCTCTGTACCCGGTAGTGCTTTTCGCAAGGTTTCTTCGTTATGAGCGAACCGCACTTCTGCCCGCTCCTTCACTGCATCCAGCCCGGGCAGTTCCGCTTCTGACGGTGTAGTGAGTACGGTTACGATGGTTTTCTTGTGCTGAGACATTGAACCTCCCCGTGACGGTTTGAATCAAAATGCTGCAAACGTATCTACTGACAGTCTGGTTGGCGGGCGCATTCCGGTCAACTTGCTCCGGGAAAACGCACTGGTAATACGTAGGGTAACGGTACTTTCACTTACATCACCTTTATAGTGTTTCGCCTTGTATGCACGGTTTTTCATAGCTAACCTGAAAGAGTAGGTATTTTCCTGCCCCGCTTTCTGGAGGTAGTTATGTCCACACCCGCCAATCGAGAGACTGGCCAGTCTGCTGTACGCAAAGTGAATTATCGTAAACATAAAGCCAGCTGGAATCCTGCCATGCAGGCTATTCCGGTGCCAGGCATCCGCCGCATGGTAAACATGGCGTCCACTATGAAGGATGTTATTCATCTTTCTATCGGCCAGCCCGATTTACCGACACCCACGCATATTATTGATGCCTACATTGATGCGCTCAACGCCGGCCAGACCGGTTACACCATGGATGCCGGCTTACCGGAATTGCTGGTTGCATTGCGGGATTACTACAGCAAACGCTATAACCGGAAACTGACCCGCGACAACATTCTGGTGACCAATGGTGCAACCGAAGCCATGTATCTGGCGATTGCGGCAACCGCTGCACCCGGCCGGCAGTTTATTGTTACTGACCCTTCGTTTCTGCTTTATGCACCGCTGATCAGAATGAATGGGGGCGAGGTTAAATTTATAACGACGCAGGTCTCCAATGACCATCAGCTTGATCCCGATGAAGTAATCAGGGCTATGGGCTCGCGCACGTTTGCACTCATTCTGAACAACCCTAACAACCCAACCGGTGCGGTGTATCCCCGCAGCACCGTGGAAATGATTCTTAAAGAGTGTGCATACCGGGGCATTCATGTGTATGCAGATGAAGTTTATGACCACATGGTTTTTGATGATGACGATTTTGCCAGTGTTCTGAGCTGCGAGATGGACCTTGATAACATAATGTGTATCAGCAGCTTCTCAAAAACCTACAGTATGGCCGGGTTGAGGGTGGGCTGGGTGATCTCCAGCCAGGCGGCGATCAAGTCACTGCGCCGGTATCACATGTTTACAACGTCCGTTGCCAACACCCCCGCCCAATTCGCAGGTGTGGCGGCCCTGACCGGAGATCAGCAGTGTGTCAGGAACATGCTCGGAATTTACCGTGAGCGCCGTGACAAAGTGGTTGAGTTGATTGAACAAACTCCGTACCTGACCGGTTATAAACCGGGTGGTGCTTTCTATGCGTTTCCGAATCTTCCGCCCCATGTAGACGGCTCAGATTTAGCGTTACGAATGCTCAAGGAAACCGGAGTGTGTGTTGTTCCTGGTGATGCTTTTGGTGAAGCCTGTACAAACGCGTTTCGCATCAGTTTTTCGACAACCTGTGAAAAGCTGGAACAGGCTTTTGACCGCATCATTCCCTGGATGGCAAAACAACAGTTTTGAGGCCGATAATGTCAGCACTGGATTCTGTTCTTATTCAATGCCCGTACTGTTGGGAAACACTGGACATCAGCGTAGACCCATCAGTACCGGAACAGGAGTATGTAGAAGATTGCCAGATCTGCTGCCAGCCAATTCTGATTCATGTTACGTTTGATGATAATCTTACCCCTCAGGTTGATGCCCGGGCCGAAAATGAATAACTGGCCCGGGTGATTCTGGCCTATCATTAACCCTTCGATACTGCCCAAATACACACTGTGTATCAGGATACAGGCAAATCCGCAGAGACAACTTTATGACGAACGTATCTTTTAAGGGCCTCAAGGTTCTTGCTGTGCTGGCTGTTGCATTACTAAGTGGGTGTGCCAGTTTATCTCCGTACTCTATTTCCGAAGGTGAGCTGGAAAGGCATCTCCAGAGCATGGTCAGTGATTACGACCGTAACCAGTTGCAAAATGGCTCACCCCTCAGTTTAAGTTTGAGTAATGCCGATGTAACCCTTGGGCCAGACGGCCGGGATGTTGCGGTAATTGATCTGCAGGGGCAGGTTGCACTGAATGCCCTTATGGCCAAGCTGCCGGTCGATATTTTCCTGAAAGTGGAAGGGGCTCCTGTGTACGACAGTAAGGAAAAGGCTATTTTTATTCGCCGCCTGAAACTGCTGGACAGCCGTATTGAATCCCCACTCTTCAAGGGCGATCTGAAGCCGGTTACAGACACGGTAATGCGGGTAGTGGCCCAGATGCTGGAAACCATGCCGGTGTATCGTCTTGATGAAACAAATGCCGGCCAGCGCATACTTGGTCTGGTGCCTATGGATGTGCGCGTGGCACCTGGCCGCCTTGAATTTGTTATGGCAGACAAATAAGCCAGGCAGCTCACTGTTAAATTTAACGTGAGTGCAAAAGGTCGCTGTACATGTAAAAGCTGTACACAAAAAAAGGGACAGCCGGTTTACCGGGTGTCCCTTTTTCTTTCCGCCTGCCCCGGTTCAGGCTGTCGCCTTTAAGGCCTCCTCGAAAATACCGGTTGCCTCGTCAATTTGCTGCTGAGTAACGATAAGAGGTGGCAGCCAACGTACGATTTCGCCATAGGGGCCGCATCGAAGCATTAACAGATTGCGTTTCTCGCACTCCTTGAGAATGCTCGCTGCGCGATCACCGTCTGGTTCGTTGTTCCGGCGCATTTCAACGCCAATCATCAGGCCTTTACCACGAACATCGGCCATGTCAGGGTAGTCTTTCTTGAGGGTGTGAAGGTTATCCCACAGCCGTTTACCCATCTTGTCTGCATTCTCTACCAGGTTCTCTTCCCGGATTACGTCAATTGTGGCAATGGCGGCGGCTGCAGAGACTGCATTGCCCCCGTAAGTACCCCCCTGAGAGCCAAGCCAGCCTTTGGCCATGGTTTCCTCAGAGGCTGCAAGAGCCGAGATCGGAAAGCCGCTGGCAAGGCCCTTGGCAATCATCATGACATCCGGAGTAACCCCGAAGTGCTGGTGAGCCCAGAACTTCCCGCTACGGCCGAAGCCCGCCTGAATCTCATCAAACACCAGCATAATGCCGTGCTTGTCACAGCGTTCTCTCAGGCCTTGCATGAACCGCGTATTGGCCGGCACGTAGCCACCTTCACCTTGTATCGGTTCAATCACCATGGCGGCAGTTTCTTTAGGGGCTGAGTAGGTTACAAATATCCGGTCCAGTTCCTTCAGGCAGAAGTCTGTTGCTGTTTCCAGGTCCCAGCCGTAGTGATAGGCATGGGGGAAGGGTGCAACAACGACACCCGCCATCATGGGGCCAACCCCGGCGCGCAAGGCAACGCTTGAGGTGGTCATTGAAAGCGAACCCATGGTGCGGCCATGAAAACCGCCGTGGAACACAATAATATTGGGCCGTCCCGTTGCCTGCCTGACAAGGCGTATGGCGCCTTCAGTTACCTCAGTGCCAGCGTTGGAAAAGAAAAACGCATTCAGAGGATCGGGTGTGAGTTTGCCAAGCTTTTCTGCAAGTTCGGGCAGCCGCGGGTTCATCACCGTGGTGGCCTGGGCATGAATCATTGTCGCCACTTGCTTCTGTGCTGCCGCGACAACTTTTGGATGGCAGTGTCCGGTGCTGGTAACGCCGATTCCCGATGTAAAATCGAGATACCGACGACCTTCCGGGTCGATAATATAGGCACCTTCTCCTTTGGTGGCAGTAATGCCTGTCGCCTGCTTGAGTAGGGGTGATAACTTACCTTTGTGGTCGGTCACGATACGCCTCCCGAAGTGAATTTGATTCCTTGCGCAGACTGAATTCTGCACTTGTTAATGTCATGCCTGGTCAGGATGACAAACGTTTACAAATTGCGGAGCCTATATCGCGGGTTCCGCGCTGCTTGCCTGAGTTCTCCTTCAGGTCAGCCGCCGTTGCGTCAAACAACTCTTTGCCGGCTGCCGCCAGTGTCGGGTCTTTCCTGCCCAGCCACTCCAGCATACGCGCCGTTGTAAAAATCATGGCAGTAGGGTCTGCCAGCCCGCGGCTGGCTATATCCGGTGCGCTGCCGTGTGTTGGTTCAAACATGGATGGCATGTTGGGGTCGGTAGGGTTCAGATTGCAGGATGGCGCTACGCCCATACCGCCAGACAGCACCGCCGCCAGATCGGTCAGAATATCGCCCTGCAGGTTGCTCGCCACAACCACGTCAAACGCCCACGGGCTTTGTACAAACTTCATGCAGGCGGCATCAACCAGTTCATGATGAGTGGCTACATCCGGAAATTCTTTGCTGATCGCTTCAAACGCCTCGGTGTACATATCTCCCCAATAGCGCAAAGCATTGCGTTTGGTAATCAGACATACCTGGCTTTCGCGGGTGCCGCCAACAACGGTGGAGAAGCTTCGGGCGCGGCCTTCTTTAAGCCGCTTTGTCGCGCGGCTGCGGGCCTGTTCAAAACCGTATCGGATAATGCGATCGGTTGCCTTGCGGGTGAAGACTTCCATTTGGGTTGCCACTTCGTCGGGAGCCCCTTTGTGCAAGCGGCCTCCCTGGCTTACGTATTCCCCTTCGGAATTTTCACGGATCACCAGCATATCGACATCTTTTGCACGCTCATCGGCAAGATACTGGCGCGCGCCAGGTAACAGGCGGGCCGGGCGCTCACACACCCACTGATCGAAGTGCTTGCGTATGTTCAGAAGCGGTGCCAGAGAAATGCTATCTGATAACAGGTAGCGGTCTGGATCTGTCAGCGGGCCCGGATCGCCCAGAGCGCCCAGAAGAATGGCATCGTATTGTTGCAGCTTGGCCAGAGCATCTTCGGGCATGGATTCACCATGCTCTTCGTGCCAGGCGTGAGAGGGCCAGGGAAAACGAGTCCACTCAAGAGCCAGGCCGTGTTTTGCGCGCAGAGTTTCCAGGCAACGTACCGCTTCACTCACCACTTCCGGGCCAATGCCGTCGCCCGGGGTAACGGCAATACGGATAGTTTCGGCCATAGTGTGGACTCCTTAGTCAAGTAAACTCGGGTCAGTGCCAAACTTCAGTTTAGTCATCAAGCCAGCGGATACCAGCGTACATGAGGGTAGCAGAGTACAGTTGTATTCCACCCGCAGGGGCTTAAAGCTATAGTGAAGTTTCAACCAGGCTTTAACACCCTTCCATTAATAGGGGGCTGGTGTCAATTGGGCCAGCCAAATCTAAATCGACTGACAGGATACTACTGGTGCTCTATCGCATATTAACCGTTATAGGCGGGCTGATTTTTGTGGCCCTGCTGTTTGCTTTGCTCTGGACCTTGTGCAGAAAATTTCTGGAGCATAAAGGAGTGACAGACCAACTGTCTGAGCGGACAACCGCACTGGCCACCTGGACGTTTGCCGGCCTGAGTGTTGGTTTGGTGTTTATGGTTGTCGGCGCATTTATTCTTGGCCCCTGGGCGTTCTACCGAACCGTAAGAAGCCAGGGCGTGGATGTCTCTGATGGCGCTGCTATCTGGTGGGGGTTTGGCATTGTTCTGGCCTCGTTGGGCATTACCGGCCTGACCTTCTTCGGTTTTCTGGGCCTCGTTGGTGCCTACTGACCGCTACTCAGGAAATCGTGCGCAACTGATCCCGGAACCAGATCAGGGCCGGCTCCCGGTCATAGGCCTTGTGCCAGTACAGGTGCACATCAATTGACGGGAAATCTGCCGGCGGTGCCATAATGGTTATGTTGGCCCGCTGGGCAATTATTTGGGCATAGGTTTCCGGCATGGTTAACAGCAGGTCTGTTTTCTCAACTACCCGACATGCGGCGTAATAGTGTTGGCAGCGTAGCCGTATCGTGCGCTGCACCCCAAGGCGGGAAAGTTCGAAATCCTCAATCCCCGGGCCTTCTGTTCGCGACGACACAAGTACATGCTTTGCAGATAAATAGCCACCCAAGGTCAAGGCCTCTGCGGTCAGCGAATGGCCTTTCCGGGCAAGTACAACCATTCTGTCCTGCCGCAACAGTTCGTGAGCTGTCTGGCCGCTTATTGGCAGTAACACATCTACGGCGAAGTCGAGTTTTCCTGCTGCCAGCAAAGATTCCATTTCTCTTCTCGCTATTCGCTGGCTGGAAATTTCCAGTTCCGGATAGGAAGCCAGCCGGCTCATCAGTTGAGGAAGAAACGTAGATTCAAGAACATCCCTCAGCCCGAGTGAATAGGATTTGCGCTGATTGACAGGGTCAAAGGCGTGAAACTGGTTTACCGCACTCTGAATCTGAGTGAGGCCAGGCCGCATGGACTCAAGAAACCGGCGGGCCAGAGGAGTAGGCACCATCTGATTACCCTGGCGGGTGAACAAAGGGTCATCGAAATGGTCCCGCAACCTCGCCAGTGAATGGCTTACCGCCGGTTGCGTCAGATGCAGTACTTTTGCCGCACGAGTCAGACTGCCTTCCCGGTAAATGGTGTCAAACACATGCAGAAGATTTAAATCCAGACGGTTAAGTGCCATATTAAATGCCAGTGTCTGAGAATAAGTTTTAGTAATGATAAACGATAAGAATAATTCAGTCGCGTAATAGTTGTGTCGCGCCTAGACTGGATTTAACTGATTATTCCAGTGCACTTGATCGTGCAATCCAAGTGAGGACGCAGCGATGGATTTTAATATTTCTGAAAAAGGTCAGGACTATCTCAACCGGGTGAAGAAATTCATGAAGGATGAGATTTTCCCGGTTGAAGCGCAGTACCACAAAGAGCTGGCGGCTCTGGATAACCGTTGGGTTGTGCTGCCGATCATCAATGAACTGAAAGAAAAGGCCAAAGCCCAGGGTCTGTGGAATATGTTTTTCCCGGATGAAAAATACGGCTGTGGTTTGCTTAACTCTGACTACGCGCTGATTGCGGAAGAAACTGGCCGCAGTTTTATTGCCCCCGAGATTTTCAACTGCAATGCGCCAGATACCGGCAATATGGAGGTGTTGATTCATTACGGCTCTGAGGAGCAGAAAGCAGAGTGGTTACCCCGATTGCTTAGTGGCGAAATTCGCTCTGCCTTCTGTATGACAGAACCGGCTGTGGCCTCATCTGATGCGACAAACATGGAGGCAACGGCAATTCTTGACGGCGACGAGGTGGTGTTAAACGGTCGCAAGTGGTGGAGCTCCGGTGTGGGTCACCCAGACTGCAAGGTTGCCATTTTTATGGGGCTATCTGATCCGGATGCGCACAAGCATCGCCGCCACTCAATGGTTCTGGTTCCGCTGGATACACCGGGCGTGACAGTTGAGCGCATGCTTCCGGTATTTGGTGAATACCATGAGCCGTATGGCCATGGCCAGGTGCTGTTCGAGAATGTCCGGTTGCCGAAAAGTGCATTTATTGCCGGCGCGGGGCGTGGCTTTGAGATTGCCCAGGGCCGCCTTGGGCCGGGCCGTGTGCACCACTGTATGCGTGCTATCGGCGCCGCCGAGGTGGCTCTTGAGCTTCTGATCAAGCGGGCTGTCAGCCGTGAGGCGTTTGGTCGCCCATTGGCAAAGCTTGGGGGCAATCCAGACATTATTGCTAATGCCCGGATGGCCATCGAGCAGGCTCGGTTGCTAACCCTGAAATGCGCCTGGGCGCTGGATACCAAGGGTATCATGGGAGCAATCCAGGAAGTTTCGATGATCAAGGCCGTGGTGCCGTCAATGCTACAAACCATTGTTGATCAGGCCATTCAGATTCATGGTGGTGCCGGGGTGAGTGATGAAGATTTCCCGCTGACCCAGCTGTTTTCCTATGCTCGGGTATTGCGTCTGGCGGATGGGCCGGATGAGGTTCACCGGGGAATGGTGGCTCGTCTTGAATTGCGGAAATACAAAAACTAACAGCGGACAATCACATGACACAACGAGTATTTATCACAGGCGGCGCCGGCGGCCTTGGCCGTGCGATTGCACTGCGCTATGCCAGGGAGGGCGCCAGAGTTTGCATTGGTGATATTAATCCGGTGCTGGGTGCAAGCGTTGTGCAGGAAATCAATCGCGACGGTGGCGAAGGCTATTTTGTTGAGTGCGATGTCCGGCGGCTGGCAGACCTGGAAAAAGTTTGTGCTGATCTCACTGCAAAGTGGGGTGGAGTTGATGTGGTAGTGAATAATGCCGGCGTAGCTTCTGCCGGCTCTATTGAAGACACCACCATGGCCGACTGGGACTGGATTATTGATATCAACCTGCTGGGTGTAGTGCGAGGTTGCAAGGCGTTCACACCACTGTTCAAGAAGCAGGGCTCTGGTGCATTTGTGAACATTGCATCAATGGCAGGGCTGATGCTCGCGCCGCTTATGGACAGTTACAATGTGTCCAAGGCCGGTGTGATTGCCTTGTCGGAAACACTGCGGCAGGAATTGCGGGATAACGGCGTTCACGTGAGCTGTGTTTGCCCTGCGTTTTTCCAGACCAACCTTACCAGCAGCATGCGTTCGGATATTCCCGGCATTCAGCAGAATGTGAACAAGCTGATGAAACGCTCCAGTATCTCCGCAGAGCATGTTGCAGACGATATTGTGCGTTCGGTGAAAAACAAGGATTTCTGGGTACTCCCCCACGTTAAAGAACGTCGCCTCTGGGTACTGAAGCGCTA
>DATJDA010000127.1:0-45267 GCA_035497695.1 Marinobacter sp. | reverse complement strand
GGCCTCAGGCGCTTTATCTGGCGGGTATTTATAACGCAATATGTGTGGCGCGCCAGAATCCACAATTTGGCCCGTACGCTTTCCCGCATTTGCCGGTCTAACGCGGTGGGTTTGCGCAATTCTGAATCCGCTTAGATTTCGATCTTCAGAAACAACAAAGCCCGCACTAGGCGGGCTAAGTTATTGAAATATTGGTGCCCGGAGGCGGAATCGAACCACCGACACGAGGATTTTCAATCCTCTGCTCTACCGACTGAGCTATCCGGGCAAGTTGCTTTACTAGAGTGCAACGGGGCGCTATTAAACCGGTTTCGGTGTTTTGAGTCAAGGCCACCCCTGAAAAATTTCCGTTTCTTCACAGGGCCATCTGCAAACCGGTTAAAACACAGACTTACTTCTCGGGTGGTACATAGCCTTCGGCCTTGTCGAAAGGCTTGTTGTCAAAGAAATGCTCCATTTGTGCCTGCAGGTATTTGCGGGTATCCGGGTTCATCAGGCTCAGGTGCTTTTCGTTAATCAGCATGGTTTGTTCGTGCTGCCACTCTGTCCATGCTTGTTTTGAAACTGTCTCTAATAATTCCTGGCCTTTTTTGCCCGGCATGGGGGGGAAATCCAGACCTTCGAGTTCTTTTTGATATTTTCGGCAGAATACGGTTTTGCTCATGGTGCCTCCGGTTCGGTCAAAAGGGTTCGGATGGGGGCGGGCAGGCCCAGTGAGAGGGCTTCGTCCCGATAAAGCCAGCGCATCCGGTTGTCATCGGCAATAATACAGGTAGAGGTCACTGTCAGTTTTGCCGGTTGAATATGCAAGTGGTAGTGGCTGAAGGTGTGGCGAAAGCTGCTGATCAGATCTGGCTCGTTGCAGTTCAGCCCCAGTTGCTGCTCACAGGCTTGCTGAAGCTCGTCGGCGCCAAGTGCCGGGTCAAGCTCTGGCAAGCTCCATAATCCGCCCCAAATACCGCTAGGCGGTCTGCGCTCCAATAGAATGCGGCCTTTCGAGTCTTCAAGAATGGCCATCCAGGTTGTTTTCTCTGGTTTTGCTTTTTTCGGTTTGGAACCCGGATATAGTGCTACTTCACCTCGGGCATAAGCTGCGCAGCCCTGTTGCAGTGGGCAGGTGTTACAGGCGGGGCGGCTTCGGGTGCAGACTATGGCTCCCAAGTCCATTATGCCCTGTGTGTAATCGCGTACTCGCTCGTTGGGTGTGTGTTCTTCTGCGTGCTGCCAGAGTTGCTTTAAAACTGCCGACTGCCCCGGCCAGCCGGGTACAGCGTGGTAGCGGGCCAGAACCCGCTTAACGTTGCCGTCGAGAATGGCGGCCCGCTTGTTAAAGGCTTGAGCAATTATGGCTGCAGCGGTAGAGCGGCCAATGCCGGGTAATGATTCCAGTTCTTTCTGAGATTGTGGGAATACCCCATCAAATACGTTTACTACCGTTTGTGCTGCTTTCTGAAGGTTGCGGGCGCGTGCGTAATAGCCAAGGCCAGACCAGTGGCTGAGTACATCATCGGTGGGCGCGCAAGCCAGTGAAGTAACATCTGGAAAGCGCTCCATGAAGGCCTGGAAGTAGGGAATTACAGTAGTTACTTGAGTTTGCTGAAGCATGATCTCAGACACCCACACCCGGTAGGCGCTGCGATCATGGTGCCATGGCAGGTTATGCCTGCCATGGCGGTCGTACCAGTGCAGAAGATTTTCCGCGATACGGCCTTGCATCACTTAAAAAGGCCCTTGAGTTTGTTCTTCACTTTGTCGCCTGCGTCTTTGCCCAGCGTCTCTTCTACTTTTTCGCGGGCTTTCTCCTCAAGCTTGTCCTTTTCTTTATCAACTGCCTGCTTGGCCTTTAGTTTGGCTGCATTTGTGGCAATGGTTTTCAGGGTGTCGCGGAAGCGGGAACCGTCAAAGGAGCAAAGTTTTTCTGGCTCGGTAGAGAAGTTGCCACGGCACTCAACCGGAATGACGACATCTCTCACATAGTCGGTCACGCGGCAGGCTTGGTCACGGTGAACCTCGCCAACAATGCGAAGGCCTGCTTCGTAATCCATGGTTGTTTTCTCAAGGTTCACAGTGCCCTTGCCCTCAAGTTTCATGCCGGCAAGGGAGGCTGTCAGATCTGTGTTATTCAGAATATTGCCTTTTATGTCGAGCACGCCGTGCATGTCGTCAAATGGAGTTGTATCGCCCCAATCAGTAGTGGTCAGGCTTTCCTGGTTAGCGAGTGCAATACCTTGGCAGGCCATGTGGGTCAGGTTCATTTTCCGGAACTCGCCCTTAGCCAGGTTGAAGCTCACCTGGCCATCGGCATTGCTGCGCAGCGCGGAGATGCGGTTACCCGTTGTTGCAACGTTAACTTTCAGATTGGCGCCGCCGGCCAGCATGTCGACATCAGCCAGGTCTGTAAGCAGTGGCAGTGTCTGCACGTTGGTTACGTCTGAACCTATGGTCCACTTCGGGTTGTCAGTGCGGGCGTCCAGCGTTACGTTGGCGCCGAAGCTGCCCTCGTAAAGTTTACCGCTGAACTCATCAACTTTGAGCAGTCCGTTTTTGGCGGTGGTGCTGGCTTTGATTTCGTTGATGGTCAGGTTGCTGACAATCAGTTCGTTAAGCCCGAAGTTAATATCCAACAGCAGGGTGCGCAGGGTTTCAAGAGGAAGCAGGTCGCCTTCTGGTGCATTTGGCTCAGCGCTGGGTTCTGGCCGGGCCTCGCCGCCTTCTGTTTCAGGTGGCAGATAGCGATCAGCATTCAGCTTGTCGCCCTGCAGGTTGAAAACAAGGCCAGTGTTCGCAAGATTGTAGCTGCCGCCACCCTTGAAGGTGGTGTCATCCAGCTTGAGGCTCAGATCAGACAGCTTGATTACCCCGTCCGCTCCGCCAATATTTGTGGTAAAGGCGAGGGCGCTGAACACGTCCGGATCGGCAGTGTCGATGGCAGGCTGCCCCAGATCGGCAAGTAATTTTTTCAATGAGAACTCACTGATGCTGATCTTGCCGTTCAACGCCACCTTGTCGTCAAAGCCTTTTATAGCAAGATTGGTTGAAAGTGACAGGTTGGCCAGGCTGGCGGTGAAGTCGCTTAGGGTCGCGGTTTCATCTTCCAGATTGGCTTTGACAGATCCGCCCAGTTTGGCGGTTACAGATTTACCACCAAAGGGCTCGCCGTTCATTTCAAAAACAGCCTTGAGTCCGGAAACGGCGAATTCATTAAGAGCCTGATTAGCCGCCAGGCGGGCACTGATGCTGCCGTCCACTTCCAGCTTGGGTTGTGCGGTTTCTATCCGAAAACCTATATCCAGTGGGAACTCAGAACCAAGGGTGATGTTGCTGGCATTTACTGTGAAGTTTTCGAGAACAACAGACTGGCCCGTGCTTTTGTCATCATAGTGCACCTGGGCATTGCTGATTTTTACATTTTCAACATTGAAGTTCAGGGGTTTACTGTCGGCACCTTCTCTGCTGGCATCCGGAGCTTGTGCCTGTTGGGTATCTGCGGGCTTCTGCTCTGTACCTTTTTCAGATTCAGGCATTATGCGCGTCCAGTTACCTTCGCCTTTTTCGTTTACTTCCAGGCGGGCATCAAGGCCATTCAGTACGAAGGTGTTCACCTGCGGTGACATGGCAATCAGTGACCAGAAATCAATCTGGGCTACCAGTTGTTTCAGTGCTATCAGGCGGTTGCCTTCAAGCGTTGCCTCTACGTCGTTAAGCTCCAGGCCAAGGGGGATAAAAGACCAGCCAATGTCGCCATCCAGTGTTAGCTTTAGGTTTGTGTTTTCCTCCACAGCCTGCGTGATTTGTGGTTTATAGTCGTTGGGGTCGATTACCAGCACCGCAATGGCAACTGCTGCCACGGCAAGAATAATTAGTGCCACAATGGCAAACAGCAGATAGCGAACAGCCTTCATGTTTTTGGCTTCCTTTTCCGGTGGGCATACACTGATCCAATATGAATCGGACGCGAATAGGTGGAAGGATAACGCAGCGTTAGAAAATTTACAGTGTATGAATATGACAAAGCCCTGGCGTTAAGACAAAATGCACGTCTTTATTTTCCCGACTACATTGAACGAATAAACATAAAAAGGAGTTAGCTGTGGCTATTACCGTTGCGATTGAGCTGAACCGGGATATTGAAATTTCTGGCAGTTATGATGAGGTTTTTGATCTGTTGGCAGATGTGCCTCGTTCCGCCAGCCACTTTCCGAAAGTTAACAAACTGACCGACTTGGGTGATAACTCCTATCGTTGGGAAATGGAAAAGGTAGGAATCGACAAACACGCTATCCAGTCTGTCTATGCCAGCAAGTACGTTGCCGATAAAGAAGCGGGAAAAATCACATGGACACCGATCAAAGGCGAGGGAAACGGTGTGGTAAGTGGCTCCTGGGAGTTAACCGCGAAAGGCGACAAGTTAACGGCTGCCCGGTTCCGCACCAAGGCGGAGCTGACCTTGCCACTGCCAGCCTTGCTTAAGCTGGCTATCAGTCCGGTTATCAAGCATGAGTTCAATAGTCTGGTGGACACCTATATGAATAATCTGAAGAAGGCATTCTGACAGAAAGCCAGCTATGGGACTCCTGCAGGCGGAACAGGTATAATCTGCGGATATAATTTCCCCGGCATAACGCCGCTTATTTTATTGCTACGGAGTCTCCATGGCCGAACGCAAGGCTCGGGTAGAACGAAATACCCTAGAAACCCGGATTACTGTTGAAATCGATCTTGACGGTACTGGTAAATCTGTATTTGAAACCGGTTTGCCATTTCTGGATCACATGATGGAACAGATTTCCCGCCACGGGCTGGTCGATCTGAACATCGTTTGTAAGGGTGATTTGCACATTGATGATCACCACTCGGTAGAAGATATTGGTATTACTCTGGGGCAGGCGTTCAGGCAGGCCGTAGGTGATAAAAAGGGCATTCGCCGTTATGGCCATGCTTATGTGCCACTCGACGAGTCGTTGTCTCGGGTTGTGATTGATCTTTCGGGTCGTCCAGGCCTGGAGATGAACGTGCCCTACACCCGGGCTGTAGTTGGTGGATTTGATGTAGATCTGTTTGAGGAGTTCTTCCGTGGGTTTGTAAACCACTCCATGACAACTCTGCATATCGACAATCTGCGGGGTAAAAATACCCATCACCAGATCGAAACCGTATATAAGGCGTTTGGTCGCGCATTACGTATGGCAATTGAAGCAGATGAACGAATGGCGGGCATTATGCCTTCCACCAAAGGAACTCTGTAACTTTTCACAGAACGGGACACCGCCTCCATTATGAAGACCGTTGCCATTATCGATTACGGCATGGGAAATTTGCATTCTGCTCGCAAGGCGGTTGAACACGTAGCACCAAATGTCCGGGTTCTGGTTACTGATAATGCCGAGCACATTCGTGAGGCTGATCGGGTTATCCTGCCCGGCGTTGGTGCTATCCGTGATTGTATGCACGAAATCCGTCGCCTGGGGGTCGATGCCCTGGTCCGGGAAGTGTCCAGAGACCGGCCGTTTCTGGGAATTTGTGTGGGCATGCAGGCGCTGATGTCCCGCAGTGAGGAAAATGGTGGTGTTGACTGCATTAATCTGTTCTCTTCCCAGGTGCGTTTCTTTGGCAACAATCTCGTGGAAAATAGCGAGCGCCTGAAAGTACCGCACATGGGTTGGAATGAGGTTTTCCAGGTTATCGAACACCCCTTGTGGCACGGCATTTCAGACGGTGAGCGCTTCTATTTTGTACACAGTTACTATGTGGAAGCGGCGGGCAATAAAGAGCTTGCAGGTCGCAGTCACTATGGTGTCAGTCTGGGAGCTGCGGTGGCCCGGAATAATATATTTGCTGTGCAGTTTCATCCGGAGAAAAGTGCCGGAGCAGGGCTGCAGTTGTTGAAAAATTTTGTTGACTGGTCTGGCCACTGAGCGTTGAACTCCATGCTCAGCCGAGCCGGAATGCCTGAATAAATAACACGGACTTTGCTTTATGCTGATTATCCCCGCCATTGATCTTAAAGATGGAAAGTGTGTACGCCTGCGCCAGGGTCGCATGGACGATTCAACTGTATTCGGGGATAACCCGGTTGAAATGGCTACCCGATGGGTGGAAGCCGGCGCCCGCAGACTACACCTGGTAGACCTCAATGGCGCTTTTGCCGGCGAGCCTGTTAACGGCGAAATTGTTCAGGCCATTGCCCGGAAGCACCCGGATTTACCGATACAGATCGGCGGTGGTATTCGTACCGCCGAAACGATTGAAGCCTACCTGAAGGCTGGTGTTCAGTGGGTTATTATCGGGACCAAAGCGGTAAAAGAACCAGAGTTTGTAACGGAAATGTGCAAGCGTTTTCCTGGCCACATCATTGTTGGTCTGGATGCAAAAGATGGCCGGGTTGCCACCGATGGCTGGGCTGAAGTATCCGAAGTAATGGCAACCGATTTAGCGAAGCGATTCGCCAATGATGGCGTGGATTCTATTGTTTACACAGACATCAACCGCGACGGCATGATGCAGGGTGTTAATGTGGAAGCCACGGCTGCGCTGGCAGAAGCTGCTGGAATACCGGTAATCGCTTCTGGCGGTGTAACGAACATGGATGACCTGAAACGCCTGGCGGCGGTGGCGGGTAAAGGCATTCTGGGCGCTATTACCGGTCGTGCGATTTATGAAGGCACTCTGGATGTAGCCGAGGCTCAGGCGTATTGCGACACCCTGGACGTATCAGGAGGCAAGGCATGAGTCTGGCAAAGCGTATTATTCCCTGCCTTGATGTTGATAAGGGCCGGGTAGTGAAGGGTGTTAATTTTGTTGATATTCGTGATGCCGGAGATCCGGTAGAAGTTGCCCGCCGTTATAACGAACAGGGCGCTGACGAAATCACTTTTCTGGACATAACCGCAAGCCACGAAAGCCGTGACACAACCTACGAAACTGTAGAGCGGATGGCTGCAGAAGTGTTCATCCCGCTCACTGTGGGTGGTGGTGTACGCACCGTAGAAGATATTCGCAAGCTGTTGAATGCGGGTGCCGATAAAGTGTCCATCAACACAGCCGCCGTATTTAATCCTGAGTTTGTTCGTGAAGCTGCTGAGCGCTTTGGCCGCCAGTGTATTGTGGTGGCGATTGACGCCAAGCAGGTTAGCGAAGGCGATGAGGAGCCTCGGTGGGAAATCTTTACCCACGGTGGCCGTAAATCGACGGGGCTGGATGCCGTAGACTGGGCCCGCAAAATGGTAGAGATGGGAGCTGGCGAGCTGCTGGTGACCAGTATGGACCGCGATGGCACCAAAGCAGGATTTGATCTGGGCTTAACCCGTGCAATCAGCGATGCGGTTAATGTTCCGGTGATCGCTTCGGGCGGGGTAGGCGAGCTTCAGCATCTGGCAGATGGCGTGACCAAAGGTGGCGCGGATGCCGTGCTGGCAGCGTCTATTTTCCACTTCGGGCAACATACGATTGGCGAAGCCAAAGCGTTCATGAAAGCTCAGGGTATAGAAGTTCGCGATTGAGTCTTTTTTGCATAGGCAGGCTGAATGGCCTGCCTTTTCCCTTCTGCAAACATATTCTGATTATTGTTGCGTATAGCCCATAGCCCACTCACCGTGGCTATAGCTACGCCTTGCGCATCCAGTTGTGGCAAATGCTTTTCCAGGAAATCGACGGTCAGTTTGTGTGGATGGCCTATGGCTATGGCACTGCCGTTTTCTCTGGCCTTCTTGATTAATAGCTTGAACTGCTTTTCCAGAAACTCTTCGGTTTGTTCATGATCGAGGAATATATCCCTGTCAAGATTAGGAACCTGATAAGCGCTTGCCACGTTGCTGGCAATGGAAGATGCAATTGTCCGGCTGTCGACAAAATAAAGAGGGTAGCGGCTGAGTTCCTTCATTACCCATTCCATAGGCAGAAGTTGCTGGGTGAGCAGGCTGCCCATGTGGTTGTTAACGCCCTGCACATGAGGAATAGACTGCAGCGCACGGCGCAATGTCGTGGTCATGTGCTGCTCGTCCATATCGGGTGTCAGGCCACCTTTGCCCAAACCATAGTGGTGAGTGTTGGCCATGGGCGCATGCAGCATGATTTCTTTGTGATGCTGGTGTGCCAGTTGTGCCAGTTGTACCGTGTAAGGGCGATAGGGCAGGAACGAAAGGGTGAGCGGGCGGCCCAGATTTATCAGCCGCTCGCCTTCCTCCAGATTGTAGCCCATATCATCAATAATAATGGCAATCGTTGGAGGTACTGCCTTATCGGTATTGGTCAGATCAGGCTCAGCCTTTGTCAGACTGGCGGAGGCAATAACCGCCGCCAGAATCAGAAACCGAAAGGCTTTCACTGTGCAGCTTCCTGTTCCCCTGCATCGGCCGGATTTTTAGGGTTGAGAATGTTCAGTCCCTTTAAAAGATTAAGGGCGGAGCGTAACTGAAAGTCCCGGTTTGCAAGTGAAGCGGCCTCAGCCTTTTTCTTCTCGTCGGCTCCCGGCGTTGCTTTTTTCTTTGTTTCATCTTTCCCCTGCAGGTGACCACTCAGGTCTGCCTCGGTAAAGAATGCCTGGCCGTCCAGTTCCTTGAGTTCAGCCGGGCGAACCAGAATATCCGGCTTGATGCCGGTTGCCTGAATGGAGCGGCCATTAGGTGTGTAGTACCGGGCCGTTGTCATCTTGATAGCGTGGGTGTCATCCAGTGGAATAACCGTTTGCACACTGCCTTTACCGAAGGATTGCGTGCCCATGATAACGGCCCGTTTATGATCCTGAAGTGCGCCAGCCAGGATTTCAGACGCAGAAGCCGAGCCACCATTAATGAGTACAACAATCGGTGTGCCGGCCATGGTATCGCCGGGCTTGGCACTGAAACGGAGCCGTGAACTCTGAATACGCCCTTCTGTGTAAACAATCAGGCCTTCATCCAGCAGTGCGTCTGCGGTTGCTACGGCCGCCTGCAGAACGCCACCGGGGTTATTTCGCAAATCAATAATCAGGCCTTCCAGATCGCTGCCGTACTCCCGCTTCAGCTTGTTCAGGGCGCTCTGGAACTGAGTGCCTGTGTCAGCCTGAAACTGGGTAATGCGAACATAACCATAGCCGTCGTCAATCATTCGGGATTTAACACTGGTGACTTTGATAATGTCCCGCCTGACCTTGATTTCTCGCGGAACACTGTCGCCTTCGCGCATTATGGTCAGGGTCAGAATGGACCCTGGCTTTCCGCGCATAAGCTGCACTGCTTCTTCCAGATTCATGCCCTTAACCGGCTTCTCATCCAGCTTGATGATCAGGTCGCCTGCTTGCACACCCGCTTGCGCGGCAGGGGTGTCGTCAATCGGAGAGATAACTTTCACAAAGCCATTCTCCATGCCCACTTCAATGCCAAGACCACCAAATTCGCCAGTGGTACTCTCTTCCAGTTCTTCATAGTCTTTTGGTGCAAGGTAGGCGGAATGGGGGTCAAGATCCGCCAGCATGCCTTTGATGGCGCTTTCCAGGAGCTGGCTGTCGCTGACTTCTTCAACATAAGCATCTTTGATGCGGCTGAATACTTCGGTAAATTTGCGAAGATCGTCCAGTGGCAACTGTGTTTCCGGGTCTGGCAGCCTGAGCTCAACCCGCTCACCGCTTTTTATGCCTTCAATTAACTGCTGCTCGGCAGATTCAACTTCCTGAGCAAAAGCCAGTCCGGAGGATGTGGCAAAACAGGCAGCAAGAATAATGGAGTACAGAGAGAAAACCTGAAGTGTACGTCTTACCCGTTTCATTCACATATCCTGTGTTTGTTCCGATAGTTGGACTGCTTTTTCCAATTTCGACAGTATGGCGTTAGCGCGGGCATTTGTCAGCCCTGATACTGCTGTTCACTGCGCCAGCCACTGCCTGGGGTTAACTGGCTTACCATTGTGGCGTATTTCAAAATACAGGTCGGTAGTGTTGGTGCCGCCTGTCTGGCCAGCCAGGGCAATAGCTTCTCCGGCGGCAACCCAGTCTCCGGGGCTGGTGAACAGGCTGCTGCTGTGGCCATAGAGTGTCATGTAGCCATTGCCGTGATCAATAATAGTAAGTAGTCCAAAGCCCCTCAGCCAGTTGGCGAACACCACTCGGCCATAGTGTATTGCGGTGATCTCGGCGTCTGCTTTGGTGCTGATCAGTAATCCGTTACGGCGTAATTTACCATCGGCATAGGAATCGCCAAAGCTGCTCAGCACTTTGCCCTGAACCGGCCAGGGGAGCTTTTTCCGCAGCGAGGCAAAGGGCTGGGATTCATTGGGGGAGGGTATGTTGGCGATGGCCTGCTGAACTTCGTCCAGCAGTTTTTCAAGCCGTTTGCGATCGGCTTCAAGGCTATCCCGCTCACTACGTTGGCTATGGATGTCAGAGTTGAGTGCCGCGAGGGTCTGTTGGCGCTCTTTACGAGAACTGATCAGCTCTTCTTGCCGTTTCGCTACATCCGCTTCTGTTTTAGCCAGGCCGATGCGAGTGGCTTCAACGTTAGTGCGAGTTTCTTTAAGTGTGTCCAGGCTTTTCCGGAAGGCTTCCAGACGATTGACGGTATCCCGGCTGAGATATTCGTAATACACCATGGTCCGGGCAATTTTATCCGGGTCAATCTCGTTGAGTAATACTTTAACCGCCGGTGCGTCACCCTCCATCCACGCAGCGCGGATTTGTCGTTTCAGGCTTTCACGCTGGCGGTCCAGAGTCTGGATAAGGTGTTGTTCTTCTTTTTCCAGAACATCAAGCCGCTGCTGCTGCTCGCTGGCTTTTTGCTGGAGTGAGCGGCGCTCGCGGGTTAGTTTGCTGATGTTGCGTTCGGTTGCCGCAAGTTGTTGCTCAAGGGATGAGCGATCTTTTTCGGCGCTGGCCAGCCACTTGTTGATAGTCTCAATGCGGCCTTTCAGATTTTCGATTTGCGCGGGCGTTACTTCTTTTTCCGCAATCGCTGGCGCTGCCCCAAAACATATCAGGGTAAGCGCCAGAGGCATAAGCAGCCGTAACAAAGAGGTTACCCTGCCAATCAACCGATTTCGACCAAGCTGTGCCCGGTCATTTCCTTTGGTAGTTCCAGGCCCATAAGTGCCAGTAATGTAGGTGCTACATCGCTCAGGCTGCCGTCATCCAGCAGTGTGACACTGCGGTGCCCGGTGTAAACCAACGGTACCGGCCCGGTGGTGTGGGCAGTATGGGCCTGGCCGGAGTTGGGGTCAGTCATCTGCTCACAGTTACCATGGTCGGCTGTGACCAGGGCTTCTCCGCCAACCTCATCCAGAGCTGTAACCACACGCTGCAAACACTGGTCAATGCACTCGGCAGCTTTGATCGCAGCTTCAAGGTTACCGGTATGGCCAACCATATCGCCGTTGGCGTAGTTACAAACGATCAAGTCGTACTTGCCGCTCTTGATGGCCTCAACCAATTTGTCGGTTACTTCCGGCGCGCTCATTTCAGGTTGCAAATCGTAAGTGGCCACTTTTGGGGATGGCACCAGAATTCTGTCTTCACCTTCAAAGGGTGTTTCAAGGCCGCCGTTAAAGAAGAAAGTAACGTGGGCATATTTTTCAGTTTCTGCGATGCGTAACTGAGTTTTACCCAGTTTGGCCATGTACTCGCCCAAACCGTTGGAAAGCTGCGATGGCGGGTAGGCGCAGGCTGTGTCTATATCTGCTGCATACTCGGTCAACATGACAAACTCGGCCAGTTCCGGGTGTTTGCGGCGCGAGAAATCTGTGAAATCCTCGCTGACAAAACTGCGAGTCATCTCTCTGGCCCGGTCAGCCCGGAAATTCATAAACAGCACGGTGTCGCCATTATTGATGGTGCCGCTTGTGTCACCGTCTACATAAATGCGGGTCGGCTTAACAAATTCATCATTTTCGCCACGCCCATAGGCCAGTTCCAGGCCCGTTATTGGGTCCGCAGCAATATACTCTGCAGCGCCTTCAGTCATCAGGTTGTAGGCAGACTCAATCCGATCCCAGCGATTGTCACGGTCCATTGCGTAATAACGGCCGACTATAGACGCAACCCGGCCCACGCCCAGATTTTTTAGCTTTGCATCGGCTTTTTCCAGTGATGGCCTGGCGCTTTGGGGAGGCATGTCACGACCATCCAGAAACGCGTGTATGTAGACTTCTTTCGCGCCGCGATTTGCAGCCAGTTCTGCGGCGGCAAAAAAGTGTTCTTCATGACTATGGACGCCGCCAGGAGACAGCAGGCCCATAAGATGCACTGCCCGCCCATTGGTTACGGCTTTGTCAATGGCGCCGCAGAGCACCTCATTGTTCTGAAACGTACCGTCTTTTACATCTTTATCGATCCGGGTCAGGCTTTGATAAACCACTCTGCCGGCACCAAGGTTCATGTGGCCAACCTCTGAGTTGCCCATCTGGCCCTCGGGAAGCCCCACCGCTATGCCTGAAGTGTGAATCAGTGTTCGGGGCTGGTTCTGCCAGATTTGATCCCAGAATGGAGTCTCTGCATTACTGATAGCGTTGTCTTCAGCCGGGTCGCGGTGTCCCCAGCCATCAAGAATAATCAGTGCGGTCGGCTTGCGTGTTGCAGTCATTGTTCAGTCCGGATGTAAAATGCTGGTAAATTTACGGAGAGGAAAGTGGGAGTCTAGCGATTTTCCCATTTACTGGCCAGTTCTGTTGCCTTCTTTCAGAGGGGCTGGCTGTGTATAATCCCGCGAAACACATCGTCAAGGTAGATTCATGGACCGGCTGTTTGAATTCGTTACTAACCACTACATTCTGGTGTCGCTGTTTGCGGCTATTTTGCTCGCCCTGCTGTTTCTTGAGTCTCGGCGCGGTGGAGCAAAGATATCGGCGGCAGGTGCGGTGAGTCTGATTAACAAGGATGAAGCTATAGTGGTGGATATCCGCGATCGCAAGGAGTTTGCTGAGGGGCGTATCACCGGTTCTGTGAACATTCCGCTTAGTGGCCTGAAAAGCCGCGTCTCCGAGCTGGCCAAATACAAGGATAAGCAGATTATTGTTGCGGACAAGGCAGGGCAGCATTCTGCAATGGCGGTAAAACAGCTGAACGAGGAAGGGTTCAGTAATGTTGTGCGTCTGAATGGTGGAGTCAGTGACTGGCGGGCCAGTAATTTACCGTTGGTTAAAAAGTAAGATCATAAGGCGCTCTTGATCTGAAGTACGATCTGCCGCACTGTTTCACATAAGCGGACGAAGCAACGAAGTAAACTGTTCTGGCAGAACTCCTCATAATAACGGGCTTAGCCCACGATCGAGAATGAAAGGATTGAACATGGCTGAGAATCAGCAGGCTGCAGCAGGCAGCGAGAACCAACCCCAGTTTGCCCTTCAGCGTATATATGTGAAGGACCTGTCTTTTGAGTCACCAAATTCTCCACTGGTATTTCAGGAACAGTGGAAACCACAGGTTAATCTGGACTTGAACACGGCTCACAACAAAATAAGCGACAACCAGTATGAAGTGGTGTTGTCACTGACTGTTACTGCCAAAATTGCCGAGAAAGTCGCCTATATTGTAGAAATTCAGCAGGCTGGCGTGTTCCTGCTTCAGAGCATTGAAGGCGCTCAGCTGGGGCAGATGCTGGGTGCTTATTGCCCAACTATTCTATTCCCCTACGCTCGTGAAGCCATTGATGGCCTGGTTAACAAGGGTAGCTTCCCGGCCCTGATGCTGGCACCAGTAAACTTCGATGCCATCTATGCTCAGGCACTTAAGCGTAAGCAGGAAGAATCAGCTGGAGAAGCTCAGGAAGAGCAGAAAACGCACTGACTGCACGCATAACCAATTTTTTGGTTTGAGTTGAAAATGGCCCGGATTTACCGGGCCATTTTGTTTTATCTCTATCCGTTCTGTTGCTGACGGGGCCAATAATCCCCGTATTTCCCCAGATTCTGATTTTCCCGATTTTTCTGCAATCAACATTACTCCAAAAAAAGTCTTGATTTAAATTAAGAGCTGAATGAGAATCTAACGCATTCGCATTCATATCAAGGGAGTGATTTGTGCTGATTTCTGCTTATTCCGGTCTTCTTTCAAGCGTTGTTTTCTTGGCTCTGCTTGCTTTTGTCACTCCCGCCGCGGCCGCAACTCCAACCTCTTATCTTGATGAGCTGGTGGTTACTGGCACTCGCAATGAACGGACGGTTCTGGACACTCCGGTTCGCACGGAAGTTGTGGCAGGAAAAGAGATCATGCAAACCCATGCCCGAAATCTGAAAGAGGCGCTGGTGAATGTTCCGGGATTGCAGTTGCGTGAAATTCACGGAAAGCCAGGGTATGAGGTGTGGCTTCAGGGTATTGATGCAGACCGGGTGCTGGTGCTGGTAGATGGTATGCCAGTGTCAGCAACAACCGGCTCTGCAGTAGATGTAAGCCAGCTTTCTGTTCTGGATATTGAGCGAATAGAAGTAGTGAAAGGCGCTGTTTCCGCTCAGTACGGCAGTGCCGGCATGGGTGGTGTTGTTAATGTTATTACCCGGGGCGTAAAGCCCGGAATCCGGGGCAAAGTATCTGCAGATGCCGGTACTTACGGTGACCAGAATCCGTCGGGCAATAAGCGGGATGTGGCGAATTACAGTGGCCGGGCCATGGTTGCCGCGGGCACTGAGAAGTGGGGCGTGAGAGTTTCCGGCTCGTCACAGCACTCTGATGGTATTGATCCGCAACCTGAAACCTGGGCGCGCCCGGGAGATGAGTACGACCGTAACGATGGTTCGGTCCGGATAGACTGGCACCCAACTGATAACAGCACACTGGCATGGTCTGGTGCCGTATTTGATGAAACATCCGGCTCGAGATTCAACACACTGCCAGGCGGACTGGTTAATCAGGGCAAGGATGAAAAAGTTCGCCGGTTGAGGACAACAGTTTCAGGCGATCACCGGAATGGTAACAGCCTGCGTGGCCACTGGGCTTTGCTCCACGAGCGTCTGAATGATGACACCGTTAAATATTCCGCTTTTGGAGAGTTTGATCGCCGTGAAGCAGACATGTCTTTATCCCAGGCATCCGGCCATGTGGAATCTGCTATCGGCGATGAACACAGTGTTCAGGTGGGTGCCGATGTCAGAAGGGAAACTCTGGAGCAATACAAGGATGGCGTGTCTGAGCTTTCGGGCAACGAGGCATTCTCCAAAGAAAGTTATGAGCTATGGCTGCAGGACACCTGGTTTGCTCTGGATAATCTTGAGGTTGTCACCGGGTTAAGGGGGCAGAAAGATTCTGACTTCGGGTACCACCTTGCCCCGAAAATAAACCTTCGTCTTGGCATTGAAGATGGCCGGGGCTTCGACAGCTTTATCCGCGCAGGTGTTGGTAGTGGTTATCGGGCACCCAACCTTAAGGAACGGCATTATCGTTTTGACCACAGCCAACTGGGTTACATCGTTTTGGGTAACCCGGCCCTTGAGGCGGAGTCTTCGGTAAGTTACCAGTTGGGCTTTGGTGTCCACTTTGAAAAGACGGCCTGGTTCGAGGTTAACGGCTTCTTCAATGATATTGATGATTTGATTCAGACGGAGATTGATCAGGCAGCAACCGACGCGCGCGCAGACAACGTGGTTGTTCATCATTACAGCAATATTGATGAAGCGCGCACCTGGGGTGTTGAAACCACGGCAGGCTGGCAGTTCTCCGAAGGCTGGTTAGTGTCTGCCGGTTATACCCTGACCCGAACCGAAGACCTGACAACCGGTAATGATCTAAATCGGCGGCCACAGCACCAATATCAACTCTCGGTAGACGGGTTAACCGGTATCTCCGGCTTGTCATGGGTGCTTCGCACGCGTAGCCAAAGTTCTGAATATGTTGATGCCGGCCTTGGCTCAAAGTCCCCCGGCTTTACCTCCGTTGACGTCAAGCTGAACTACCAGCTTTTTCCTGAACTGCGCCTCTATGCAGGTGTGGACAACCTTACTGACAGCCAGCGCGATTTCACCGATGCCAATGACTTCCGGCCAGTGGCCGGGCGCTTCCTTTATACCGGGTTCTCACTGGCACTTGGTGGCCAGTAAGAACTCACCTTATCCATAACCCACCAAGGAGTGATGCAATGTATAAAAACCGTTTGAGGTACTTCGTGCCGGCACTGGGGCTGGCAATGACAGCCTGCGGTGGAGGCAGTAGTAACTCCATTTCAGATAAGGAGCCTGGTGGCACGGGGGACTATCAGCAGGCCGTGATTAACGCGCAAACGCAAACCGGTTATCTGAATCTGATCACGGGCGAAGCAGTAGGCAAGGACGACACCTGGCACGTGGCGTTTAACCGTAACGCCGCCATGCTGAACAGCGGAGCTTCCGGCACCGGTAACGTGGGTGGTGCGCTTGGCGATGCTCAGGCTGGTTTCTATAAGGCATCTGGAGAGCCTGATCTTAACGTGTTTTTGAACACCTCTCCGGATGCAGAACTGAGCCACCTGAAAGAGACATTCCCCGCGCCGGCGAAGTGGAGTGCCGATGCGCTTGTCTCGGCCTTCGGTAAAAGCTGGTACGACTATGACCTTCAGAACCATGCGGTCACCCAGGCCGACAATATCGGCTATCTGGTCAGATCCGCTGAGGGCGACAGCTATGCTCGTATGCGGATAAAAAGTCTGCATTTTGGTGCCAGTGCCCAGACCTTTGAGCTGGAGTTCAAAGTTCAGCCCAATACCAGTCAGCAGTTTGCTCCGCAAATTATTACTTTCGGGCAACCGGCTGGTTACACCAGCGGCAGTGTCTGCTTTGACTTTGACGCGGATGCGACGGTGGACTGCGCAACGTCTGAGCTCTGGGATGTAATGATCGGCTTTGCCGGCAGAGAGGTTTTTCTGAGAACTAACAGTGGTCCTTCCGGCCCTGGTCAGGGCGGAGCGGTCGGGCCGTTTGACTGGAATGAACTGAAAAACTACACGAGCGCCACTACCGATACTTCTGGCCAGTCACTCAAACCTGCCTACGTGCCTGACACAACAGGCGGAACCTTCACTGACAATCTCTGGTACGAATACAACCTTCAGGGCGCCCACAAGCTGTGGCCGAACTATCGGGTGTATCTCATTAATACCGACACCAAAACAGAATCGGCACCTGTCTACGCCCTGCAAATCATCAGCTATTACGGGGAAGACGGCAGTAGCGGGCAGCCGGTTGTTCGCTGGAAACCAATCACCCTGACAACAGAGGAGTAATAAAAATGGAAGCGATTGCTACGAAGCCTGAAAATGTATTGTCCCAGCGTTGGGACTCCCTTTTAGCAGACGAACCGAGTCTGCGCATTCGTAATGCAGCGCAGCGGCTTGGCGTGAGTGAACTGGCGCTCCTGCTTTCCCGTGATGAAGGTGTTAAATCATTGAAGCCGGAATTTGGTGCTTTGATGAAACAGATGAACTCGGTGGGTGAGGTCATGATTCTTACCCGAAACGAGCAAGTGGTTCACGAAGTAACCGCTGCGTATAAGAAGTTTGTTGTTAGCGGCAAGGGCGCTATGGGCCTTTCCGTGGGTGATATAGACCTGCGGGTGTTCTTTAACCACTGGGCTTACGGCTACCATGTTACTCAGGAAATTCGTGGTGTTGTCCGCGAAAGCCTGCAATTCTTTAGCGCTTATGGGCTGGCGCTTCAGAAAGTTTATAAAACTCAAGCCACTGACACAGCGGCCTGGAATGAGCTTGTTGCCAGTTATTTGGACAGCTCTCAGCCGGTGCCGGAATTAACGCCAGCACCAGCACCCAGGCCCCGCGCGAATGCCGCAGAGGTGGATGCTGAGGCTCTGAAAGATAGCTGGGCAAACATCAAAGATGTTCATCATTTTCACGCCATGCTTCAGCGCAACAAGGTAGATCGTCTGACGGCGGTTGAGCTGGTTGGCCCTGAGTGGGCGCGGCCGCTGAAATCGTCGGCTGAGGGCATTCTCTCGCCGCTGGATCGGATTCTGGAGCAGGCGCAAATCAATGGCTGCCCAATCATGGTTTTTGTTGGCAATCCCGGCCTGGTGCAGATATTTGGCGGCACTATCAATAAGCTGAAGCGCACCGGTTCGTGGATGAATGTTCTCGATCCAGGCTTCAATCTGCATGCAAACACCGATGGGATTACCGATTGGTGGGTGGTTGTCAGGCCATCAACGGATGGAGATATCACCTCTATTGAAGGCTACAACGCAGACGGCGACATAGTGATAACGCTGTTTGGCAATCGCAAGCCTGGTCAACCGGAACTGGCGGCCTGGCGGCGGGAGGTTGGGGCTCTGGAGAAAGTTTTATGCGTCTCAGCTTAACTGCAGCAGCCCTTGCCCTGACCTTTATGGTTGGGGCAGGAGTGGCGTTTGTGGCATTGGCAGATGAACATTCTCCGCGAATTGTCAGTGCCGATGGTAGCGTTACCGAAACCATTTACGCGCTGGCAGCAGAGGATTTGCTGGTTGGTGTGGATACCACCAGTAACTACCCTCCGGCAGTGAAGTCACTGCCGAGGGTGGGCTATTTGCGTGCCTTGCCATTTGAGGGAGTTTTGGCACTTCGGCCAGATATGTTGTTAACAACGGTTGAAGCAGCGCCAGACAAAACCCTCGAGCGCCTTGAGCAGGCAGGTATTGAGGTTATTCGCCTGCCGGTTGCTTACACCCCGGAAGATACCCTGGAGCGAATTCGCAGAATTGGTGAAGTTGTTGGCAAACAGGCCAATGCGAAAGCAATGATGGAAGATATTCAGGCACGTATTCAGCATCTTGAAAAGACCGTGAATGGGGCTGATCAGCGAGTGCTGTTTTTGATGGTGGCAGGCGGTCATGGCGTAACCATAGCTGGGGCTGATACCACAGCAAATGCCTTGCTGGAAACTCTTGGGGCCACCAACGCCATGGCGTCTGTTGATGGTTATAAACCCGCTGGCCGGGAAGCGTTATTGGCATCCCGGCCCGATGCCATCGTTATTGCTGAAACACGGCCCGGGGAATTCAAGATAGCCGACTGGCCACAGTTGGCGGCTCTGGATGCCTGGAAGCAGGGCCGGTACTACGTGGGCGATGCCATGTTATTGCTGGGCTTTGGGCCACGCTTGGCACAGGCGCTGGAAGCCGTGGCCAGTGTGCTAAAACCGGTAGAGCGGGTAGCCGGCAATGATACTTGATAGTGCCGGTAGGTTACCAAGGGCTCCCGCGCTATTGGTTATTCTGGCGGCCGCTCTTGCGGTCTCCATGATTTCCGTTACCCACGGTGCCTACCCGCTTTCCGGAAAGAATGTGCTGCAACTTATTGGCGGCGATCTCCATGATGATGTCGCCCGCATGGTTATTCTGGATGTGCGTCTGCCAAGGCTGATTCTGGGCTTTATGGTGGGTGCGGTGCTGGCAGTTTCAGGCGCTATTCTTCAGGGGTTATTCCGTAACCCCTTGGCAGATCCGGGTTTGATTGGTGTTTCTGCCGGTGCATCTTTGGCGGCAATTGCGGTGATTGTTTTGGGGGGCACGTGGCTGGGCGGCTGGCTGGATTTAGCGGGCGTTTGGGCTTTGCCTATAGCCGCCTTTGTAGGCGGCAGCGGCACGGTTTTTCTAGCCTGGAAGATTGCCCGCAGGGCAGGGCAAACATCGGTTGCGACGTTATTGCTGGCCGGCATAGCCATCAATGCCGTCGCTGGCGCGGGCACCGGCTTGCTGACTTTCTATGCCTCTGATCAGGAACTTCGTTCCTTAACCTTCTGGACCATGGGAAGCCTTGGCCATGCGGCCTGGGATGACGTTGCCATGGCGGCACCCTGGCTTATTCTGGCTCTTTTGGCAGCGCCTTTTCTGGCCAGGCCACTGGATGCCTTTTTACTGGGCGAACAGGTGGTCGGGCACCTTGGGTATAACACTGACTGGACCAAGCGGGCGGCAATACTTGTGGCCGGGCTGGGGGTTGGTGCAGCGGTTGCAGTGAGTGGCTTGATTGGCTTTGTCGGGCTGGTGGTGCCACATCTGGTTCGGCAGCTTCTTGGCGCCAGCCATCGAATTGTCCTGCCTGCCAGTGCTCTGGCCGGTGGCACGCTTCTGGTAGGTGCCGATTGCCTGGCCCGGGTGGTGGTCGCTCCGGCTGAACTGCCCATTGGGCTAATGATGGCTCTGATCGGCGGGCCGTTTTTCTTGTTGATATTGCTGCGTACAAGGATGGGCTAATGCTGCTGAAAGTGGATGAACTCACTATTTGCCTTTCGGGCAAGACAATTATTAGTCGTTTGAATCTGCAGTTGCATGAGGGCGAGATGCTGGTTGTTCTGGGCCCGAATGGCGCAGGTAAATCCACCCTGTTAAAGGGGCTGGCCGGCGAGCACAAAACGGATTCTGGCAGTGTGTTTTTTTCTGGTCAGCCGCTACAAAGCTGGTCTAACCGGCAGTTGGCGCGGCAGCGAGGGGTTATGCCACAACGGGTTGAGGTGAATTTTCCACTGACTGTGGAAGAAGTGGTTCGCTTGGGCCGCCCCCCTGAGTCGCTATCTAAAAGTACGGTTATTCTTGAAGAATTGATGGATTTGCTGGACATAGTGCATCTTCGGCATCGTCTGGCATCGCGCTTGTCTGGTGGTGAGCAGCAGCGGGTTCAGTTGGCCAGAGTGTTGGCGCAGGTTTGGGATAGCACAGAACCGGTGCTGCTATTGCTGGACGAATGTACTTCAGCCTTGGATCCGGCCCATCAGCAACAGGTTTTTTCACTGCTGCGTCGGCTGGCAAGGCAGCGTGGCTTTGCGGTGATGGCCGTGGCTCATGATCTGAATCTGGCAGCACGCTTTGCAGACCGGTTGATGTTGCTGGACCAAGGCACATGCTTTCGGGAAGGAGTGCCAGGTAATGTTCTTACACCGGGCGTGTTAGCCGAAGTGTACGGATTATCCGCAAGAATACTGCAGTTGGATGAAGGCTACCCGCTGGTGATACCAACCGATATGCCCTCCGCTGCAAGTTATGTACAGCCTTCAAAATCAAGCTGCCTCCAGGCCTCGTAAATGACCAGAGCCGCTGTGTTAGACAGGTTCAGGCTTCTGCTGTCAGGGCGCATGGGAACTCTCAGGCGGTGCTCAGCGGGCAGCGAGTTTCGCACGCTGGCGGGCAGGCCCCGGGTTTCCGGGCCGAACATCAGGTAGTCACCCTGCCGGTAGGCAATCTGGTGATAGTGATGATGGCCCTTGGTGGTGAGTGCGAATAATCGTTCAGGCTGCTCACCGCTCAGAAAAGCCTGGTAATCAGGGTGAACTTTTATGCTGGCGTATTCGTGGTAATCCAGCCCGGCCCGGCGCATTTTCTTGTCGTCCAATGCAAAGCCGAGAGGTTCAATCAAGTGCAGTTGACAGCCCACATTGGCACAGAGCCGGATAATATTTCCGGTATTCGGTGGTATCTCCGGCTCAAACAGCACCACATGCAACATCAGTTTTAGCGTTCTACCGCTAAGGCAACACCCATGCCGCCGCCAATGCACAGAGTGGCCAGGCCTTTATGGGCATCCCGACGCACCATTTCGTGCAGCAGGGTAACCAGAATGCGGCAACCAGAGCCGCCAATGGGGTGGCCCAGCGCGATGGCTCCACCATTAACGTTAACCTTGTTGGTATCCCAGCCCAATTCCCGATTGACGGAGATTGCCTGAACCGCAAAAGCCTCGTTGGCTTCTATCAGATCCAGATCGCTGGCACTCCAGCCAGCCAGTTTCAGGCAGCGCTGGCTGGCGGGGATCGGGCCTGTGCCCATAATGGCCGGGTCTACACCCGCATTGGCGTAGGCCTTAATGGTAGCCATGGGCGTCAGGCCAAGGGCTTTGGCTTTTTCTGCACTACAAACCATAACGACCGCAGCACCATCATTCAGTGAAGAGGCGTTGCCAGCGGTAACGGTTCCGTCCTTTTTGAAAGCGGGACGAAGCCTGCCAAGGCTTTCACCGGTAACACCATCTCGCGGGCCTTCATCTTTGCTGACAATAACGGGATCGCCTTTACGCTGAGGAACTGCCACCGGTGCGATCTGGCTGTCAAAATAGCCTGCGTTCTGTGCAGCAACAGCCTTTTGCTGGGAGCGGGCTGCAAACTCATCCTGCTCGTCACGGGAAATAGCGAACTTCTCAGCGATGTTTTCTGCGGTAATCCCCATGTGATAATCATTGAAAACATCCCACAGGCCATCGTTAATCATAGTGTCGATCATGGTCCAGTTGCCCATACGCTGGCCGTTACGGCTTTTCGGCAATATATGGGGTGATTGGCTCATGCTCTCCTGACCACCGGCAATCAATAACTCTGCATCGCCACAGCGAATAGCCTGCACTGCAAGATGAACAGCTTTCAGGCCAGAGCCGCATACCTTGTTGATGGTCATCGCAGGTACAGAGACGGGAATGCCAGCATTGATAGCCGACTGGCGAGCCGGATTTTGACCGCATCCGGCGGTAAGAACCTGGCCAAGAATAACTTCGTTAACCTGATCAGCGGCTACGCCGGTTTCTTCCAGAATCGCCTTGATAACCGCCGTGCCGAGCTGGTCTGCGGTCAGGCTGGACAGGCTGCCACCAAAGGCTCCGACGGCAGTACGCTTGGCTGCAACAATGACGACATCACGCATGGATTCTCTCCGGGGTTGTGGCACAAAGCCGTTTTACTTTGCGCCCGCAAGATGAAAAAGTGCCGGCATTGTATCCGGAAAGGGGCCATTGCCCCAAATCCCACAGACAAAATTAACTTGCGTACGGCATGGTTGGACTACATATTCAGGCTGCGACCGCCATCTACGCGCAGGATCTGCCCGGTCACAAAGGGGGCATCGCACATCAGATAAGTGATGGCACCGGCTATATCATCCGGCTGGCCGGTTCGTGCCAAGGGCGTTTTTTCAAGAATTGACCGCTGGCGGTCGCCATCCACACCCGTATTGCCTTCAGGCCAGAGAATAGCGCCGGGCGAAACACCGTTCACACGGATAGCGGGTGCCAGGTCTTTTGCCCAGGCACGGGTAAGTGCTGCCAGACCCGCTTTACTTGCACAGTAAATCGGGTGGTCAGCAAGTGGTCTCTCACTATAGATATCAATCAGATTAATAACGCAGCCGTGTCGCTCCTTTAGAGCTGGCAGGCAGGCCTGAAGTAAAAAGAACGGAGCTTTCAGATTGGTGTTCAGAAGGCGATCCCAGTCTGCCTCAGTCACGGTGCCGGTTGGGGTCGGATAAAAAACAGAGGCATTGTTAACCAGCCCGTCGAGCCGCCCCCAATAAGAGGTGGCAGTCCCGCCAAGTTGTTGCACCTCACCCGGATTGTTGAGATCAGCCTGGGTAACAACCGCTGAATCTGCCCGAGAGAGATTCAGCGCAGTAGCCAGTGCGGTGGCCTGCTCTTTGTTGGTGCGGTAATGGATAATCAGATTCCAGCCCCGGGCATGCAGGGCCTCGGCGGTTTTTGCACCCAGTCGATGAGCGGCGCCGGTAACGAGTACAACGGGTGCTGTATCAGCCATGATGTGCCCTTTATAAGGTATGAGTCGTCAGAACCCGCTTGATACGCTGTAAGCGCTGCTGGCGGATTGCCTCACCCAGCTCCTTGCCCTTGAACCCACTGGCAATCAGGGCTTTGGCTTCGACTTCAGCAGCGACTCTGGAAGCTTCACCCAACAGCCTGATAATAGCGTCAGAATCTTCCGGCAGCGTGCAGTCCAGTGTACGCACTAATGCAAAAAAACGTTCCGGCCGCCGCCATAGATCGGCGGAATCCAGTAAGGATAACAGGCTGTCGGCTGTTACTCCGCCGCTGGTTAACTCTGTGATTTCTGAAATGAATGCCGCGGTCAGGCGAGCCAGATCCTGGCATTCATTAGGCGCTTTCATGGCTTTTGTCCGGGCCATACAGGCGTCCTTTGGCACAGGTGACATCAGTGCAGCCAGGCGCTCTTCTGTCGAACCTTGCTTCTGGTGAACACAGCGAAGCGCTGCCAGGGCAGGCTCAAGGCGCCCGGCGGTAGCAAGTTCGGGAATCAGAACAGCCAGAGCCCCGCAGTTCTGAAGTACCTCAAAAAAAGTGCCGGGTTCCTGCTCATGCAATGCGCGCTGCATTTCCTGCCATACCCGCTCGGGCACCAGATGATCCACTTCGCCCTTGTCTACCATGGCTCGCATTAGCTGCATGGTTTCTTCACTAACCGAAAAACCCATGGGCCGAAACCGGGCGGCGAAGCGGGCAACCCTGAGAATGCGTAAGGGGTCTTCCGTAAAGGCTTCCGAAACATGGCGTAATGTTCGGCTTTCTATATCTTGCTGCCCGCCAAAAGGATCAACCAGTTCACCGGTTTTGCTTTTGGCCATGGCGTTTATCGTCAGATCACGCCGTATCAAGTCTTCTTCAAGCGTAACATCGGGGGCGCTGTAAACGCTGAAACCATGATAGCCATGCCCCTGTTTTCGCTCGGTGCGCGCCAGAGCATATTCTTCCCGGGTTTTCGGGTGCAGAAATACCGGGAAATCTGCGCCTACCTGTTTAAAACCCTTTGCTAACATTTCATTGGGCGTAGTGCCAACAACCACCCAGTCCCGGTCTTGCACGTTCAGGCCAAGCAGTTCATCACGTACAGCGCCACCAACCAGATAGATTTGCATCCAGATTCCATTTCTCTTTAAACAGCAGTGTGTGCAGAGATTATCCGGCTTGTGGTGCGGTCAGGCAAACAAACAAAAAAAAGCCCGCGGGATTTTCTCCGGCGGGCTTGTGGTACGAAAGAGGGCAGGATTAGAAAGCGGTGCCGAATTCCAGTGCTGCACCCACGTCGGCAGAACTGTACAGAGCGCCAAGATCCATGCGCACGCCCAGTATGTTAACGCCAAACCCGGCGGTAAACTGGGTTTTCTCGTCTATGCCGTCGCCATCGTTTTTGCTGCCAATGTTGTGACGAACACCGGCTCGAAGCTGTAGGTAGCGCCATGCGTCAAACTCTGCGCCAAGTGCCAGCCACTGGGTGTCATCTTCGTAACCGAAGGCTTTTTTCTTGGTCAGATCCAGCTCAGCGGTAACGACGTGGTACTGCCCCTTATGAGCAATGCCTGCTGTGACCATAGGGTCCAGTTTAAGAGTGTGCTTCTCCTGGCCGCCGAACTGTGAGGAATCAAGCTTCATTGGTATCAGGTTCTTGATCACAATCCCGGCATTCCACTCTTTAACCTCACCGAAGGCGTAGGCTGCACCAACATCCATGCTGAAACCGTTTTTCTCGGTTTTGTAGTCATTGCCATCGAAATCATCATCGTCGAAGTCGGATATACCGGAGGTGTACTGGAATGTTTGCAGGTTAACAAATTTTGGTGACACACCTATTTCTATGGAATCCCGGTCGTTCAGAGCATAGGAGTGCGCAAAGGCGACGCCAATTTCAGAGACGGCGGAGCCAATAATGGAGCCGCTGGAGTATAATTTGTCAGACAGACTGCCGGGTGGCAGTGTGCCAGCTTCAATTGCCGCCAGCGTCGCATCGTCCCGGTCATCATAATTACCGCGTGCAGATACCGTCAGATTACCATTTGCGAAAACGCCAAGTGCAACCACTTTTGAAGGAATTGCTACGCTCAGGCCCAGGCCAAGATTGGCTCTTACAGTATCTTTATCGAACTTCTTCAACTGTTCGCGAAGCACCGCAGCGTTGCTTTGTGCAGAAGGGACATCGGAAGCAATTATCGCATTGTCAATATTGTCAATAACATCCTGAATATCATCAATCTGATCAATAACCTCTTCTTCATCGGCCACTCGCACGTTCACAGAGGGCAGTATCAGGCCGAAATCGTCGGACCATTCATGCTGGTCACTGGCCATGCGAGCCGGGTTTTTTGCGGCAGCTTCTGCCGGGTGGGCAACAGCAACTCCCGTACCACCCATGGCAAACGATCGTGCCGACATGAATGTCTGGGGGCTTGCCATGACGGATGTAGTTGCTACAGACAGGCCGATGGCCAAAGATAGTCTGGTCAGACGATAAACCTGCATGAGTCTTCCTTCTTGGAAAATAGTTGCAATTAAAACATTACCTGAAAGAAAGATTAGAACAAATTGCCTTTGAATACATGACGTAAGCGGTAACGGTTTGTTCCTGATCTGTAAATTCTTTGTACAGAGGCAATTTTTTGCCGGCTAAAAACGATGAGAGAGTGGTTCCTGTCAAATTAATCAATAATTATCAGTGGGTTGAAATAATTGGCGTGAATCTTTCATGGTAAATACAAAATGATGTTCCTGGAGAGACAAAATGATCTTTTGCCGGATACTGACCCCTTTTCTGATCCTGATTCTGGCAGCCTGCGCACCCGTTGGCTCTTATCAGGGCGGTGACAAGAAGTCGGATAAGGAAACAGCGAAGTTTGAGCCGATTACTGTCCGCGTCAGTGGCTTTGGCACTTATGAAGACGCGACGAAAGACAGGCTCGATACCCGCAAACGGTTGTTGGCACGGCGGGCTTCCCAATTAGATGCGTATCGTAATCTGGCAGAGCGGGTGTACGGCACCGTAATTTATGGCAGCTCTACCGTGCAGGATTTTGTTATCAGTAACGATACCTTCCGCACTTATGTAGACAGTTACATTCGCGGTGCCAAAATGGTTGCAGTGAATGAACACAGCGACGGGGTTGTGGAAACGGTTATGGAACTGAAGCTGGAACCCAGATTCCGTATCTGTGTGTCAAAAGTTGCTCATGATGAGGTTCAGGATCTTTGCCCGATACCCATGCCGAACAACAATGACAGCATTGGTGACGTTCAAAGCAAGAGTGTTGATTCTCTGTACTATCTCGACTGAGCAATGGGTGTGATTCAATGAGGTTTTCCTTTATGACATCGTTGCGCTTCATGCTGATGGTTCTGCTGCTTTGCACAGGCAGTGCCCAGGCCATTGTGCTGGAAGGGGTAGGCCACGCAAACATTCATAATAATGATCTGGATACCGCCAGGGTTGAGGCCCGTAAGGCTGCCTTGCGGGATCTGGCCCTGCAGTACGAGGCACAGGTAAGCACGCGGGACACGGTTGAAAACGGTGTGCTTACTGAATCAAAAATGCGGGTGGCGGCAAACGCCAGAACAAGGAACGCACGCATTATTAATGAATATCGCAGTGGCAATCTGCTCAGGGTTGTTGTACGGGCCGAGGTGTCTGAAGGAAAATCCAGTTGCGGTGTCGGTGATGCTGCACGATTAAAAAAACGCATTGCGGTAACCGGCTTCCCGGTACTGGAGCCGGATCAGGGCCGGATCGGACGTATTGACGATGCCGGCGAAATCCTGCCGCAACAGCTTCAGGCTCAATTGCGCAGTTCCGGTTCACTTCAGGTTTTTAATGCTACCCGTTCGCAGATGTTTGGCGATCTGCTGAATGCCCCTACCGTACAGCAAGGTAACAACCGGCTTGGTAACCTACTTCAACTGGCACGGGAAATGGACGTGCAGTTTGTGGTGACAGGCGTTATCCGCGATATGGGCGTGGCTGATCCATCTGCCTGGGGCTCCTCGGTACTTAGCAAGATGCAACGGGGTATTGGCCTGGTTGATCAGAGCCGCCGGTTTGTTGTGGATTTGATGATATTTGATGGCTTCAGTGGTTCACCAGTGTATCAGGAACAATTTTCCACATCGGCTGAGTGGGATGCCGGCCCCGGTGCTTCTTCCGGTTTTGGGTCTGGAGGATTTCAGAATACGGCTTATGGCAAAGCGGTGGAGGAGGTTATCGCCAATATGGCCCAGACGGTAACCGATGCACTGGCATGCCAGCCATTCATGGCCAGAATTACCAGAACCGAAGGGCACAACCTGACGCTTGCAGCAGGCGCCACGGCCGGACTTCGGCCGGGTGATGAATTGCATCTATACCGGAGTGCCCAATACTTTGATTCTTCGTCCAGCACACCGGAACTTAAAGACTCCGGGGTAACCGTGACTCTCGACAACGTGCATCCGGATTTCAGCAATGGCCGTATGCAGAAGGTGGGTGTGCAGGTAAATATTCAGAGGAACGATATTGCCATTGTCTGGTGACAGTGATTGCCCAAAGCCCGTTTAAGCCGTGTCAGGTTACTCTGGCCGCGGCAATATCCCTGATCTTGCCCACCATCGAGCGCAGGCCGTTACCGCGGGTAGGGGACATATGCCGGAACAGATCCAGTTGTTCAAACAGTTCGTCTATATCCGTTGCCAGCAAGTCTCTGGGGGTTTTGCCGTTTAGTGCAATCAGCACAATGGCGGCAAGGCCACGAACGATGATCGCATCTGAATCCATAAGCAGATACAGTTTATTGTTGGCATCGTCGTAGTGATGAATCAGCCAGACTTGGCTTTGACAACCATGAACATAGTTTTCTTCAGTGCGGGCATCATCAGGGAATGCGGGCAGTTGGCGGCCCAGATCGATGATAAACGCGTACCGCTCTTCCCAGTCATCCAGAAATTCAAACGCACTTGTTACATCGTCAATGGTGGTATCTGTGCCTAGCGGGTTGTTCAGAAAATCTTGTGCGCTTGCGGTCATTAAAGCATTCCCAGTTCCAGTCTGGCTTCGTCCGTTAACATGTCGTAATTCCAGGGCGGGTCAAAGGTTAAATCTACAGTCACCTTATCTACATGGGGAACATGCTCAACCTTGGTCTGAACATCATTGCAGATCACTTCACCCATGCCGCAACCGGCAGCGGTTAGTGTCATTTTGATATAAACCGTGTTGCCTTCCTCGGTATTGTTTTCAATTTTGCACTCATAAACCAAACCAAGGTCTGCTACGTTTACCGGGATTTCCGGGTCGTAACAACTGCGTATGGCCTCCCACACCTGGCTCTCGTTGATTGTGCCATCGTCCGGGGTTTCGTAAATGCTTTTTAATGGCTCTTTGCCCAGGGCATCTGCGTCGTGGCCTTCAATACGGGCCAGGTTACCGTTAACGGCCACAGTAAACGTGCCACCGAGAGACTGGGTAATGGTTACAAAGGTATCGGCCGGAATCATGACTTCCGTTCCGGAAGGAACAAGCCGGGCTTCAACCCCGCGCTTGGTCAGTACTACCTCTCTTTCATTCATACCAAAGCTGACCTCATTGCTGTCTGTTGTCTGTCTGTAATTGCCGGTTCAGCCTGAGTTCAACTAACGGTGAAGCTCTCTCCGCAGCCACATTCCGCTGTCGCGTTGGGATTGAGGAACTGAAATGTAGAGTTAACCCCTTCGGTAACAAAGCCAATTTCAATACCGTTTACCATCGCCAGATCGGCTTCTCTGACAAACAGGTCCACGCCATCAATGTGGAACACAGTATCTGATGGTTCTGGCTCGGTAACCCACTGGGTTTCGTATTTAAAACCCGAGCAACCGCTTTTCTTGATCGCCAGCCGTATGCCCTTGGCTTCCGGCCTTTTATCCAGTTGCTTGCGTACGTGCTTGACTGCGCTTGGCGTCATAGTGACGGCGACAGTCGGAGTAAAGACTTCAGCTGTCATGATGTTACCTCCATCAGGCAAACAGGCGCTGAATTTTTTGCAGGGCGGTAAACAGTGTCGTTACCTCGTCTAGCGTATTGTAGAATGCAAAAGAGGCGCGGGCTGTACCGGGAACTCCGTAGAAATCCATCAATGGCATAGCGCAGTGATGGCCGGTACGGATCGCAATGCCCTGCTGATCCAGTAGTGTACCTATGTCACTGGGGTGCAGGCCATCGATTTTAAAGGACATTACCGGAACTTTGTGTTTGGCCGTGCCAATAATCTCCATACCAGGCACGGATTCTACCAGTTGGTTTGCGTGGGTAAGCAATGACGCTTCCGCTGCCTCCATTGCCTGCCGGTCCAGGCCGTTCAGGTAATCAATTGCAGCGCCAAGACCTACAGCCTCAGCAATGGCCGGTGTGCCCGCCTCAAACTTGTAAGGCAGTGTGTTCCAGGTGGTTCGCTCGAACGACACCCGTTCAATCATTTCACCGCCGCCCTGATAGGGGGGCATTTCCTCAAGCAGTTCAGCCCGGCCGTAAAGCACACCAATGCCAGTTGGGCCAAAGAGTTTGTGGGATGAGAACGCATAAAAATCGCAGCCCAGTGCCTGCACATCCGGTTGCTGGTGTGGTACTGCCTGTGCGCCGTCAATCACGGTAATCACGCCCTGAGCCCTGGCCTGGTCAATCAGTGTGGACACCGGGTTGATGGTGCCCAGCACGTTAGAAACGTGAGTGATGGCGAGAATTCGGGTGCGTTTGTTCATCAGGCTGGCAAATGAGTCCAGATCCAGTTCGCCCTCGGCGGTTATCTGGATGGGTACAACTTTTGCTCCAGTGCGCTCGGCCACCATCTGCCAGGGCACAATGTTGGCGTGATGCTCCATACGGCTGACCAGAATCTCGTCTCCCGGTTTCAGGCGTGGAGCCAGCCCGTTGGCAACCAGATTGATTCCTTCCGTGGTGCCGCGGGTCCAGATGATCTCTCGGGTGCTTCCGGCGTTCAGAAAATGACGAACGGTTTCCCGTGCGCCCTCAAAGGCTGCAGTTGCCCGATCACCAAGTGTGTGAGCACCGCGATGCACATTGGAGTGCATCTCCCGGTAATACCGATCCATTGCATCCAGTACGGCGACGGGCTTCTGAGCCGAGGCACCATTGTCCAGATAGACCAGTGGCTTTCCTTTGACCTGTAGCGACAGGATCGGGAAGTCACGCCGGATAGCCTCTGCGTCGAACGCTGATGCTTCGGCTCTGTTTGCCACAGACAAGTCGGTCATAACCGGTTAAACCTCCTGGAATGCCTGATCGAAGAACTGGTTGAGCCGCACCTGGGCGGTGTCACGCACTGCTTCTATCGGAATTTCGCTGACCAGTTCATTGATAAATGCCATGGTTAACAGCACGCTCGCGTCGCGTCGCCCAATACCCCGGGTTACCAGATAGAACAGCGATTCTTTATCAAGCTGGCCAACGGTTGCACCATGCGCACACTTAACGTCGTCTGCGTAAATTTCCAGTTCGGGCTTGGTGTCGATCTCTGCCCCACTGGACAGCAACAGGTTTTTGTTGCTCATGTCTGCGTTGGATTTCTGAGCATCCTGATGGATGTGTATCCGGCCATTAAACACAATATGCGACTGGTCGGCTGCAATATTCCGGTAGGTCTCCCAGCTGTTGCAGTTCGTTCCTATGTGTTCAACGGTAATGTGGTTGTCATAATGCTGCCGGTCCTGGGCCACGACAACACCATTAAGCTTGCACTCAGCACCATCACCTTCAAGACGAACCATCAGATCATGCCGGCGCAGTGGGCCACCAAAACCAACAGCATGGCTTTCGAACCAGGAGCTGCGCTGCTGGCGAACACCGGTAGCACCGATGTGCTGAACATTGTCACCTTCCATATTCAGGTGGATGCTGGTTACGCGGGCGCTGTCCGCCAGATCGAATTCTATAACGGCATTAATCATAGCCGCGCCAGAACCGTCCGAGATGAACTCTTCTACCAGTGTGATCTGACTATGATGACCGGCATCGACAAAGATGCGGGGATAGGCTGAGCCGGTGGCCCCAGCAGTGATCTCATGGATAATAAACAGAGGCTGATCAACAATAGTCTCTGGTTTTAACCGGATTAACAGGCCATCTTCAAATCTGGCTGTGTTCAGCAGGGACAGTTGCGCGAATTTGCTGTTCAGAGTGCTATCCAGCCTGGCCGCAAGCTCTGTTGCTTCTTCTGTACTCAGATCACCAAAGCGCTGAACACTGAGGCCTTCGAATTCTGGAAACTCACTGGCTTCCGGCACCACAATGCCATTGAGAAAAACAACTTTATAACCGGGGGTAGCCAGGTTGTTGCTGGCACTTCCCCCCATTGGCAAGGCTGTTGCAAGATCTTCAGTCAGCTTCAGGTATCGGCTGGAATACTTCCAGTTTTCCGTTCTGCGGGTTGGCAGAGGCATGTCTACCAGCGCGGTGCCACGCTGTTTGCGCAGCTCAAGCAGAGGTGCTGGCAGCAGCTCACCAGACGGCTTCAGAAAGGCAACAGGAAGGGTCGGTAATGGTCTCATTCCGCGATCTCCTTAATTAGCTGAAGCGTCAGCAGTTTCTTCTTCGCGAATACCTAACCAGCCGTAACCGCGTTCCTCCAGTTCCAGTGCAAGCTCCCGGCCCCCGGATTTAACGATTTTGCCACCGGCCAGAACGTGCACGAAATCCGGAACAATGTATTCAAGCAGGCGCTGATAGTGGGTGACCATCAGAATTGCCCGGTCATTGGCACGCAGCGCGTTCACACCGTCTGACACAACCTTGAGTGCGTCTATATCGAGCCCTGAGTCTGTTTCATCAAGAATGGCCAGGCTCGGTTGCAGCAAAAGCGCCTGCATAATTTCATTGCGCTTCTTCTCGCCACCGGAGAACCCTTCGTTAACCCCACGCTTCAGGAAGGCCGGATCCAGATCAACCTGCTTTGAAACGTCTCTGGCCAGCTTCATAAATGTGGCTGCATTCATTTCCTGCTCGCCCCGATGCTTGCGCAACGTGTTGATAGATGTGCGCAGGAACTGCAGGTTGCTTACTCCGGGAATCTCTACCGGATACTGGAACGCCAGGAATACGCCATCCCGTGCGCGTTCCTCGGTTGCCTTCTCAAGCAGGTTTTCACCGTTCAGGGTGACTTCACCGCTCGTTACTTCGAATGCGTCGTTGCCGGCCAGCACCTGGGCCAGAGTGCTCTTGCCTGAGCCGTTGGGGCCCATAATGGCGTGAACTTCCCCGGCTTTGATTTCCAGGTTGATTCCCTTGAGGATCTCTTTGCCCTCAACGGATGCGTGCAGGTTTTTGATGCTCAGCATGTGTAGGCTTCTCTCTGTAATCTGAAAACTGTGTGTTTAACCAACGGACCCTTCAAGGCTCACTTCAAGAAGCTTGCCGGCCTCAACCGCAAATTCCATCGGGAGTTCTTTGAAAACGGCCTTACAAAAACCATTCACAATCATGGAAACAGCCTGTTCTGCGCCAATGCCTCGCTGGAGGCAGAGGAATAACTGTTCGTCGCTGACCTTGGAGGTGGTGGCCTCGTGTTCCACAATGGCGGATTTGTTCTTGCTCTCTATGTACGGAAAGGTGTGCGCGCCACAGCGGTCACCAATCAGCAAAGAGTCGCACTGGGTGTAGTTGCGCGCGCCTTCTGCGCCAGGCCCAATCTTGACCAGGCCCCGGTACGCGTTGGAGCTTTTGCCGGCAGAAATACCTTTTGAAATGATCGTGCTGGTGGTGTTTTTGCCCAGGTGGATCATCTTGGTGCCGGTGTCTGCCTGCTGGAAGTTGTTGGTTAATGCAACAGAGTAGAACTCGCCGACGCTGTTATCGCCACGCAGAATGACGCTTGGGTATTTCCAGGTAATTGCCGATCCGGTCTCAACCTGAGTCCAGGCAATTTTTGAGTTTTTGCCAAGGCAGGCCCCGCGCTTGGTAACAAAGTTGTAAATGCCTCCCAAGCCGTTCTCATCCCCCGGATACCAGTTCTGCACCGTGGAGTACTTAATCTGGGCGTCGTCCAGAGCAACCAGTTCTACAACCGCTGCGTGCAGTTGGTTCTCATCCCGCATGGGTGCCGTGCAACCTTCCAGGTAACTGACGTGGGAGCCTTCTTCGGCAATGATCAGCGTCCGTTCAAATTGGCCTGTATTGGGTGCATTAATACGGAAATAGGTGGACAGCTCCATCGGGCAGCGCACACCTTTCGGTATGTACACAAAGGTGCCATCAGAAAACACGGCTGAGTTTAACGCTGCGAAAAAGTTGTCGCTCTGGGGTACGACAGTACCCAGATACTTTCTTACCAGTTCGGGATAATCGCGAATGGCCTCAGAAATAGAGCAGAAGAGTACGCCGGCTTTGGCCAATGGCTCTCTGAAGGTGGTAGCAACGGATACAGAATCAAACACTGCGTCTACAGCAACGCCCGCCAGTGCAGCCCGCTCATGCAGCGGAATGCCTAGCTTTTCATAAGTTTTCAGTAGCTCCGGATCAACATCATCCAGGCTTTTTGGCATGTCATCTATGCTTTTGGGTGCGGAGTAATAGGCAATTTCGTTAAAGTCGATCTTCGGAAAATGGACATGGGCCCACTCCGGATCATCCATCTCCAGCCATTTACGGTAAGCTTTGAGGCGCCATTCAAGCATCCACTCCGGCTCTTTCTTTATTGCAGAAAGGCGGGCGATTACGTCTTCATTCAGACCGGGTTCGAACGTAGTGCTTTCTATATCGGTTACAAAGCCGTGCTCGTAATCCCGTTTGATCAGCTCCTTCACCTCTTCATCGGTGGTCGCCATGATCGTTGCTCCGTATTCTCTCATCGCGGGCCTCACGGCCCATGGTGTGTCGGCTCCCAATGTTTCGGGTGGCCGGGTGATATCGTTTCAGATGTTACAGCGGTCGCTCACTCCATGAGTACGCCCTGCAATCGCTTTCAAGCAGGCTCGATCCGCCCTTGTGACGTGGAATTATACAATACCATAGTAAATTAGTCAGGTATTAAATTGAAGCCTTGGTAATTATACCGCAATCACCATCTGCGGCGCTAAGTCAGTGGATGTGCCCGCGCTTGAGGCCTGCAGGTCACTGCTCGCTGAGTTGATAAAGATCACTCATATCCGTTGAATAGCTGACCCCAACCAGTTTCCAGCCATTCCCGTCCGGCTGGTAAAAGGTGAATCGCCAGGCGATGGCTGCAGCCTCAAACTTCTGCAGCCACGTTTCACGGGTGAAATCGTTGGCGATAGTCTCGGTTTTTACGTGTGAGCTGCCGATTGGCTTTCCGGCTTTTCCGGTTACCTGCTGAAAGTAAGTCACAGCTTCTTCTGCCGATTGGTCGTAAGGTGCGGCACTGACGCCAAGATAGGGCCGGAGGTATCGGTAGGCGCCCTGAATATCACCGGCTACAGCCTTGGTAATGAACTCTTGAGTTTTTTCTATAGTTTGTGCGCGGCTCTCCAGCGTTTTGGCTGTGAGAGGGCCGGCCAGCATAAAAAGCAGGGCCACACCCGACAGAACCTTGGTTGTACGCATCTTTTGGCTCTCAGATAAAAGAAAGGGTACAGGTTACTGAAAAACGGTGTTAAATGCCCGGGTACGGTTGGCAGTACCCAGGCAGAAGGTTGGCTTAATCCTGCATAATTCGGGTTAGGTACGCGCGATCAAGTAATTCAGGTGCGCCGTCAGGCCTGGGTATGCGGACCTGATGGCCGCTTCCGGGTGCCAGATCCATTGGCTGGCCGTGAGTGTTCTCCAGCTTTTCTGTCGAAAACTGCAGGTTTCCTGTGGGTGATATCAGCTCAAGAAGATCCCCTTTGGCGAATTTGTTTTTCACTTCAACCGTCAGCCAATGGCCATCATCGCTGGAGATAATGCCAACAACTTGCTGCGTTCCCAAAAGAGACGATCCCTGTTCATAGGTTTGGTATTCCTCAGGGGGGTGCCGGCGGAGAAAGCCTTCGGTGTAGCCACGGTTAGACAGAGCCTCCAATTCATCCATCAGGCTCATATCAAACGGAACACCGCTGACCGCTTCGTCAATGGCCCGTCGGTAGACCTGGGTAGTGCGGGCAACATAATAGGTGCTTTTTGTCCGGCCCTCGATTTTCAGGGAGTGAACGCCCATTTTGATCAGCTCCGCGACGTGCTGGACGGCACGAAGATCTCTGGAGTTCATGATGTAGGTGCCGTGCTCATCTTCATAAGCTGGAATAAAACTGCCGGGGCGATTTGGCTCTTCCAGCAATATTTCCTTCGGCTCAAACACCTCGGGGGTAGATTCTGCAGCGACTGGAATCAGATCGCCGGTGTGATCGTGGCTGTGCTCAACCTGTTTATAGTTCCAGCGGCAGGCGTTGGTGCATGCGCCCTGGTTGGAATCCCGGTGATTCATGTAGCCAGACAGCAAGCAACGGCCAGAATAGGCCATACACAGCGCACCGTGCACAAACACTTCCAGCTCCATTTCCGGAACGCGGTCGCGAATTTCCCGGATTTCGTTCAAGCCCAGCTCACGGGACAAAATAACCCGGCTGATACCCTGGCGCCGCCAGAATTCTACTGTTGCCCAGTTAACGGCATTGGCCTGCACCGAAAGATGGATTGACTGATCCGGCCATTTCTCGCGCACCAGCATGATCAGGCCCGGGTCTGACATGATCAGGGCGTCTGGCTTGTACTCCAGGACAGGCTCAAGATCTCTGATATAGCTGCGTACCTTGTCGTTATGGGGAGCTATATTGGATACAACATAAAACTGTTTGCCCAGTTCGTGGGCGCGATTAATGCCGGCACCCAGCGTAGCCGCATCCTTGAAACTGTTATTCCGTACCCGCAGAGAATAGCGGGGCTGTCCTGCATATACGGCATCTGCACCGTAGGCAAATGCGGTTTCGAGATGTTCCGGCGTGCCCGCAGGGGCAAGCAGTTCCGGAGTGTTCATGGCGGCTCCAGGGGTAGATTTGGTCATTTCAGTGAAATGCCAGTGTCAGGAAAAGAGTGGCCATTTTGCCGCAATAAAGAAGGTATTCCCTTGACGCTCCTCAAAGGATTTATTGATTATTTTCAGCTAACATGTGTACGCTGGCCTGTCCGATCTGTTCTAATGGACGGCTTGATTAAAGTGATTTGATAAATAAAGTAATGGGAGGGATTGGGCATGGTATCAGGGCTTCATCGGCCGGAGCTGGCCAGGATGTCGCTTGGTGTGCGTGTGAACTCGTTGATTATTGCTCAGCTTGAGCGCGGTAGGGTGGGAGTAGAAGTTGTTGCCTCTCAACTACATATGAGCCGTTACACATTGCATAAAAAACTCAGGCGAGAAGGGTTAACCTTTGCCAGTTTGCTTGAGGACGTCCGCCGTAAACAGGCGCTGACTTACATGCAGGATAAAACCAAATCGCTGGTCGAAATAGCCGAGCAACTGGGGTTTTCAGAGTTGAGTGCATTCAGCCGGGCGTTTAAGCGCTGGATGGGAATTCCCCCGGCTGAATACCGCTCGGCTACACTTTCTTAAAAATCAGAGTAGCGTTGGTTCCGCCAAAACCAAAGCTGTTGCTCATGACCAGGTCCAGATTCTGGTTGTCCATACGTTCCCGTACGATCGGATAGCCTTCAGCACCCTCATCCAGTGTCTGGATATTTGCAGACGGAGCAATGAAGTTTCCGCGCTGCATAATCAGGCTGTAAATGGCCTCATGAACGCCGGCCGCGCCCAGAGCATGGCCGCTCAGGGGTTTGGTTGAACTCAGTGGTGGAATCTTGTCGCCGAAGGTGTCTTTTAGCGCTTTCAGCTCGGTTATGTCGCCTGCAGGTGTGCTGGTGCCGTGGGTGTTAACGTAGCTGATTTCGCCACTGACTGTTTTCATAGCCTGTTTCATGCAACGAACCGCGCCTTCGCCACTCGGTGCTACCATATCTGCACCATCTGACGTGGCACCAAAGCCAACCAGTTCGCCCAAAATGGTCGCGCCACGGGCCTGGGCATGCTCCAGTGCTTCTAAAACCAATGTTCCGCCGCCACCGGATATAACAAAACCATCGCGATTGGCATCGTAGGTTCTGGATGCGGTTTCCGGCGTGTCGTTATATTTTGTAGACAGCGCACCCATGGCATCAAACAGCAGGCTCAGTGACCAGTGGATGTCCTCTCCGCCACCGGCAAACATGACATCCTGGCGGCCGTAGGCGATCAGGTCAGCAGCGTGGCCAATCGCGTGTGCACTGGTGGCGCAGGCCGAGGTGATGCCATAGTTAACACCGGTAATGCCAAAAGCAGTGGCAATGGATGCGTTTATGGAACTGCCCATTGTGCGCGGCACCCGGTACGGGCCAACTCTGCGGATGCCTTTTTCGCGGTGGGTGTCGATAGCATCGAGTAACTCTACCGTTGAAGCTCCGCCTGTGCCGAATATGGCACCGGTGGTATGGGCGCGAATCTGTTCGTCAGTAAGCCCTGATTGCTCAATGGCTTCTTTCGTGGCCAGATACGCGTAGCCAGAGGCGGGGCACATGAATCGCCAGAGTTTGCGATCAATCATTTCCTTCATGTCCAGATTTATCTGGCCGCAAATCTGACTGCGAAGGCCATTGTCGCGGGCTTCTTCGCTGAAGCCAATGCCTGGCTTTGAGTTCTTCAGGGACTCGGTAACTTCTTTCAGATTAGTACCAAGGCTGGAGACGATCCCCATACCGGTTATTACAACACGACGCATCTGGCTAACTCCTAAAAATCATCAGTAGAGTTGAACATGCCAACCCGCAGGTCTTTGGCAGAATAAATTTCCCTACCGTCTACTTCCATGGTGGCATCGGCAATGGCCATTGTGAGCTTGCGCCGGATCACCCGTTTAATATCGAGGCGGTAACGCACCAGCTTGTTGGTAGGAAGTACCTGGCCAAAAAATTTCACCTCGCCGGATCCGAGAGCACGGCCTTTGCCTTCACCACCACCCCAGGCGAGGAAGAAACCGGTTAATTGCCACATGGCATCCAGTCCCAGGCAGCCCGGCATAACCGGGTCATCAACAAAGTGAACCTTGAAGAACCACAGGTCGGGATTGATATCAAGCTCTGCTACCAGGCTGCCCTTTCCATAGAGCCCATCGTCCGCACTTATATGGGTAACTCGGTCGACCATCAGCATTTCGTCTACAGGCAGACGCATGAGGCCTGGGAAGAGTGTTCCATGACCGCATTTAATCAGGTCTTCTTTGTCAAAATGATCCTGGTTCATAGTGCCATTATCTCGTTTACAAAATGGTTTACCACATACTTTAACCTGTATTTGGTCCCGGACTATTGACCTTTAGTGGATAATTGCCGGTTTGTGGTAAAAGTTGAAGACTCTGACAGTGTTGATTGCTATCAAAGACCTGAAGTTCCCGGAGTGTTAGGGTTTATCCCGGTAAGCTACATACATTGTGAGTTAATGAGGAGAAATTGTGATGTCGGATGATACCGGCGAAGTTAGGGGCTTGATTCGACGGAACGGAACCCGTATTGAAATTCAGCTTGAGCGTGAGTTTGATCACCCTCCCGAGACTGTCTGGGACATGCTGACCAATCCGGTGCAACTCGCGCTGTGGATGGCTCCGGGGGTATTTGAAGCAAAAGCCGGTGGCCGGATTCAGTTGGATTTTGGTGCCAGCGGAACACCCATCGAAGGGCTTGTTCAGATATGTGAGCCAAATCGTTTACTCACGTACTCCTGGAGTGCCGGGAATGACCCTGAGCGGCCGATGCGCTGGGAGTTGTCTGAAAGGAACGGCACAACGCACCTGACACTCTCAATACAACTCCCGGATAATGATCTGGTCGCCATTTCCTGCGCCGGATGGGATGCTCACCTCGAAATGCTGATGGCTGCGCTGGAAGGCATCAGCATTTCCTTTCCTGCGGCCCGGTTCCGCAAGGCCCGGGAAGTATTTGCCGAAATGGCAAAGCGCGTGCAGGTGGCTTGAGTGGCCCTGTTTTAGCCCGGGCGGCCGTCTGGCCTCGGGCTTGCCAGCATTTTTGTGTAAAGAATCAGGAACATGCCGTAAGCAATAATCCAAAGTAACGCACTGGAACCAATGCCTGGGTACCACGGAATAACATCAAAGGCAGTGAGTACCCGAACTACGGCAGCAATCTGGATCGCTACAAAAGCGAGTACCATGCCTTTGGGAAGAATCAGCGGGTGACCGGTATGGCCAAGGGAAACCCGTGCTATCACTCCCAGAATCAGACAGCCTATGGCACCGGTTCCTGCCGCATGACTCCACGCGTTCGAGGGCCAGCCGCCAAGCAGTGTTCCTGCCAGAAGAAACAGAGCAATCGGTATCCAGAGAAGAGACAGGTGAAGTACCCAGAGTAAGGGTTCTTCCCGCGCCAGCCAGCCTTTCCAGTTAACCAGGCGATACAGCATCAGGGCACCGGCAACCACGGCCACTATAGCGGTAAAGGTGTGCCAGCCGGTGATCATGGAGGCGAGAGTCAGGATCATGCTGAAGAGCACGGCTTTGTCCAGTGCCGGGATCATCCGCACTGCGCTTTCGTCCTGGCCATGCTGGCGTAACCAGCCTCTTGTAAAGGCCGGGGTGATACGACCACCAACAATGCTGATCAGGGCCATGGCCATAATCAGAGCCCCATGGCTGTAGACCATATCAAGCCGGGTAACAAAGCCGATCTGCATAAGCCAGAGCAGGCCAAGAACCACAATAATCATCACCTGCCGTGCCTGTCTGGCACGCCATACACGCCAGCCGGCATCAACCATAACCAGTGGTAAAAAGGCAAGGTTCACACCTTGAACCAGCCATTCGGGGAGCCCGGCACCAAAGGCAAGAAGTAATCTGCCAGCCAGCCAAACGCCCCATAACAGCACAAGAAGCGTACCGTGAGTGCGCTCGGTATTGGTCCAGACGCACACCGCAGTCAATAAAAAGCCGGCGATGGCTGCAGTCAAAAAGCCAAACAGCATCTCATGCTGATGCCAGAACAGGCCGGGCATAGCCAGTGGCATATTAATAGCGCCACTTACCTGCAAAATCCACAAGGGGATCGCTAGCACGGCAAGTACCGCCATAGACAAAAAGAATATCCGGAAGGGATAAGCAAAAAGCTGACTGAGGCTGGGGGATTCAGTGAGAGTTGATGTCGGAGTTGCCTGCATGGAGGTCCTCATTAATACATGTATTTTAAGTATATGTTAGTGTTAAAAGTCTTGAATTAACATACCCCCAACCTAGTATCTGTGCGTACAATACCACCACAGTATTGATTCACAATGGAAAAATTTATGAGTGCGTATCCGATTCTTAAACATCTGCACATGGCTGCTGCCTATCTGACCGTCATTCTATTTGTACTGCGGCTGCTATTTGACGCTGTTGGCTGGCCGAAGTGGCGACAAGGTCCATTGCGCTGGATTCCACATGTCAACGATACCGTTTTATTAGTGGCGGCGATAAGTTTGCTGTTTGTCACACCCTGGATGCCATTTGTACATGGCTGGCTGACTGCGAAAATTTTCTTGCTGGTTGGTTATATTTTTGCAGGAGTTTATGCGCTGAAACCAACACTGTCGGTGCCAGTGCGCGTCGGTGCAACGATTGTTGCCCTGGCTCAGGTGTTTGCAATTTTTTACCTGGCGATCAACAAACCCATACTGTTTTGACAGGTGCGCCGCCTGCAGGTCTTTCCTGTGCGGCGCAATCGTTGAATCAGTTCTTTCGGTTAAGAGGGTAGAAAAGGTGTGGCGTGGCCAGCTCCGGCAAATCCGTTTGCTCTGTGTTTGCTGCCCACTCCACGCGCTCAGCGGTGCGGATGGCGTAATGCATCCAGGCAAGCGCCGCTGCCACAATGACAAACATCAGCATAAAGCAACTCTGCCAGACACCCGTCAGGTCATTTAAAACACCGAAAGTCAGCGGCAAAATAAAGCCACCGAGGCCGCCAATCATGCCGACAACACCGCCAACAGCCCCGACGTGTTTGGGGTAGTAAACCGGGATGTGTTTGTAAACTGCCGCCTTGCCCAATGACATGAAGAAGCCGAGTATGAAAATCAGTGCAATAAACACCGGCAGGTTCATCGCGAGGGTAAAGTGAATATCGTTGTCTATACCGTGCACAACATAGTCTGTAGGAGGATAGCTCAGCAGAAAGGTGGCAATCGTTGAAATGCCCAGGGTCCAGTACATTACCCGGCGCGCGCCTATGCGGTCGGACAGCCACCCGCCCAGGATGCGGAACAGCGATGCGGGAATAGTATACAGGGCCGCAATTATACCCGCGGTCACAATATCCAGCCCATAAACACCAATCAGAAAGTGGGGCAGCCACAGTGCCAGAGCTACAAAGGCTCCGAATACGAAAAAGTAATAGAGCGCAAAGCGCCACACCCTCAGATCTCTGAGTGGCTTCATCTGTTCAGCAAAGGACTTGGAGCTTTCTTTTTTGCGCTCCGTGGCCAGCGGGTCTTCCTTGGCAAAAATAATAAACAAAACACCCATGGCGGCCAGCACCGCCGCATAAACCTGAGCTGTGCTTTCCCAGCCCACCGCAATTAACAGAAATGGCGCGCCGAAATTTGTTACGGCAGCGCCCACATTACCCGCCCCGAAAATACCAAGGGCCGTGCCCTGATGTTTTGGTTCAAACCAGGCCGCGGTGTAGGCAACGCCAACAATAAAAGCACCCCCTGCCAGCCCTACACCAAGAGCACCAACCAGCAGCATCGAATAGGTGGTTGCCAGTGTCAGCAGATAAACACAAGCCGCCGTCACCAGCATGAGAATACCAAATACCCACCGGCCGCCGTAACGATCCGTCCAGATACCGAGAAACAAGCGGCTTATAGAACCGGTAAGAATCGGAGTTGCCATAAGCAGCCCGAGCTGGGTATCTGAAAGCCCCAGTTCTGCGCTGATACGAATTCCGATGATTGAAAATATGGTCCACACCGCAAAACACAAAGTGAATGCAAATGTAGATAAACCAAGGGCGCGGTACTGCTCCGGTCGGGATGGCACAGCCGTCATGTTTTTCTCCTGCGACGCTTTTAATACCCTATCAAAAACCGGATTTTTGTATAGAACGCGTTGGAGGTACCCACAGGTGGTATGCAGGAAGAGGTATTTGGACTGAAAGAGATAGGTGTTTGATTTCTCTGGTTGGGTAGGTGAAGTGATCGTTGATTTAAATCAATTATTAGTGCTGCGGAACTGTGGGCTAATGCTGACAGATATCAAATGGCGCACATATCGGGTGCCAACAGTTCCCTTCGGAGAAGCCTGTGAAAATCATGATTGCCTACGATGGGTCACGTAACGCCAGGTTGGCCCTGGTGCAAACCATCACTATGTTCCGTGAGCTTAATCCACAAATCACCCTGGTGGCAGTGGCCGAGAATCCCCGTGACATCACCTCCAGTAATGAAGATCTGTTTCAGCAGGAGATTTCAGATATGAAACAGCACCTGCTGGAGGCACTGGAAGTTTGCCAGAAAGAGGGCGTATCGGCAGAAAGCATGTTGCTGGAAGGCGATGCCCGAAAAATGCTGCTGTATGCCGCCGAGAAGAAGGTTCATCCGGATATGCTGGTCATTGCCCGCCACAGCCATGTACCAGATGGCGGCTTCATTGCCCGCTCGCTGACTTATTTCGTAGACGAACTGGATTACATGACCTTCGGCAGTGTGAGCTCATTTCTTGCCCGTCGTATCCAGTGTCCACTCCTGATTCTGCCTAGCCGTTAAAGCGGTAACGAGTTTCTCTTACATAGCCCTGGAGGCTGACATGAAAGTCGCAGACGTTTTCCGATTCAGGAATGCAGAGATTAAAGCCCTGCACCTGACCTGGATTGCATTTTTTATAACCTTCTATGTGTGGTTCAACATGGCGCCGCTGGCATCGAGCATGCTTAAGAGCGTCGACTGGCTGACCGCCGATGATCTCCGCCTGTTTGCCATCTGTAACGTGGCACTGACAATCCCTGCCCGCATTCTTGTCGGAATGGCTCTTGACCGGTTCGGCCCGCGCCGGGTGTTTTCGGTATTGATGGTGCTGATGTCCATACCGGCGCTGACATTCGCCTTCGGTAACACCATGACTCAGCTACTTGTCAGCCGTCTGGTGCTCAGTTCTATCGGTGCCAGCTTTGTGGTCGGCATTCACATGACTGCCATGTGGTTCAAGCCCAGAGACATTGGTTTTGCAGAAGGCTTCTATGCGGGTTGGGGAAATTTCGGTTCTGCAGCTGCAGCTATTTCCCTACCAACTATTGCTCTGCATATGTACGGTGGTGAGGATGGCTGGCGCTGGGCCATTGCCCAAAGTGCCTTTGTTATGGCGGCTTACGGTGTTTACTACTGGTTTGCTATTACCGATGGACCGGTGGGAACGGTTCATCGCAAGCCGCGTAAAGCCTCGGCGCTGGAGGTCAGTACCTGGGGCGATATGATCAAGCTGATTTTGTGGACCATTCCTCTGGTGGGTGTGCTGGCTATTCTGGTCTGGCGGATTGAAAGCATGGGGTACCTGAGCGCAACAGGTGCGGTAATCTGTTACGCCGTGATCGTTGCCATAGTGTGCTATCAGATCATTCAGATATTACGGGTGAATCTGCCCATACTAAAAAGGGGTGTGCCTGAAGACGACAAATACCCATTCAATAGTGTGGCTGCCCTTAACAGTACTTACTTCGCCAACTTTGGTGCCGAGCTGGCGGTGGTGTCTATGCTGCCGATGTTTTTTGAGGATACCTGGGGCCTGAGCGCCACAGTAGCCGGTATGATTGCGGCCTCGTTTGCTTTCGTAAACCTTATTGCCAGGCCTATGGGTGGGCTGGTTTCTGATCGCATGGGCAATCGTCGTTTCGTTATGCTCAGTTATATGTTTGGGATTTTTGTTGGCTTTGTGCTGATGGGACTGCTGAATTCCAAGTGGCCGTTAGTCATCGCCGTGGCTATTACCGTGTTTACCTCGTTCTTTGTACAGGGAGCAGAGGGAGCAACATTTGGCATAATACCGTCAATCAAACGCCGTCTGACCGGCCAGATTTCCGGTATGGCCGGAGCCTACGGTAACGTTGGCGCAGTGGTATATCTGACCATATTCACATTTGTGACACCCAGTCAGTTCTTCTTCATCATTGCTGGCGGAGCCTTCATTAGCTGGCTACTGTGCATCATGTGGCTGAAAGAGCCTGAGTCCAGTTTTGCAGATGAGTACGTGGTGTCCTCGGTTGATTTGCAGATTGAAGAGGAAGACCGTCGGCGACAGGCTGCCACCTCAGGCTGAGATCTGGCAAATAACAAAAAGCCCCTCGGGAGTGTTCCCCAGGGGCTTTTTGTTTACAGTAAACAATCAACAGTAGTAATCAGATCTGCAGTGGTATTTATCAACAGGGAAGGGGGTTGGTGATGATAGAAACGTACGTAGTGCCTGGTACCAACATTGTCAGTATGTCGGTGGAGGGCTCAATCAGTGCGCCAGAGTTCGACAATGCCCTGGCAGTATTCAAACAGGCGATAGATGAACATGGCAGTATACGAGTGCTTGAGCGTATCGGCGCTTTGGGTATGCCACCGGTTCCGTGGTCACGGTTCTGGGCGGATATCAGGTTTGGTTTTGCTCACCTTGGCGATATCAGTCATGTTGCTGTTGTTTCTGATCATCGATGGATATCAGCCTGGGTGGGCATGCTCGGGCCGTTACTGAAGCCAGAGGTGCAGATGTTCAGCCTGGAAGAAGAGGACAAAGCAAGGAAATGGCTGGAAACTGCCACATAAAGTAAAGTTGCACTCTGGGTTACTACATGGTTGCGATTCTGAAC
>DATJDA010000126.1:0-2088 GCA_035497695.1 Marinobacter sp. | reverse complement strand
ACGGGCCTCAAGATGGTCAATGGGCAACACAAACACCCAGGTGTGTGCGGCAGCCTTCACCGCAGCTTCTCCAACCTCTTCGGCCAGTCGGGCCGGGCTGGTGGATGCTACCTTTTTACCCATCGCGTTTGTGCGATCAGCAAACAAGTAGTCATTCCGCCTTGTCAATGCTTCGCTTTGCAGATCGGCATCCGTCAGGCCGAAGGAGAGCCCTTTTCCATGCACGCCCACGATGCTGTAGCGCGTAAGATCAACAGCCCCGCGGTGCATCACTTGCAACTCACCCCCAAGGCTGGGGTCTGCTATATCCGCTACTTCTCTGACGGAGGTGAAAATGCGATCCAGCCTGATTGCAGACAGATCACCATTTTGGCGCAAACGCTCAACCGTTTTGAGAACAGCAGCACTCCAACCCTCTAGCGCAGTCTGAACCATTCCTGCAACGGTACCTGCAGTATTCTTGATGGCTGTACCGCCCTCTTCCTGTTTCAGGTGTTGAGCCAAAGTAGTGATGGACGAGAGGCCCACTTCACTCAAATGCACTTCCGTGAGGGCATTTTGCTTCCGGGTCAGTTTTTTCAGTTGTGTCAGTAAGAGGGAAAGCTCACTGTTTGTATTTTCCCCATCTGCCAGAGCATCGAGCAAAAGATTCTTGCTCAGAGTCTGCTTGAGTAAACGAGATAAAATAGCCGGCGACTCCAGCCCGTGGGCACTCAACACTCCGGGTATTTGCTGGGTCAGATCAAGCAGGCTGGACTGGAGGGAAAACGCCTCACAGGGGCCAAGACCATTGTGGTTGAGGTAATCACCACAGGCAACGTCAAACTCGCCGCTACTGATCAGCGCTTCCAACGTCGTGATGTGAACCGTCATTTCTTCAGCCACCTTCTGGCGCTCGGAATAATCCAGAACTTTATGGAGCTTCTCACGATCCACCACCGCTCGCAGGGTTTCAATCTGGTCACTGGAACCCGATACCTTTGGGTCGAACAGGGTCTGGCGTATCAGTGTGGCTGAGTGTATTAATGGCCGGTCTTTAAGGGACAACTCAATGGCATCCAGATAATGGAGGCCAAGGTGTAGTTGCGTGAGTGCATGCCGCACATGGAACAGGGGGTCTGGAATTGCCACGCACACGATCGCAGTGTGTTTTCTGGCGTCCACCAAGGCATCTTTTGCTGCCTCAGCCTCTAAAGTCATTTCTGGTATCTCGCTGCCAGAGGCGTTCATTTCATCGGGAATCCGTGACCATCGGTCGATGACCCGAGAGATCAGTTCTTCATTACTCGGCGTATGAAATTCAAGCGTGAATTGAGACGGATCCCTGAGCATTAATTCTATGCCAAGATCCCGAGATCTTAACGCTGGCACTGAGGTAATCGCTGAGGCTGGAAAACCACTGTCGAAGCTCAGGTTATCGTCCAGAGCGGCAGCCCAGGCCGGCGCTATTGATAAGGCCCGTTTCTCCAGGGTGGCAGAAGCGTGCTCCAGCTTCTCAATGTAGGGCCATGACCACTGGATTTCACTATAGGCAATACGACAGTCGGTGAGCGCAAAGCGATTATTTAGCATCACCGGTACAAGAAAATCGGTCACCGGCTTTCCAGTAGGGAAACGGAGGGTTGCCTTATCCTTTCGGGCCGCGACCAGATCAACTTCTCTGAGGGTTCCATCCTCACTGACATTGAACTCCCGCCAAAGTGTCTGGCCTAGAAATACATAGAGATAACCCGGACGCAAAAGCGACACGGCACGACCACCGAAGATTGTCACGCCGCCAGTTTTAATGGGACGCTTGCAATGAATCTCAGCGACCGGACAAATGCTCATCAGCGTATTGCCTAGCTCACCCTCCGGTTTTTCCTCAGTAGATTGCCAGTCGTCCAAAACCGATACTACGAAAGAACCGCCATCTTCGGTGGGAATGGCAAGTGTCATAGCCGCCGGTTCACCCTTATCGTTTTCTGCTTTAAATCGGACGGTTTTATCGAGTTGCCGGGATTTAAGGTTCAGGGGTTGATTCATACCAAGCCCTCATTAACGGGTGCTGATGTACCTTTCACCACGCCTTCATCCGTGGCCCGGCCG
>DATJDA010000125.1:0-3443 GCA_035497695.1 Marinobacter sp. | reverse complement strand
TAATCGACCGGCCTGCCTCAAACTTGCCAATCCGATAGGGACCACTGCCCACAGGCGGGGTAAGTCCATCCCCGCCAAACTCGCGATCTGCCCAGTAGTGAGCAGGAAAAATGGGTATCTGACCCAGTATCAGAGGCAGTTCACGGTTCGCGGTATCGCCGAAGTCAAAGCGAATGCGGCGGGGGTTTTCGATAGTGACACTCGCCACGTCCGCGTAGTAATTCCGGTAAAACGGGTGGCCCTTGCTGACAAGGGTGTCGAAGGAGAACTTTACATCTTCAGCGGTAATTGGTTCGCCATCCTGAAACCGGGCTTCCTTACGGATGTTGAATATCACATAGCTCCGGTCCACAGGCGTTTCTACCGATTCTGCGATCAGGCCATATTCAGAAAAGGGTTCATCTGCAGAAGACTCAAGCAGTGTGTCGTAAACGTAAGTGCTGATGCCGACTGCGGCCACGCCACGAATGGTAAAAGGATTGAACGAATCGAAGCCGTTGGCAACAACAGCCATTTTCAGTGTACCGCCCTTGGGCGCACTGGGGTTCACATAATCGAAGTGAGAAAATTCCTTCTGATATTTAGGCGCACCGTGCATGGCAATGCCGAATTGTGGTTCGGTTGCTTCGGTGGTCTGGGCAGAAAGTGTCTGGTTCGAAACAGTCAGCAAAACCAGAGATGTGAAAATCGATGTAAGGTATGAGGCTGTGCGTATACTTATCATAGGTCTCGCATAATCCGGGTATCGATCCGCCATGCCAGCATCCTGGCTGGCGCACCGTCAGGCGCATGTGGCCTTTTATGATTCTTGTTGTTACGGAAAGTTCCGGTTTTCTGCTGCGTTGCAGATCAGTGGCTGTTCCGAATATCGACGTAGAGTACCAGACTTTGCCCGGGTTGCAGATATCGTGAGGTGTTGAGGTCATTCCAGCTTGCGATGTCGCTCACATTAACCGAGAAGCGGCTGGCAATTGCCGACAGGGAATCACCTTTGCGCACGCGATAGCCCACCTTCCTTACCATCGCCTTGCTTCTGGCGCTGTCGGCAGAGGCCAGGAGCGTGGGTTGTGCGGTTTTAGACCAGATGACCAGTTTTTTCCCAGGGATCAAAGGGTCTCCGGGGGCCATGCCATTCCAGGCGGCAACTTCACGAACGGATACCCGGTGCTCTCTGGCAATGTCCCAGAAGGTGTCACCACGCCGTACTGTGTAGTCAACTTTATTGCCCGCGCGCTTCTGGTCCTGCTTACGTTCAAGGCGCTGCGCGGCACTCAATGCGTAGGCATCGGAGTTTTTGCTGGCGGAAGGTATCATCAGCCGTTGGCCAATTCTGATCAGGTCGCTGTTGAGCTTGTTAACCTGCTGAATAACCGATGGAGTCGTAGAGAATTTGCGGGCAATGGTGTTCAGGCTGTCGCCAGACTCAACCTTGTAGTTTCTCCAGGCTACTCTTTGATTGGCGGGAATCGACTTGAGCGCGCTGCGAAAAGTGTCTGCATTTTCCTTCGGAATCAGTAGACGGTGGGGGCCGTCCGGGTTGGTTGCCCATCGGTTGTAGGTTGGGTTTAGCAGGTAAATTTCATCTACATCAACGCCGGCAAGTTCAGCGGCCTGAGCAAGATCAAGCTGCGAGCCGGTATTAACAATATCGAAGTACGGCTCATCAGTAAGAACCGGCAGTGTAATACCATACTTCTCCGGGTTATCGAAAATCTTTGCCAGTGCTATCAGCTTTGGCACGTAATGACGGGTTTCCCGCGGCAATTCAAGTGACCAGAAATCCTGTGGCCGATTAAGATTCCGATTCCTGCGCAACGCACTGGAAACGGTACCCCCACCGCTGTTATAGGCAGCCAGCGCCAGGGTGTAATCGCCATCAAAGCGTGTAGCCAATCGCTCAAGGTAGGTCAGGGCGGCATCGGTTGCCGCAACTACATCGCGGCGATCATCGTGCCACCAGCTCTGGGTAAGGCCAAAGTATTTTCCCGTCGACGGAATAAACTGCCAAAGCCCCGCCGCTCGGCCATGGGAATAGGCAAAAGGATCAAAAGCACTCTCTACCACTGGCAGTAACGCCAGCTCCGTGGGCAGACCCCGTTTTTCGGTTTCCGACAAAATGTAATAAAGGTACCGGCTACCCCGGTCTACCACGCGATTAATGTAATCCGGATGGTTTTTGTACCAGTTCAACTCATCGCGTACCCGCTCATTGTCGGTATCATGATCCAGTGCAAAACCACGCCTCAGACGTTGCCAGAGATCAGATTCCCGAGCCTGGCCGAGACCTGCATGCTCAGGGCTTTCCAGCTTTCCCCGGGCATCCCGTGCGGTAGCCTGAAGCTCGGGAGCAATTGCATCATCCAGTGCTCCGCGAGCTGCTGCGTCTTCCTCACCCATCTCGACTGACTTTTTAAGGTCTTCATCACCTGTGGCAATCGCCACCTGATCTGACTCCAGCGGATTGGTCGCACTGTCATCGTCGCCGGTGCTGCTGAACCAGGTTGTCGGGTTGCTCCAATACGTCTCTGGTCGCTCAAACGTGCTACAGCCACCAATCAACGTGCCTGCAACAAATATCAGAAATAGATTTCCGACGGACATAGATGCTTCCGGTTCAAAGGTAAGGGTGGGAGCAAGGCTCCCTGTTTTCAGTGCTGATTCTATGGGACGTCATTTCAAGGGGTCAAGAAACCTCTCGTTACAGCCCTGACAGAAATTGTAAACCGGTCAGAATTTGTCCTTGCCGTGACGTATGGCTGCAAAGATGTCATCGTCAGTATCTGCCGGCAGATTATTCTTCTCGCAGTAGGCTCGGGCAGCAGCAATAACCGCAGGATCATCCCACCTGAGAAATGGATTCAGGCGCAATTCGTCGCCAAGAACTGAAGGCACGGTCGGAGTGCCCGCCTCACGAAGCTGGAGACAGTGAGTTTCGAACTCCTCAAGATTTTTGTCGTCTGGTAACCAGTTTCTGGCAAATCTCAGATTCGCAAGCGTGTATTCATGAGCGCAGTACACGGCGGTCCGGGCGGGAAGCTCACGCAGAGTTTGCAGAGACTGCCGCATCTGGGCAGCCGTTCCTTCAAACAGACGCCCACACCCCGTTACAAAAAGTGTATCACCACAAAACAGGATAGGGCGGTCGTTTATTTCGTCCGTGGAAAAATAGGCAATGTGATCGAGTGTGTGGCCAGGCACTGCAAGTACACTGAAAGCTAGGTCTCGCCATTTTACCTGATCACCAGATACCACAGTATTGGTGCTGCCTTTGAACGGGGAGTTTGCCGGACCGGTAACACGGCAGTCAGGAAATGCCTCGATCAACTCTTTTACACCACCCACGTGATCCGGATGATGATGGGTAATGAGAATGGCATCTAGGGTAAGATTGTGCGCCGCCAGATGCTCCAGAACCGGTCTGGCCTGGCCAGGATCTACAATCA
>DATJDA010000124.1:0-5360 GCA_035497695.1 Marinobacter sp. | reverse complement strand
CCTCGGGCTGTGAGGGTAATATCCATCAGGGCGGATGCCTTTTTGGCATCGTCGTAAAATAGCTCGTAAAAATCCCCCATGCGGTAGAACAGCAGTTCATCGGGGTGCTGGGCCTTGATCTTCAGATACTGCCGCATCATGGGTGTATGTGAGGAGAGATCGGTCTGAGCTGTTGACATGAACAAGTCCGGGTTGCCGTGCATTGGGTTAAGCAGAGGATTGTAAGAAAATAAGCCTCACGAAGAAACGGGGAAGGCCATTATGGCAGTTAACGATCAACAATTGGGTGAAGCGGCAAGTGAGTCAGGTAAACTATTACAGCGCCTGGGGTACATGATTGTGACTGCAGAAAGCTGCACCGGTGGCTGGATAGCCAAGGCACTGACCGATAAACCGGGCTCATCCGCCTATGTGTTGGGTGGGCTGGTAACGTACAGCAATGAGGCTAAGCGGAAGTTGTTGAACGTTACTGGAGAGTCTCTGGGTAATCACGGCGCGGTCAGTGAACCGGTGGTGCGGGAGATGGTAGCCGGGGCGCTGGCCCGAACCGGTGCGGATATTGCCGTCGCGGTCAGTGGCGTTGCCGGGCCCGGAGGCGGTAGTGAGGACAAACCGGTAGGCACTGTTTGGTTCGCTTGGGGTGATACTGGCAGCATTGAGGCTGCGTTACAGCATTTCCAGGGCAATCGAGATGATATTCGTCGGCAGGCAGTACTCTATGCACTGCAGGGCGTCGAGCGCTTTTTAAGTAATGTATGAGCAATATCAGGTCGTGTTTTCATGAAGACCAAAGAAATATCCGGATGAGGGGTTGGTCTCCTCAACGGGTTATGCTTTAATACTGTTTAAATATACAGGGAATTCATTGTGAAGAAACGGCACAAGTTCCTGACTAACTACTTCTCAGCCAGTATTTCAAGTTGTGCTGGCTGTCATGGCGACAGAGGGTTTTGCACTGATGGAAGATAACCGCAAAAAAGCATTAAGCGCAGCACTGAGCCAGATTGAGCGCCAGTTTGGTAAGGGTGCCATTATGAAAATGGGCGATCAGCCCCGTGAAGCGATTCCTGCGGTTTCCACGGGCTCTCTCGGGCTCGACGTCGCCCTTGGTATTGGTGGTCTGCCGTATGGTCGTATTGTTGAAATTTACGGCCCGGAAAGCTCAGGCAAAACCACGCTGACCCTGCAGGTGATCGCGGAGGCTCAGAAACAAGGAAAAACCTGTGCCTTTGTTGATGCGGAGCACGCCCTTGATCCCATATACGCTGAAAAACTGGGTGTAAACGTAGATGATTTGCTGGTTTCCCAGCCAGATACCGGTGAGCAGGCGCTGGAAATCTGCGACATGCTGGTGCGCTCTAATGCCGTAGATGTCATCGTTGTTGACTCTGTGGCAGCGCTCACGCCAAAAGCCGAAATTGAGGGAGAGATGGGCGACAGCCACGTTGGCTTGCAGGCGCGTCTTATGTCTCAGGCGCTGCGAAAACTGACGGGTAACGTGAAGAATGCCAATTGCCTGCTGATATTCATTAACCAGATTCGTATGAAAATCGGCGTTATGTTTGGTAGCCCAGAGACAACAACAGGCGGTAATGCTCTGAAGTTCTACTCATCCGTGCGCCTTGATATTCGTCGCATTGGCGCAGTGAAAGATGGTGATGAGGTTGTGGGTAACGAAACCCGGGTAAAAGTTGTGAAGAACAAAGTGGCTCCACCCTTCCGGCAGGCTGAATTTCAGATAATGTATGGTAAAGGTATTTACCACATGGCAGAAGTTCTGGATATGGGCGTAAAAGAAGGTTTTGTCGACAAGGCTGGTGCCTGGTATGCCTACAACGGTGACAAGATAGGTCAGGGTAAGGCGAATGCCTGCAAGTTCCTTGAAGAGAATTTGGATTTGGCCAATGAAATTGAGGCCAAAGTGCGTGACAAGCTAATGCCCAAACCGGTTGAAAAGGAAGTAGCAGAAGAAGTCGCCCAGGAAGCACCGGCAAAGGTAAAAGCAAAGACAAAGGTCAGTGAAGAGCTGCTCTAAGTTAATCCGGGGGAGGTAGTGTGGACAGCAAAAAGCGATTACTTATCGTTGCCAATGCGCCTTCTGCGAACACGCTCAAACTGCGCGAAGCTATTAAGCAAGGCGCGTCTCACCGGGATATTGAGCGTGTTGAAGTCACGGTTATCGAACCTTTAGAGGCGGGGCCGGAAGATGTTCTTGCCTGTGATGCCATTATTCTGGGCACTACCGAGAACCTTGGCTACATGAGCGGTGCCCTGAAAGACTTCTTTGATCGCAGCTACTATCCTTGCCTGGAGAAGACTCAGGGTTTGCCCTTTGCTTTTTACATACGGGCCGGCCACGATGGCACGGGCACCCTCCGGGGCATCGAAACCATTACTACCGGATTGCGCTGGAAGCGGGTTCAGGAGCCATTAGTTTGTCGCGGAGAGTACCGTGATGAATTCGAAGAACAATGCAGGGAACTGGGTTTGTATGTGGCTGCCAGCCTGGATGCAGGCCTGATCTGAGAGAATTGGTTGGCTAGCTTGCAAACCGGTTATAGAAACCTTCTATTCGCGAAAGGGCGTTATCCACCGTCCGCGAATAACCTTTTTGGTCGAGGCAGTAGCTGAACTGAACACTGATCCGGTATCCGGTCTGAAACTGCTGACATTCCACCACGCGCGCGCTGACCCGGGATTCGTTGATATACTTACCTTCAAAATCCATAAACAGGCGAGTCCCTGGCTCCAGCGGCCGGGGGCAAAGCACGGCCATGCCGTAGCGATTCAGGTCAAGGCAGGTAACTGGTAGTACCTGTTTGGTACGGCCAAGAAATCCTCTTTCTCGTAGCTGAACTCTGAGGCAGGAAGCCGGGTAGCGATCCTTGATTCTGCGATCGGCTGAATCACTGGTCATAGGCTAGCGTCCATTGCTTAACACATCTTGTCTTTATTATTAACATACCGCCAAGTTTAGCAGCCATGGTCGGAACATCGAGTGTAGTTCTGTAACATGCATCTGGAAAACGTCTGGCATCTTTTCTGTGAGCTGCTTAACAGTTTTGCTGCAGAGTGGCACTTATTCAGAAATCTCCGACCTATAGGCGACATTGATGGCCTCAGAATCTACAATGGTCGGCCAACTATGCAATTGCTACAGGAACAAATCTTGAAGTCACTGTCTCCGCATCAACTTTACAAAGCTTGTGTTCTCAAAGATCTTCCGTTCAAGACGACAAAAAAGCTGGAGCCCCTGGCGGAGATTGTGGGCCAGAACCGGGCTCAGGAGGCAGTGCGCTTTGCCCTGGCAATGCCTCATGGTGGTTATAACGTTTACGCCGTAGGTCGCAACGGGCTGGGCAAGCGCACCATGATGCTGCGTTATCTTGAACACCATGTTGATACAGGCCACCAAAGCCATGACTGGTGCTACGTGGCCGATTTTGAGGAGCCACGAGTTCCCAAACTACTTCGCCTGCCAGCAGGTAAAGGAATTCAGCTCAAGCAGGATATGGATAAGCTGATGAGTCGTTTGGTCAAGGTTATCCCCCTGACCTTTGACAGCGATAGCTTTCTTGAGCGCTCAGAGCAGTTAAAGAATGACTACGGAAAACTCCAGGAAGATGAACTGGAAAAGGTGGCAGCGCAAGCCAGGCGTAAAAAAGTCAGTTTGACGGTATCAACTCCCGGTGGTTATCGTCTGGTCGCTATGAATGGTGATGGCCCTCATACCGCAGAGTCATTCAGGAATCTGACTGACGCGCAACGTGAAAAATTTGAAGACGCTGTTAACAAGCTTGAGAAAAAGCTTCGCCAGGCCCTGCGAAAGCTGGCGGACTGGGAGCAGGAGTACGCCGATAAGCAACAAGCGCTGAATAAGGAAACCCTGGAAGGTATATCGGGGCATCAAATAGACGAGCTAGAGAAAAAGTATGCAGATCTGCCTGATATCGTCGCGTTTTTATCCGCGGTACGAAACGATCTGGTAGAGAATCTTGATATTTTTCTTGAGGACAACGAAGAGCAGGCCGCTATTGCCTACGCATCGCTGAATAAGAAGGTGCCTCGCCGTTATCTGGTAAACCTGTTGGTGCATCAGAAAACCAACGAGGTGCCCATGGTGGTGGAAGATAACCCCACCTACCACAATTTGTTCGGTTATGTTGAGAATGTAACGTACAAAGGCACAGTGTTTACAGATTTCTCGTTAATCCGGCCAGGAAGTCTGCACAAAGCGAACGGCGGGTATTTGCTAATGGATGCCATCAAGGTTCTGGAGCAGCCCTTTGTCTGGGATGGGCTGAAGCGGGCATTGCGCTCCCGGTCCATAGAAATCAACTCTCTGGAGCGCGAGCTGACTCTCTCGGGCACGGTCTCCATAGAGCCGGAAGCAGTGCCTCTTGATGTCAAGATAGTCCTGTTTGGTGATCGTGAAACCTGGTTGTTACTGCAGGAATACGATTCCGAGTTTTCTGAACTGTTCCGGGTTACCGCGGATTTCGAAAATGAAATGTATCGTTCCGAGGACAGCCAGGTTGCCTACGCCAAATTTATATCCAGTGTTGTAAAAGAGAAAAAACTTTTGCACTGCTCAAATAAAGCCGTAGCCCGGGTTATTGAACACAGTGCCCGCATGGCAGAACATCAGGATCGGTTGTCTCTTCATGCAGCCGATATCTCGAATCTGTTAAGAGAATCAGACTTCTGGGCCCGGCAGGCCGATTCAAAACTCATTCAGGATACTCACGTAGTGCGGGCTCTGGAAAGTGCAAAATACCGTGGCAGTCGAATTCGTGACCAGTTTTATGACTCGATAAAAGACGGTTCCACCCTGGTATCTACCAGTGGCTCCTGTGTTGGGCAGGTAAATGCATTGTCGGTGCTGTCAACCGGCGGTTATGAGTTCGGGCTTTCCAATCGTGTTACCGCAACCTGCTATTATGGAGATGGCACGGTGATGGATATAGAGCGGGATGTGAAACTTGGGGGTAATATTCACTCCAAGGGCGTAATGATTCTTAGCTCATGGCTTGCCTCAAATTTTGCAATTGATGATCCAATGCACCTGTCAGCAAGCCTCACCTTTGAACAGAACTACGGGGAAGTGGATGGTGATAGCGCCTCCCTTGCAGAGCTTTGTGCACTGATCTCATCCCTCTCCGGCGTGCCAGTTCGTCAGGACTTGGCAATTACGGGATCTGTTAACCAGTTTGGTGAGGTTCAGCCGATCGGTGGGGTAAATGAGAAAGTAGAAGGGTTCTTTGCGACCTGTCAGCTTAAAGATGGTCTGACAGGAACTCAGGGTGTGATCGTGCCAAGCACCAATGTTCAGAACCTGATGCTGGACAGCGAGGTAGTTA
>DATJDA010000123.1:0-2684 GCA_035497695.1 Marinobacter sp. | reverse complement strand
TTCAGTCACCAGAATCGTGATACGTTTGTGCGCAGAATCTACCGTGAGCTTCAGGCTCATGAGCACCTAATGCCTCCCCGGATGACGGTCGTCATGCGGAAGATGGTTCATAACGACTGGTTCGGCGCCTATGAAGACTTGGACACAGTGGGCTATGCCCTGGATCGAATAGCAGAGCGTATTCGTTTTCCGAACCAATTCGGCGGGATAATTGAAGAAATCCGCGCTAATGATGCCGAGCTTGAGGCACGGTTTCTGACATTTTTTCCTGATCTACAGTATTTTGCCAGAGAGATTTAATGAGACTATTAATGACAGCCGTCGTCGCTGCCGGGGTGATTTCTCAGTCAGCTAACGCCTATTCCGCAACAACCTTTCCAGCACAATCTGACAGCAAACCGGTACAGGTTCCTGAAACCCTTGGATTTGTTGAGTGGGTTGTGCTGAAGGACACGGGTTTAAGGCTGAAAGCGCGCCTGGATACCGGTGCCAAGACTTCGTCACTTCACGCGGTGAACATCAAAGAATTTGAGCGCAATAACGAAAATTGGATCAGTTTTCAGATTCCGCTCCGGGATCATTTAAATAAGTCTGGTGAAGGCGAAACTGAATACCGGGATGCAATTCTGACACTCGAACGGCCAATTTACCGAACGGTCCTCATCAAGCGTAAGGGGGCGGATTCCCAAAGAAGACATGTGGTTAAGATGAAATTCTGCATCGCTGGGACAACCCACGAAACCCAGTTTTCGCTGGCAGACCGGCATAATTTTGTATACCCGGTTTTGCTGGGCCGGCGCTTTATGAGGGACGACAATATTCTTGTCGACTCTGCGAACAGCTTTATCGCCCCGAACGAATGTGAATACAGCCCGCTCGATACACTCGCAAAGCAAATTCTCTAAAAGAACGGCGTTCTTACAGGTACCCAAACTGATGACAAGTGTTACTGCAACTCACCAGACCCGACAGGCCGTAATGGCGTTTGTCGGGCTGATGCTGGTAGCCCTGAATTTACGCCCTGCATTAACCAGTGTTGGTCCTGTGCTGCGAGTTATAGGGGACAGTCTTTCACTATCTCCCACCGGGCAGGGTGTACTCACCACTTTACCAGTTTTGTTTCTTGGTATCGCTGCACCTCTTGCACCCTGGATTGCCCGTCGTCTTGGTCTTGAAAGAGCGGTGCTGGCTCTGATGATGGTGTTGGCGCTGGCGTTATCTGTCCGACCATATTGGGGAGTTACCGGCTTGTTTATGGGTACCGCGATTGCTGGGGGCTGTATTGGTATAGTGGGCGTTCTGTTGCCGGGTATTGTTAAGCGGGATTTCCCCGATCATGCCAGTTTATTAACCGGTATATACACAGCCATGCTGTGTTTTGGTGCCTCATTAGCAGCGGGTATTACCGAGCCACTCCGGCAAATTCTCAACAATGATTGGCGCGCCTCCTTGGCATTTTGGCTGGTACCGGCCGTTGTCGCAGCGGTTGCCTGGTGGGTGCAACTTAAAGGAAAGCAACTTCCGGTTGAGCCAGCCGTTGCTTCAGAAAAATCACTTTTTCGTGACCGACTGGCCTGGCAAATTGCCTTTTATATGGGGCTGCAATCTTCCCTTGCGTACACCGTGTTTGGCTGGCTGCCAACTATTCTTCAGGATCGGGGAACGGATGCCGTTGTTGCCGGGCTGGCTGTATCTGTATCGATTATGGTGCAGGTTATTACCGCTATTCTTGCCCCTTGGATAGGCAGCCATATGCGTGATCAGCGTGCGATGATATTTTTGGTTATGACACTGACAATGGCGGGAATTGCCGGCTGTATTTATGATGACATGAGTCGCATGTGGTTGTGGATAGTTGTGCTTGGCCTCGGCCAGGGTGGTACGTTCAGCATGGCACTGACTCTGCTGGCTGTGCGAGCCCGAACTCCAACCATCGCCGCCCGCCTGTCAGGTATGGCCCAGGGGCTGGGATATACATTGGCAGCGCTGGGCCCATTATTTGTGGGGGTACTTCACGACATAACAGGGGGGTGGGAGATTGCTGGCCTGTTTTTGTTACTGATTGGTACAGGCGCTACCATTGCAGGGCTTGGGGCGGGGCGCAGTTTGTACGTACTTGATAACTGACTGTGCTACTGCTTTAGCCAGCTTTCAATTTTTTGGTATACAGCGTACCTGCCCAATAATCCAAAGTGGCTGGTGCCATAGGCCACCCACTGATGTGTTAAGGGAATCGGCAGTTGTAGCTCCGGCACTTTATGGTGCCCCAACGCACTGCTAACCGGAACCAGGCCATCCCCAAGACGATTTTCAGCGATACCACCGGGCTCTTTTGCGGTCGTTGCTGCAACAGCATAGCAACGCACACCTGCTGGCAAATGAAGCAGTTGGCGATGGTCTTTAATGTGCTTAAACCGATCGCGTCCCTGCCAGTCTTCGTCCAACAGATAGCCATAACGCAGATCAGTAATGCCAGCACTTCGAATTTTCCCAAGGCGTGCAAACGGCTCAGTGTAAGTGTTCGCACCGAGTGCCCTGTCAATCCAGTTACCACCGCGCTCAAGGGGCGACCCGTGATGAGGGGTGCCGAGAAAAACAATTGTTTTTAAAAGAGTTAGCCAATGGCTTTGCGCTTGAGCGCCGTAATAGCAGGCACTGCGCGTTATCAACCCGCCCATACTATG
>DATJDA010000122.1:0-4248 GCA_035497695.1 Marinobacter sp. | reverse complement strand
TTTATCCAGGCGGTGTATCAGGCGTATTTGCGTGAGGAGTCCCAGGCGGCGAAGGACGCCATGGCGCAGATTCTGATTAATTCCCGCATGTGCGCCCAGGGGCACCGCCCGATTTGCCAGGACACGGGCATTGTTACTGTGTTTGTAAATATTGGTATGGATGTGCAGTGGGACTGCGAGATGTCACTGGATGATGTGATTAATGAAGGTGTTCGCCGGGCCTATACCCATCCGGATAATGTTCTGCGTGCCTCTATACTTGCCGATCCTGATGGCAAGCGGGTGAACACCAAAGACAATACGCCGGCGATTATTCATTACAAAATTGTTCCGGGTAATACGGTTGAAGTTCACGTTGCAGCCAAAGGTGGGGGCTCTGAAGCCAAGGCGAAATTTGCCATGCTTGATCCGTCAGATTCTGTGGTGGACTGGGTGTTGAAAATGGTTCCGCAAATGGGCGCAGGCTGGTGCCCGCCTGGTATGTTGGGTATAGGTATTGGCGGTACAGCGGAAAAGGCCATGCAAATGGCGAAAGAAGCGTTGATGGACCCTATCGACATTCACGAGCTTAAGGCGCGTGGTGCCTCTAACCGCCCTGAAGAACTTCGTATTGAGTTGTTTGATAAAGTGAATGATCTGGGTATTGGCGCCCAGGGGCTGGGTGGCCTGACCACGGTTCTTGATGTGAAAGTACGAGACTACCCCACCCACGCAGCGAATAAGCCAGTGGCTATTATTCCTAACTGCGCCGCTACTCGTCATGCTCACTTTGTTCTGGATGGTTCTGGCCCCTCACTGCAAACCCCGCCGAATCTGGACGATTGGCCAGAGATTACCTGGGAGGTTGGCGATAATGTCCGCCGGGTAAATCTGGATACAATCACATCTGAAGATATTAAAGACTGGCAGCCGGGCGAAACGGTTCTGCTGTCAGGAAAAATGCTCACCGGCCGTGATGCCGCCCATAAGAAAATGGTGGATATGATCGAGCGGGGCGAACAGTTGCCTGTGGATCTGAAAGGGCGTTTTATCTATTACGTGGGGCCGGTTAATCCAGTGCGTGAGGAGGTGGTTGGCCCGGCTGGCCCGACGACTGCTACGCGGATGGATAAGTTCACGCACACCATGCTCGAGAAAACCGGCCTGACCGGCATGATTGGTAAGGCTGAACGTGGCCAGGTTGCTATTGATGCAATCAAGAAATTTGGTGCGGTTTACCTGATGGCCGTGGGCGGCGCGGCGTATCTGGTTTCTAAAGCTATCAAGAATGCCGAGGTGGTCGCCTTCCCGGAGCTTGGGATGGAGGCCATTTACGAGTTCCAGGTTGAGGATATGCCGGTGACGGTAGCAGTAGATTCCCGGGGCACCTCTGTGCACCAGACCGGGCCAACCGAGTGGCAGGGCAAGATTATTGCCGCGAAGTCTGTCTGACCAGATATCGGAAGAAAAAAAGGCGGCAGAAGCGAGAGCCTGCCGCCTTTTTCATCTAGCTGGAACAACTGATGTTCAAATGCTTCCCCCAGTCCGGCGGCAGTGCTGCATAGTGCTCCTGTTCGGGCTGTTCATCAAAAGGCCGCTCCAATACGTTTAGTAAGGCTTTCATCGGTTGGTAATCCCCACTCCAGGCCTCTTGAATAACCTGTTGGGCAAGGTAGTTCCTTAGAATGTATTTGGGGTTTACACCTCGCATCGCCCGTTCCCGCTCACTATCAGTGCGGGTTTCTTTCTGCAGTCGCTGTTGGTAGTGTTTTAGCCAGGTGTCTGCAGCGTCACGATCAGCGAACAGATCCCGTATCGGGGCTTGCCCGTGGTTATGCAGGTTGGAAAGTGCGCGAAAGAATAGCGTGTAATCCACCCGATGCCGCTGCAATACGCTGAAGGTGTCCATGATCAGCTTTGAATCGGTGTCTTCTTCGCACTCCAGTCCAAGTTTTCTCCGCATGTTATTCAGGAAGCGCCCGTTGTAAGCAGTCTCATAACCGCGCATACCATCCCGTATGGAATCTTCGCTCATGATTGGTAACAGCGCGTTGGCGAGATAATTACAGTTCGTGAAGCCGACCTGAGGCTGGCGGTTGTAGGCATAGCGCCCCTCCTGATCGGTGTGGTTGCAGATGTAGCCCGCATCGAAATCATCCATAAAGGCAAAGGGGCCATAATCCAGTGTGTCGCCGATAATCGACATGTTGTCGCTGTTCATAACACCGTGGCAAAAGCCGACAGTTTGCCAGTCTGCGATCAGGTGCGCTGTGCGCGTTACCACTTCTTCAAACCACCGCGTGTTACGCTGGTCTTCAGGCAAATCCAGAAGGTGAGGGAAGTGCAGGGTGATGACATGCTCCAGCAGTTGCCTGACGGTTTCCGGGCCCTGGTGATGAGCTGCAAATTCAAAGTGACCAAAGCGGATGTGGCTTCTGGCTACGCGCATCAGAGTTGCGGCGGTTTCAATAGATTCCCGGCGTACCGGGTCTTTGGCACTCACCATGAACAGAGCGCGGGTAGTGGGAATGCCCAGGCCGTGCATTGCTTCGCTGCACAAGTATTCACGGATGGTTGAGCGCAAAACGGCCCGGCCATCGCCAAAGCGTGAATAGGGGGTTCTGCCTGCTCCTTTCAGGTGCCAGTCCCATCGGTTGCCATCCGGGCCGATGGTTTCCCACAGCAACAGGCCGCGCCCATCACCGAGCTCCGGATTGTATATGCCGAACTGATGGCCAGTGTATTTCATGGCAATGGGGTCCATGCCTTCAAGCAGTTCCGCGCCTGCACCTATCTGAGTCCAGTCATCTTCTGAATAAGCCTGAAAACCCATGGTTTCTGCCAGCTTGTGATTGAAACACACCATTTTGGCATCCCGCAGCGGGCTGGGCTGAACACGGGTGTAAAAACTTTCTGGAAGCTGCAGGTATTGATGCTCAACACGGAAGCGATTCCTGCTCATACGGCGTTGCTACTCCTGTCTGATATGATTATGGTCAATTTAGAGCCATTCTCCCATTTTCTGGTGCTTCAGTGGTGAGCAAAGCCAGAATAAGGCCTTGAACTATTACCTGACCATGAGAATATTCTAATTACATCCCCTGAAACACTTGGGGTATCCTGAACTTATATTCGTAACATTGAGATTTCAGACATGATGAAGGCAATCAAGGTAATAGGTGACTCCCTGACGTGGGAACCTTGTGAGACGTATGGAGAACTGCCAGCCGACCATGTAGAAATTGATATTGTCTGGACAGCCGTCAACCGGGCCGACCTGATGCAGCGAGCCGGTGTGTACCCACCGCCACCCGGAGCCTCGGAAATATTGGGTCTGGAGGCCAGTGGCCGTATTTCAGCGGTTGGCAAATCGGTTAGTGAGTTCAAACCCGGAGATGAGGTTTGTGCGCTTCTCACAGGTGGTGGGTATGCCACAAAGGTGACTGTTCCGGCCGTTCAGGTACTCCCTGTGCCAAAAGGCTATTCCCTTGAAAAAGCAGCCGCTATCCCGGAAGTGTTCGCTACGGCCTGGCTGAATTTGTATCAGGAAGCAAAGCTGAAGCCGGGTGAGCGGGTACTGCTGCACGCAGCCGGTGGCGGCCTGGGTACTTCAGTTATTCAGCTTGCAACAGCGTTTGGGAATCCGGTGTTTGCAACCGCAGGCAGTGATGAAAAACTGGAAGTGTGCCGGAGGCTTGGGGCCAGCGGTGTCTGGAATCGTCACAATGGCTCATTTGTTGATGCGGTAAAGAGCTGGAGTGGTGGTGTGGATATGGTGCTGGATCCAGTAGGCGGCGATTACATCGCAGACAATCAGAAAGTTCTCAACGCAGATGGCCGGATTGCCCTGATTGGTATCATGGGCGGGCGCTATGCAAAAATTGATCTGGGCGTCATGCTGGTAAAGCGTCATCGGTTGATTGGTTCTACGTTGCGGTCCCGAACGGTTGCCGAGAAAGGTGAGGTTATGCAGGCGTTGTTCAGGAACGTATGGCCTTTATTGAGCGCTGGTCAGATAGAGCCGTTGATTGACTGCTCCTGGCCGATTGAAAAGGCGGAAGAGGCTATGGAATATGTGGCCAATAACAAAAACACCGGAAAGGTAATGCTGCAGATTGCAGAATAGTCTTTCCGGCGTGTTGCCATATAAACTCAGGCATTAAGGCTGTCAGTCTGCAATGTGAACCAACTGCTTGCCAAAGTTTTTGCCCTTGAGCATGCCCTTGAATGCTTCGGCTGCATTCTCAAGACCTTCTGCTATGGTTTCCC
>DATJDA010000121.1:0-2809 GCA_035497695.1 Marinobacter sp. | reverse complement strand
TGGCTGGCAAGGCCATTGCGAAGCGCACTAAGTCGTCCATAGTCGTTGGCGCGGATATCCACCACCAGTTCTCCGCGGGCACGGCTGTAATTCACGGAATTGAAAACGACAGAACCCGCCTCGGGTAACCGGGAGTATTGTTGTCCGGTGTATTTCATAAGCGTTATAAAATCCAGTTCTTGCCGGCCAGAGCCAGCCACTCTTAGCTGCCCTTCAATGACACGGCGCACACTACCGGCAGAAGTGCGTTTATCATTTGGGAATGCCTGACGATAAATAGCCATAACCTGTTGTTTGAGTTCGGCTGCCTGATGTTGATGATAAAAACCCATTCCCAACTCCAGCGCCACCTGAACACAAAACCAGACAGCCGCAACGGCAATCAGGGGTTTCCAGGGTTTTAAAGGGCTGGCTTTATTCGAGCGATTTGAGAAATTGCCCTGGCAAAGATTAATAGGCTGACATAGCTGGTGGTGATAAGCATGTGCAAGCAGCTCAAGAGGCATAAGCTCCAGCACTTCACGTCGAACCGAGAGCAGGCTGGAAGACACCAGCTCACTGATTGCAGATTGCTGAATCCCGAATTCTTCCTCCGTTGCGTAAAGTGTAATGGGTACGTCTGCGACAACTTCATGTTCAGATGGAGCCACAAGGGTTTGCACAAACATTCCCAGATTGGCTGATTGCATACTGAGCCACTCACCCCGGTCACTTACGATAAGCGCCAGGGCCCCTGTCAGGCATACAGACCAGCCTCCGGTGGTGACTGGCAGAAGTGCCGCATCAGGAAAAATACCTTCAAGTTTTACATACTCCCAGCCGCGGAACAGAGAAACCCACTGTGCCATACGTTCATTATCGATGGCGGCGACCTGATAGCCGTCATCCGTACGGCGACCAAGGGCGAGGTGCACGGTTTCAATATCCTGGGCGATCTGCTCTTCAACAGCAAAAGGTAATGCCTGATTGATAAACCGGCTTTGTTTTGCAGGTATGTCGGCCAGGCAGAACAGTGCCTCATCCCCGGGAATCAAACCAATCAGCAAGACATTGTCCAGGGCATTCTGTGCAAGCGTCTGTTCGATTGTGTCGCGAGTGTCGTCAGTGCCACGAGCCTGCGCATCTCCGCCAGCGTCGTGTAGCACCCAATTGAACAACTGAACATCCGGGGCCTCATCGGGATCGACGAAGGGAGGTACTGGCCTCACGTAAAGGCGATAAGACATGGTTATCCTTCCGAAATGGTGTAGGGTTCTTTGGTGATTCTGTTTTTTTGCCCGGTATCCCTCTGAACCGTCCGGACTTTACCTTCGGGATTGCGAAAAACGGTGCTAACCATATTAATGACACGGTTATCGTAGGTAATCCGCGAAACAACTTCAAAAAAACGGGTTTGCACGGTTAAGCCTGCGGGCTTTAACCCCAGGCCAGCAAGCTCCGGCTGAGCCAGAAAGTCGGGTATGTTTTCAAAACGCCCTTCTTTTCGTTTCTCGAGAATAGAGGCTGCCTGGGCTTCTGTTATTTCTCCGCTTAACGAACGAATAACTTCAGCGGTTGCGGTGTTCACATTAATGCCCAGACCACTTACTGGCAGAGCGGCAACATGGGGGCGCAATGCCACGTAGGTTTCTTCAGTCATACCCTCAATCAGCCGTAATTCGGTAACGCTGGCAAAGGGCTGATTAGCTGCCCGGTACCCGGGATCTGCCATCAGGTACTGGCCATCTTCGGCTCCATAAGCACTGACGGTCTGATCATCGGCATCTATCCAGTCAATCAGTGCGTCTACCCGGAACTCTGTTATCCCCAGCGCAGCCAAAAGTTGCGTGAGTCGGTCTTTGGTCAGCGCATCTACCTGTCCGGTCAAATTAATCAGGTTATTGAGGTTAATCCGCCCACCAAGATCATCTATCTGTATTTCGGCAACGCCGTTGTCGTCTATTGGCAAAATCGCCGCATTCTTAGCCCAGAATTCATCAAGGCTATCCACCATTTTGTTGTCTTCTTTGTCTTCTTCAAAATCACGTTCTAGAATCTGACGGGCAAAGGCTTCAGCGCCCAGAGCAATGCTGATTCCCTGTTGCTGGGCAAGATAGTGACCCGCTTTGAATACCCGAATACTCTGTTGTTGCATCATACCGGCAGCCAGCATAACAATCAGCGCCATTGCCAGCAGCACCATAATCAGAGCTACACCCTGTTGCCTTGGGCAAGGGTAACGCCAGCGATTCATGGTACTTGCCCCTCTTGCCCCTGAATCTCAGAGCTCGTGGGGGGTTCCTCCGAATCTTCTGTTTTCACACCCGCTTCATTGTCTTGATTCAAAATCCCCTGGGCCTGCTCGGGATTGAAGTCAGGCAGTGCAAATACTCTCACGAGCTTGCCGAACGTTTTTTGCTCTATGGTTATTTCAATGCCCAGTGGCAGGTCAATATTTGGCCGGCTACCGGGGTTGAGCGAGGCCATGGCTTCATCGGTTGGCCACTCAGGCTGCCAACTTCTTTTATCGTTGAGAAAGCGAATATCAAAGGCCGTAACGTTATCCAGCATCAACATGTCCCGGCTATTGTCTTCCTGGCCCTGATCAATCATTTGCCAGTACCGGCGGCGCAGCTCACTGCCGGTATATTCCCAGCCAACGCGCTGTAACGAGCTCCGCCGGATGCCCAGGGGGTTGCGCCAGCCCTGTCGGGTGAGCATCAATTTGAAATCATCATGCCGGCTCGTTAAGGCAGGAAGAAAATCACCGTAAACATCCCTGGACGACCGGTTAACAATCTGCGTTATGTCCCGCTCCAGAAGCAGCATG
>DATJDA010000120.1:0-8186 GCA_035497695.1 Marinobacter sp. | reverse complement strand
CTTCTCCCACTGAAAGTTCCTCCCCTGCCGATGCAGTGCGTGTGATTGAGCGCGAACTGGAAAAGTTCAGTGAAACTCTGGCGAGTCGCGACAGGTGGTTAGTGCTCAATAAGGTCGATGTGATTGCTGAAGATGTTCGTGCAGAGCATTGCCAGGCAATCATAGATGAGTTGGACTGGAAAGGGCCGGTTTTTCAGATATCGGCCCTCAGTGGTGAGGGTACCAGGCCGCTTGTTCAGGCTGTTATGCGCTGGATTGAAGAGCGGGCTAGGGAAGAAGCCCAGAATCCTGAGTTTGCCGAGCGCGAGGCAGCCAGTCGGCGCCGGATGGACGAAGAAGCGCGGGTAAGAGTTGAGGCGGAGCGGCAGGCCCGCAGAGCGGTGCGCCAGAGTGAAGATGATGACGACTTTGACGACGATGATGGCGTTGAAGTTGTCTATGCCCCCGAGTAATTCGAGAGAATCTGCTTAAATTATGAGTGAACGCCTTCAGCTTAGCCAAGCCCATCGTTTGGTGATCAAGATCGGAAGCGCCCTGCTGACCAACGACGGCAAGGGCCTTGATGCCGCCGTTGTCGGCCAATGGGTTGATCAGATTGCCGCACTAATCAAAGATGGTGTAGAGGTGGTGGTTGTCTCCTCTGGCGCGGTTGCCGAAGGCATGAGCCGGCTGGGTTGGGCCAGGCGGCCTGAGCACTTGCATGAATTGCAGGCGGCGGCAGCGGTCGGTCAAATGGGGTTGGTACAGACCTGGGAAACCGAGTTCAAACGCCACGGGGTGCAGACGGCACAGATACTTCTTACCCACGATGACTTGTCTGATCGTAAGCGGTACCTGAATGCCCGGGGCACTTTGCGGGCACTGCTGGATTTTGGAGTGGTGCCCATTGTTAATGAAAACGACACCGTTGTTACTGATGAAATTCGCTTTGGCGATAACGATACGTTGGGTGCTTTGGTGACGAATCTGGTCGAAGCTGACGGATTGATTCTGTTAACCGATCAACTTGGCCTTTTTGACAAGGATCCCCGTAAACATGCCGACGCCCACCTGATTGCTGAGCGTAAGGCAGGAGATCGTGAGCTGGACGCCATGGCTGGTGATAGCGGGGGTGCGTTAGGGCGCGGGGGCATGCAGACAAAAATTCGCGCCGCCCGGCTTGCCGCACGCTCTGGCGCCTTCACGATTATTGTTGGCGGGCGAATAGAGGGGGTTATCAGCCGTCTACACGAAGGCGAGGCGGTTGGAACGTTATTGGTTGCCGAGCAGGGCAGAACGGCCGCTCGTAAGCGTTGGCTGGCCAGCCAGTTGAGAACCCGAGGTAAACTGACACTGGACGACGGCGCTGTAAAGGTGTTGTGTCTTGGCGGCCGGAGTCTGCTGCCTGTTGGTGTTAAAGACGTGGCTGGCAAATTCCGCCGGGGTGAAATGGTAAGCTGCATCGATCAGAGCGGGCGGGAAATTGCTCGGGGGCTGATTAATTACGATGCCGATGATGCCCGGGCAATTGCCGGTCACTCAAGTGATCGTATCGTCGATATTCTGGGTTATATTTCGGGGGAAGAAATGATTCACCGGGATAATCTGGTTATTCTTTAGCAGAGGTGGGGTTTAGGGTTTTATTTTGGCTCCATTTGCGGCAATAAAAAAAACCGGCCATCTGGCCGGTTTTTTTGATCCTGAAGAAAAACTGCTTACGCGCTCTTCAGGGCCTTGATTTTAGTGCTCAGGCGGCTCTTTTGACGAGCAACCTTGTTTTTGGTGAAGATGCCTTTGTTGACCATGCTATCTATAATAGGCTGGGCCTGAACGAAAGCAGCGTGAGCTTCTTCGTAGTTGCCAGCATCAATTTTGGCCTGGATCTTTTTAAGATAAGTACGAGCCATAGAGCGCAGGCTTGCATTGTGCTTGCGGCTTTTCTCGTTCTGACGTGCACGCTTCTTGGCTTGCGGGGTATTTGCCACCGTAAAACTCCTGAAAATCTGAAATTCGTTATGAAACGATTCGTTAAAATCGTGGGCGCGCCAAAACCAGCGCGTCTATAAATAAATGACGCGGAACTATGCCGCTCTAACCCTGAAATGTCAAGACCAAAAGCCATTTCATCCCTGAATTGAAAGGCCTGTGCTAAACTCGCAACTCACCGGGTATGAAGGCCCTGGGCAAGCGTATAATTCCCCGGGATGCTCCACCTGAGATTGTCCAACGCCAAGCCCGAGCCCCCATGTCACTGGAACCTGAAACCAAGCCTGAAAATCAAGCACCACCGAGAGCGCCCGGCCTTCTCCGTTCCTCTGGAGTGGTCGGAGTAATGACGATGTCCTCCCGAGTGCTCGGCCTTATTCGGGACATGGTTATTGCTCGTTATTTTGGCGCAGGTGCCGGCGCAGATGCTTTTTTTGTTGCCTTCAAAATACCAAATTTTCTTCGACGATTGTTTGCGGAAGGGGCTTTTTCTCAGGCATTCGTGCCCGTTCTGTCTTCTTATCGCGAAAATCAGCCAGTCTCGGAGGTAAAGCGCCTGGTTGATGCCGTTGCCGGTTCACTAGGGTTGGTTCTGTTGGGCATAACGCTGGTGGCTATGCTCGGTGCGCCAGTTCTTGCAGCCATATTTGCCCCAGGGTTTCTCGGTGATGAGGTAAAGTTTGCATTAACCAGTGATATGCTGCGCATAACCTTTCCCTATCTGCTTTTAATCTCTCTGACAGCGTTTGCTGGCGGTATCCTGAACAGCTATGACCGGTTCGCTGTTCCCGCCTTTACACCGGTATTGCTCAACCTGGCCATGATCGGCGCAGCGATTTACCTTGCGCCGCTGATGGATGAGCCAATTATGGCACTGGCCTGGGGTGTATTTATTGCTGGTGCGCTGCAGCTATTTTTTCAGCTCCCGTTCCTGATGCGGCTGGGGCTTTTGCCGCGGCCCAGAGTTGATTATCACCATGAGGGCGTAAGCCGTATCCTCAAGTTAATGGCGCCCGCCCTGTTTGGTGTTTCGGTCAGCCAGATCAACTTACTGCTGGATACCGTGCTGGCATCATTCCTTCAAACGGGCAGTGTGTCCTGGTTGTATTATTCAGACCGGCTCTCTGAGCTGCCGCTGGGTGTTTTCGGCATTGCCATTGCTACGGTAATTTTGCCTAGCCTGTCACGGAAGCACGCAGCGGAATCCGCGGATCAGTTTGCAGCCACATTAGACTGGGCGGTACGAGCTGTGCTGATTATTGGCTTGCCGGCTGCCCTTGCGCTTGCCTTGTTGGCCGAGCCGCTGATCGCCACCTTGTTTCATTATGGCGAAGTGACCAGCCGTGATGTGATCATGTCGGCACAGAGCCTGCGGGCATACTCCGCCGGACTGGTGGCTTTTATGTTGATCAAGGTTCTGGCACCCGGATTTTTCGCTCGACAGAATACCCGCACGCCAGTAAAAATTGGCATCATCGCGATGGCTACCAACATGGTGCTCAATCTGGCTCTTATTATTCCAATGGCTCATGCCGGCCTTGCGCTGGCAACGTCTTTATCGGCGTGGCTGAACGGGTATCTGCTCTGGCGCGGATTGCGAAAGGAAAACGCCTGGCGCAGCCAACCGGGCTGGTTACGTTTTCTTCTGCAATTGCTCTTTGCTAATACCGCACTGGCGGGAACCATACTCTGGTTAAGCGACTCTGCTGGTGCCTGGCTTACCGCCAGCGGCTATGAGCGTGCCATGAGTATGACCATTCTTGTGGCGGCCGGTGCTGCGGTCTATTTTGTTGCACTTGCTCTGGCAGGTGTCCGGGTAAGACATTTTCGTCAGAGGTAAGGTATAATTGCGCGCTTTCTCACCAGCGTTTGCCATAGACATCTCTGCGATCGCACGTTATCGCTTGGTGTGGGCGGACCGTTGAAAATCAGCTGGCAATTAAAGGTTCGCATTGCATGCGTCTTATCCGTGGCCTGAAAAACCTGAACATGTTGTCCCGGCAGGTGGATTCACCACTTATTGGTGGTTGTGTTGCAACCATTGGTAATTTTGATGGTGTACACATTGGGCATCAGGCGATTCTGGAACAGGTCAAAGAAAAAGCAGAAAGCCTGGGTGTGCCTTCCGTGGTCATTATATTTGAGCCGCAACCACGGGAATTTTTCCAGGGTGCAGAGGCACCGCCACGGTTAATGCCATTTCGTCAGAAATTTGAAACCTTGATAGCGGCTGGCGCGGATTATGTGCTTTGTCTGCACTTTAATGATCGTTTCCGGCAGTTGACCAGCCAGGAATTTATTCAAACAGTTCTGGTTGAAGGGCTTGGGGTCCGTCATCTGGTTGTTGGTGACGACTTCCGGTTTGGCTGTGATCGCAGCGGGGACTTCATGCTATTGCATGAGGCGGGCAAAACCTGTGGGTTCACCGTCGAAAACACTCGTACTGTCACGATGAACGGTGAACGGGTGAGCAGCACTCGCATTCGGAAATCGCTTACCATAAACCGGTTGGCAGAAGCCGAAAAACTGCTCGGGCATCCCTATCGGATTCGCGGGCGAGTGGTATATGGCCGGCAGCTGGGCCGGGAACTGGGTGCTCGCACGGCAAATATACTGCTGAAGCGAATGGCGCCTTTACAGGGTGTTTATGTGGTGAGCACGAAGCTGCCGAACGGCCTGGTTTATGATGGTGTTGCCAATATTGGGTTGCGCCCCACAGTTGATGGTAAACAGCCGGCTCTTGAAGTGCACCTGTTCAACTTTACTGGCACACTTTACGGACACCAGATAGACGTTACATTCCGCCACGGGCTGCGGGATGAAATCAAGTTTGATTCCCTGGAAGCGCTGAAAAAGCAGATAGCGCGTGACTTCAATAACGCTCAGGCCTGGATTTCCGAAAACGGATCGTGCCAGAGCTCACATTGAAAACGCATAAGCGTAGCCCACAGATAACAGACTACTGACCCATACTGACCAAAAGAGTGCGCACACAGACCATGAGCGATTACAAGCACACCCTGAACTTGCCGAAAACTGACTTTCCGATGAAGGCCAGCCTGGCCACACGCGAGCCGGAAATGCTCAAGCGTTGGCAAGACCTTGATGTATACGGCAACCTGCGGAAGCAGCGTGAAGGGCGGGACAAGTTTATCCTGCACGATGGCCCTCCCTACGCCAACGGCAGCATTCACATTGGTCATGCGGTCAACAAGATTCTCAAGGACATGATTGTTAAGTCCCGTGGTTTTATGGGCTACGACGCACCCTACGTTCCTGGTTGGGACTGCCATGGTTTGCCGATTGAGCATAAAGTTGAGCAGAAAATCGGCAAAGCTGGCGTGAAGGTAGACTACAAAACCTTCCGCCAGGCGTGCCGTGATTACGCGACCAAGCAGATCGCCGGACAAAAAGAAGATTTTGTTCGCCTGGGAATACTGGGGCAGTGGGATAAGCCTTATCTCACTATGGACCCGATGGTAGAAGCGGGCATTGTTCGGGCTCTGGGTAAAATTATTGCCCGCGGCCACCTCGTTCGTGGTTACAAGCCGGTGTACTGGAGTGTGGTCGGTCAGTCTGCACTGGCAGAAGCAGAAGTTGAATATCAGGAAAAAACCTCGACACAAATTGATGTGCGGTTTACGTTGATTGATCAGTCAAAGGCTCTGTCTGTATTCGGAACTACCCAGGGGGAGGGTGATGTTTCTATTGTTATCTGGACCACTACGCCCTGGACCATTCCTGCCAATCAGGCAGTATCTCTGAATGCAGATTTCCAGTATGCCCTGGTTCAGACGGATATGGGGCAAGGCCCCGAGCGCTTCATTCTGGCTGCGGATATGGTTGAAGGCGTGATGAGCCGCTGGGGAGTTGAGCAGTATCAGGTACTGGCAACCTGTGCCGGTGCCGATCTTGAACTGCTGGCGCTGCAGCACCCCTTCTATGACAAGCAAGTGCCAGTCATTCTTGGCGATCACGTCTCGAATGATGCCGGAACCGGGGCTGTTCATACGGCACCCGATCACGGTGTGGAAGACTTTGAGGTTGGTAACGCCTATAACATTGGTACACTTAATCTGGTTCAGGCCGACGGAACCTACACCAGTGCCGCGGGTGAGTTGGCGGGCATACATGTTTACAAAGCCGATGAGCCGGTTTGTGAGGCACTGAAGCGCGAAGGCAAGCTCGTGCATGCTGAAAAGTTCCAGCACAGCTACCCTCATTGCTGGCGTACCAAAACACCACTTATTTACAGAGCTACGCCTCAATGGTTCATCAGCATGGAAAAAGAAAACCTTCGGGCTGATGCACTGAAAGCGATCCAGGGTGTGCGTTGGGTACCCGGCTGGGGGCAGAATCGTATCGAAGCCATGCTCCGGCAATCACCAGACTGGTGTATTTCCCGTCAGCGCACCTGGGGCGTGCCCATTACGTTATTTATCCATAAAGAAACCCAGGATCTGCACCCAGATACCCAAAATCTGATTGAAAAGGTGGCGAAGGCCGTTGAAAAGGGTGGTATTGATGCCTGGTACGACATTGATGCTGAGGCCCTGCTGGGCAGCGATGCAGCAATGTACGAAAAAGTCACGGACACCCTGGATGTTTGGTTTGATTCTGGCGTTACCCACGATTCAGTTTTGCGAGTACGTTCCGAGTTGGGGCAGTTTCCGGCAGATATGTATTTGGAAGGCTCGGATCAGCACAGGGGATGGTTCCAGTCATCATTGAAAACCTCCATCGCCATGAATGGCGTTGCGCCGTATAAACAGGTTCTTACCCACGGCTTCACGGTAGATGGCAAAGGCCACAAGATGTCCAAGTCTCTGGGCAATGTGATTGCGCCCCAGGAAGTTATGAACGAGCTTGGGGCAGACATTCTTCGTCTGTGGGTAGCCGCTACGGACTATAGCGGTGAGATGACGGTTTCCAAAGATATCTTGCGCCAGACCGCAGATGGTTACCGCCGCATCCGTAACACTTCCCGCTTTTTGCTAAGTAATCTGAGCGGTTTTGAACCGGAACAGCATATGGTTGCCCCGGATGACATGTTAGCTCTCGATCGCTGGATGGTAGACCGCACCCTGCAACTTCAGAACGAACTGAATGAAGATTATCAGAACTATGCATTTTTGCGGATCTACCAAAAGATTTATAACTTTTGTGAGGCCGTTCTGGGCGGGTTCTATCTGGACATCATTAAAGACCGGCAGTACACCACTCAGGCCGATAGCCTGGCGCGGCGCTCTTGTCAGACGGCGATGTATCATGTTGCTGAAGCACTGGTTCGCTGGATTGCACCGATTATGAGTTTTACTGCCGACGAGATATGGCAACACTTGCCGGGTGAGCGTGGCGAAACCGTTTTCTACGAAACCTGGTATGAGGGTCTGACTGCACTGCCTGACGGCGCCGAGCTTGGCCGCGACTACTGGCGCACCATGTATAGCGTTAAGGAGGCCGTGAACAAGTGCATGGAGGAAGCCCGTGCCCGTGGCGACATCAAAGGTTCGCTGAGCGCTGAGGTTACCCTCTATTGTGACGGCAATCTGGCTGCAGACCTGAAGCGCCTGGGTGACGAGTTACGATTTGTGCTCATTACTTCAGATGCCTTTGTAAAGCCAACTTCCGAGGCAGGCGATGCAGAACAAACAACGCTTGAAGGCCTGCTGGTAAAAGTTGCTGCCGCTACCTACGCAAAATGTGAGCGCTGCTGGCATCACCGCGAAGATGTTGGCCAGGACGCCCGATATCAAGATCTGTGCGGACGCTGTGTCACCAACGTAGAAGAGTCGGGTGAAGCCCGTTCTTTTGCATGATGGACACAGCCATGACCAGGCAGGTAACCGGAACCAAACTGAAGTGGCTGGGGCTGGCGGTGTTGGTGATCGCTCTTGATCTCGGTACTAAGGCCATGGCTACAGCCATGCTCAATTACGGTGATTCGGTACCGGTTTTCCCGATGTTCAACCTGACACTGTTGCACAACACCGGTGCCGCATTCAGCTTTTTGGCTGACGCAGCTGGTTGGCAGCGTTGGTTTTTTGTGGTGCTGGCTCTTGTCGTCAGTGTTGTTCTGATCAACTGGCTAAGGAATCTCCAGCGCCACGAAACCTGGACAGCCATCGCCATCGCTCTGATTCTTGGCGGTGCGCTGGGTAACGTATATGATCGTGTGGTGCATGGGTATGTTGTCGACTTTCTGCACTTTTATTGGCAGA
>DATJDA010000119.1:0-14213 GCA_035497695.1 Marinobacter sp. | reverse complement strand
TCTTCAGCGCTGAGGTAATACCGGGAATAGAGAATAACCAGCAAACCAATAATCAGAATCAGCAATGCAAAAAGCAGAGACAGCCCATCGAGCCGGAAACTAAGAGAAATGCCTAACGCCGGCAGCCATTCGAATGAGTCCAGAACAACTCCACCACCAGCCAGAGTTTGCCAGTGTGGATATAAAGCCGCCAAGGCGATCAGTGCCGGAACAGACGACGCAATAGCGATCGCTGTGCGGCCGGCCTGAACAAACAGGGGGGCAGCTATAGCTCCCAAAAAGGGTAGTAAGACAACCAGCAGTAGCGACATCGCAAACTCTTTGTTGGTTTTTCTTCACATGAATTAAGGCAAGTGCTTGCCAAAGTCTAGTAGCCCGCGAGCGCTCGTGCATAACCGGACTTGAAACAGAAGCCTGACGATGTGAGTGCGTACGGGGCAAGTCAGCAGAGTGCAGGAGGGTCCTGAAAGTACGGAAGACGCCCCCGATACCGCACGATGTCTGCAGTAACTGGTGGGCGTTTAAACGGTGTAGGGTCGGTGGACCTTGCTGCCATGGTCATTCTGTCAGTGAAACATGAATGCCGATAATACGTGGCCCACCCCTTAGGTCAAGTCAACTTGCGATTAATCAAACGCGGCAGTCTGTTTCTGCCGCGTTACGTCACTCCTTCAGCGAGCCGGTTTTATGGCATTGGAAATTGCCTGCGCTTCGGCTTCAAGGACCTGGCAGCGGAGACTGTTGCCTTCCTGAACTGCCTGAGCCAACTGCTTCAGCTTCATCTCATAGAGCTTATTGAGAATCTCTGTCTGACTCTGCCTCATCGGTGCGTCCATGGTTTACCTCCCCATTTTTACACCTGTGTCGGAAATCTTTACAGTTTGTGTTGAACTTTGATCTGACATCTCTCATGTGTGCATAATCCGGGCCATCCTGGCCGTTAAAGTGGTGGCTCAGCCAAATGGACAGCTCCACCGTTAGTATGTCACAAATGCAGGTTTTTTATGTGTGCCTGTTGTTACACTCTGTACGTTATTACTGAGGGAGCTAAAAATGACCGATACCCTGATTGAACGCCGTGATTTGTCGTTCCAGCTTTATGAAGTTCTGGATACCGAGTCGCTTATTCAACGCGAGCGCTTCAACGAACACAGCCGTGATACTTTCGATGCGGTTATCGAAACAGCCGATCGAATGGCCCGTGACAAATTTGCTCCCCATAACAGTGCTGTTGATAAAGATGAGCCGGCGTTTATTGATGGCGCGGTAAAAATGCGTCCAGAAGTAAAGGAGGCTTTTGACGCGTACGCGGCAGCCGGTTTCATTGCTGGCCGATACGATTACAGCCTGGGCGGTATGCAACTGCCGGAAACCGTTATGGCGGCCTGTAACGGCTTCTTTACGGCCGCTAACCCCGGTACTGCCGGCTACCCGTTCCTGACGACGGCCGCCGCCAATCTTATTCGCGTGTTTGGAAACGAACAGCAGCAGAACACTTTCCTGCCGCACATGCTGTCTGGCCGTTTCGCCGGCACCATGGCCCTCACGGAACCACAGGCTGGCTCTTCGCTGGCAGATATCCGCACCTCTGCAGCTTTGGCAGATGAAGGCCATTATCTGATTAAAGGCGCCAAAATTTACATTTCCGGAGGTGAGCAATCCATTACAGAAAATATCGTTCACATGGTATTGGCCAGAATTAAGGGTGCACCGGCGGGAGTCCGCGGTATTTCCCTTTTTATTGTGCCTAAATTTCTGGTGAATGAAGAAGGCAACACCACAGCGCGAAACGGGGTAAGTCTGGCCGGACTGATCCATAAGCTCGGGTACCGTGGTACCACGTCCACCGCCCTGAGTTTTGGCGACGATGCACCCTGCCATGGGTATCTGGTTGGTGAACCCCATCAGGGATTGAAGTACATGTTTCAGATGATGAACGAAGCCCGCGTGGGGGTTGGTTTTGGCGCTGCCGTGATTGGGTACCGGGGCTACATGCACAGCCTCGCTTATGCCCGGGATCGCCAACAAGGCAGAAGGCCCTCGGAAAAGAGTCCCGAAGCTCCGCAAATACCTATTATTGAACATGCAGACGTTCGCCGTATGCTGCTGGCCCAGAAAGCCTACAGTGAAGGCGGGCTGGCGTTGTGCCTTTACGGGGCACGGCTGATGGACGACCAGCACACTCACCCCGATGAACAAAAGCGACTGGAAGCAGGCAAGTTGCTGGACTTGCTGACACCAATTATCAAAGCCTGGCCTTCCGAGCATGGCCCCAAAGCGAACGATCTGGCTATTCAGGTTTATGGCGGTGCCGGCTATACCCGCGAATACCCGGTAGAGCAGTGCTGGCGTGATAATCGCCTGAACCCGATTCATGAAGGCACCAATGGTATTCAGGCCCTTGATTTGCTGGGTCGTAAAATCTGGCAGGATCAGAGTCACGGTCTGCAACTGTTAATGCAGCACATGCAGGTTGATCTGGAAGCGGCAACAACAGACCGCTGCCAGCAGTGGGCATTGTCTCTTAGCGAAACTCTTCAACAGGCGGTGAAAGTTACCCAAAGCCTTGGCAAATCATTAATGAGTGAGAGCCCGGACAAGGTGCTTGCCAACGCCTCCTGCTATTTGCACCTGTTTGGCCATGTTGTTGTTTCCTGGATGTGGCTTCGCCAGGCAAATGCTGCAGCGCAATCATTGGCCTCAGCCAATAGTGATAGCGAGCGGAATTTTTATCAGGGTAAGCTGCAGGCCGCCCAGTACTTTTTTCACTGGGAATTGCCGACCGTGGCTCAGGATCTGGTACTGCTGCGGAATATGGATGATACCTGTCTGAACATGAAGGCAGAGTGGTTTTAGGGGGGATTTGAGGCGGGCACATTGCCCGCCTCAGCACTTTGAAATTCAAGCGGCTTTTTTTGCTTTTTTTGCAGAAGCTTTCACACTGGCTGCAGCAGCGACTTCAGCTGCGTAGTCCTTGTACTTTTCCATAAGTTCCGCTTTCCGCTCCGGGTCCCAGTTAATTTTGCTCAAATCACCCTCATAGTGATCGATTACCCGTTTATCCATGGTGTCGTACCACCACTGCGGGAAATATGCAGGTAACAGCATGGATGCGTAGCCACCGGGCAACTGAGGAGCTTCTTCAAAATGCCGCAGCGCCTGAAAACTCCTTTGCGGATGCGCGTGATGATCTGAGTGGCGCTGTAGCTGATACAGGAACAGATTGGTCACAATATTATTGCTGTTCCAACTGTGTTCTGGCCGGGTACGTTCGTATTTACCTTTACTGTCTTTCTGACGCAGTAGTCCGTAATGCTCAATATAATTAACGCTTTCCAGAAGGCTGGCCCCATAAATGGCTTGCGCCGCGAGGAAGGGCACGGCCCGTGGCCCACAAATCAGCGTGGTGGCACCGAAGAACCCGGCGCTCATGGCCCAGCCTTGAAGCAGCTCATTTTCCAGGCTCCAGAACCCCTTACCCTTGCGTGCCAACCGCTCCCTTTCGATATTGATTGACGACTTGATACCGCCAATAACCGTTCTGGGCAGAAACTTCCAGAAACTCTCTCCCATACGGCTGCTGGCCGGGTCTTCAGGTGTTGCTACTCGCTTGTGATGGCCGAAGTTGTGCTCTACCACAAAGTGCGAGTATCCGGTGGGTGCCAGCGCCGCCATGGACATCAGCTTGTTAAATTTGTTCGACTTATGGCCCAACTCGTGTGCAGTATTGATGCCCACGCCATTAATCGCGCCAACCGTTAGTGTTAATCCAATCCTGTCTTCCAGAGGTGTGTTTTTGCGGCTGGCCAGCCAGGCGCCCATAAATGTCATCACATACTGGGTGGGGATAAAGGCCTTTACTATTCGATTGTAGTATTTGTCTTGCTCCAGAGACTTTACCGCCGATTCTGGCGGATTGCTTTGGTCTTCTCCAATAGCCCGATCCAGTGCCGGAATAATACCGTGTACCAGCGCTGGCCCCGTCCAGGCCAGAGCCTTCAGTTTCTTCGGGGCCAAGGCATATCCGGTAAGGGCAGCTAACCCTATGCCCGGTAAAGCAGGCCCTAGTAACCACAGGTACCGCTTCGGGTCTTTCCAGTCACTACCGGCGGGCCTGGCGGCGACAGCGTCGTCCGTCTGTACGTCAATTTGCTTTGATTTGATGGGATCGCGGGTTTTGGCATTCATCTCTCGTTCTCCATTGCAGTCCGTTGTGCGTGACTTACAATTTATGTCGGACAATCTAGCAATGCAACAATAATTTGACTTTGTATGAACACGGATTCTGGCAAAATCATCGGTTTTCGTTAACTCTGACCCCCTTTCACTTGTCGAATATCGCCCTGGTGGCTGAGTTCAGGCATTATCCTGCTCCGGATATTCGAAAGCGGAGTTGAGTTCTTGTATGTCTGAACAGCGTCAGATCCCGGAGTACACGGAGGGGTTTTCAAAAAGCCGGCTAGTTGGCCTGTTGGCCGGGATAAGTTTCCTTCTGATGACGGTCCTTTTGCCTGCGCCGGAATCTATGTCAACACAAGCCTGGTCAGCCTTGGGGCTCATGCTGATTATGGCAACCTGGTGGTCGACAGAAGCCATCCCGATACCCGCTACCGCGCTTTTGCCTGTTGTGCTGATCCCCAGCCTGGGTTTGGGGGGCATTTCCCAGGCGACGTCGCCTTACGCTCATCCGATTATCTTTCTTTTTCTGGGTGGTTTTACCCTTGGGCTGGCAATGCAGCGCTGGAATCTTCATAAGCGAATTGCGTTGATGACACTCAAGGCCGTTGGCAATAAGCCAAAGCGCCAGATTGCCGGTTTCATGCTGGCGACAGCGTTTTTAAGCATGTGGGTCAGTAACACAGCGACTGCCATCATGATGTTGCCCATAGGCTTGTCAGTCATTGCCATGATGGGTAACAACAATCCGGAAAATGTGCGCCGTTATGCCACGGCACTCCTGCTGGCTATCGCCTATGCGGCCAATGTTGGTGGCATTGCTACGCTGATAGGGACACCGCCGAACGCGTTGCTGGCCGCTTATCTGAGTGACACCCACGGAGTTACAATTGGATTTGCGCAGTGGATGCTGCTGGGCGTGCCGGTGGCCGCGGTTATGCTGGGCCTGATCTGGTGGTGGCTTACCCGCAAGGATTTCGGATTGGTTGTGCAGAAAGGCGCAAGCCAGGCGATCGGAGACGAGCTTCGGGCTCTGGGTTCCATGGGGTGTGGTGAAATACTGGTGGCCGTGGTATTTGCACTCACCGCCGGAGCCTGGATTTTCCGGCCGTTACTATCGGCCAGTTTCATGCCCTGGCTCACCGATACAGGTATTGCGATATCGGCAGCCATTGTCATGTTTGTCATTCCGGTCAATATCCGCCAGCAAACCTTTGTGCTTGACTGGAATACCGCCAAAGGAATCCCCTGGGATGTTCTGCTACTATTTGGGGGTGGCCTTGCCATGGCAGAGGTGATCAGCAGCTCAGGGCTGGCGGCCTGGATAGCCAGCAGTCTTGGTGCAATGGGTACGCTGCCCGTAATTGTGATCATTGTGCTTGTGGTGAGTGTGATTATCTTCCTTACGGAGGTAACCAGTAACACGGCGACTGCAGCGGCTTTTCTTCCGCTTCTGGGAGCATTGGCCCTGTCTCAGGATGTCTCGCCGTTGCTGCTCACAATCCCTGCGGCTATCGCAGCCAGCTGTGCTTTTATGATGCCCGTTGCGACACCGCCAAATGCCATCGTTTTCTCAAGCGGACACATGCAAATCGGCGACATGATTCGCACTGGATTTGTTCTTAACCTGATTGGAATTGTGGTGGTGACTTTTTTGGGCTATCTGCTGATGCAGCTTATGTTTACCTTATGAGCACTAATAAATGAGGTCATATCGTTGCCTGTCAGGTTTCGTCGGGCAGCCTCAATTGGCCAATACCCGCAATTTCCGGACTGACAAACATGCTAAAAAAAGAGTAATCCGTTTGTAATTGTATGTAACCGTGTATGGCCGTAATCTATGGGTCACCGTAAACGCAGACCAATAGAAGGATATGGTTATGAAAAAGCTCACACTGAGCGCACTGGCACTTGTTTTGAGTATGGGCCTTACCGCCTGCAGTTCCGGTGACAACGAAGGCGTGGACGTGGACAAGGCAGCCGATAATGCCGGTGATATGATGGAAGATGCTGGCAACTCTATCGAAAATACCTACAAAGATGCCACCGGGCAGAGAGACAGTGCCTGGGACAAAACCAAAGATGCCGCCAGCGATGCAGCAGATAACGTTGGTGAAGCGGCAGATGAAGCGGGTGATGCAGTCAGAGAAGGCTATGATGATTTAACCAAATAGCCTTTATATACGGTTATTTCTGGTGAATATTGCGGGGTAGAGTGAAAACCTCTGTCCCGCCCTCCTGTTATAGAGTTTTCCCACCGAAACCCCTGATTAACTTCCCTCCAGCCCCCGCCAGATGATCTTTCCCGGACTTACTGAATCAAATTAACTTCAGAGATGCGGTTTTCTGTCGTTACCCTAATTACAATATATATTGATACCGAATGAACTAAAGTATGAGTTATTAACCAGTGGTAGTTGTATAAGCTACATAACAGTGCTGTGTGAAATAATGGCCGAAACAAAAATAAAGATGAGGTTGCTATGGACTTGCTTGGTCGAGCAGCAGTCCTTTGGGGGGTACTTGTTGCGCTCGCTGTTGCGGCTGTCTGCGTGCTGGTGGCGCCGTTGCTAGGGCTCGAGATTGCCTCTTTATTGATTGGCACGGTTGTAGGGCTGCTGGTTGCTGGCTGCTACCTGGTCGTTCGCGTGCTGGAACCAATTGAGCGAGGTATAAAGGCCCTCAATAATGGCACGCTGCCAAAACATCATGTACTGCATCAGCAGTGTGCTGGCCTTCTTGCTGATGCAGGAGCCGGGCGATCGCTGGTTGAAACCCTGTCTGGCAGCGCCAATCAGAGTGCCATTTCTGCAGCCCATGTGTCCTTCGCAGCCGATCAGTTGAAACTTCGTCTTGACCATCAAGTGCAGGAAATCACCCAGATGGCAGACTACGCCGGCCAGATAACCGAAACGGTACGAGAGTCTTCCGAGCAGGCTGCCGAGGCTTCAACTATGGCCCACCAGGCCAGCGTTGCCAGTAGTGAAGGCCGGGAAGCGCTGATGGGTGCTATTGAAAGCATTCGCATCGTTCATCAACAATCTGGTGAAAACCTTGAGCTGATTCAGGCTCTTAACGAAAAATCTACAAAAATTCAGAGCGTAACCTCAACCATAGAAGGCATCGCCGGACAAACCAATCTTCTCGCGCTCAATGCGGCCATAGAAGCGGCGAGAGCAGGCGAGCAGGGTCGTGGATTTGCGGTTGTAGCGGATGAGGTGCGGCAGTTGGCGGGCCGAACGGCTCAGGCCACCGGTGAAGTTGCAGAAACGTTGCAGGAAATACGATCTGATACCACCCTGATTGTCTCCAGAATTGAAGAGTTGGCCCGCAGCGTTGAAAACGGCCTGGCTTCTGTTGAGAGTGTAGGCGGGCGTCTTGATCAGATTCGTGATCAGTCTGACCGGGTACAACAACAGGTAGCCCGGATCGCAGAGATGGATCAGCATAATGAATTGAGTCTGGCTCAGATGTTTACAGCTATTGAAGCCGTACGGGGTCAGATTTCTGAGGGTGATGCCAGTGTTTCAACGCTGGCAGATCAAGCAGCCACCCTTATGGAGCTTGCAGAAAAAGCCAATGCGGCATTTGCCCTAAGCAGTGATACCAGTTATCACCGGTTCTTTTACGAACAGGCTAAAGCCGGCGCGGAGCAAATAGGACAGCTTTTTGAGCAGGCTATACGGGATAATAAAATTTCCGAAACGGCACTGTTTGACAAAAGTCGCACCTCTATACCAAATACGCATCCACCCAAGTATTCCAGCGCTTTCGACAGATATACTGACCAGTACCTGCCCGTCATTCAAGAACAAGTAAAAAATGCCAATGCTGCCGTTGTGTTTGCTATCTGTACGGCACCAGATGGCTATGTGCCCACGCACAATCGGGATTTTGCTCATGCACTCACGGGTGATCCCGAGGTGGATCTGGCAAAAAGCCGCAGCAAGCGCCTGTTTAATGACCGCACAGGTATACGTTGTGGCAGTCATACACAGGACATGCTTCTGCAGACCTATCGCCGGGATACGGGCGAGATAATGCACGATCTTTCCGTGCCGGTTTATGTCAACGGCAAGCACTGGGGTGGCTTCCGTCTGGGCTATCGCCCCGACACTCACTGAGGTTTCAGGTACGTTGAAGGTGCAGTGAATATGCTAAGCTCGAGTTTTATTTTGATGGAGGCAGTATTTTGGCAGATCCTGAGTATATTCCCGCCGGTAACGACCCGGTAGGGCGCCGGTCAGACCCCGCACGAAATCTGGCAGTGCTGGTGTATATTCTTCAGGCACTTTCATTCCTGGCTGGCTTTACAGCCCTTGTCGCTGTCATCATCAATTACATCAAACTGGATGATGTCCGGGGCACCTGGGTTGAGCCCCATTTCCGCTGGCAGATCCGCACCTTCTGGTTAGGATTACTTTGGACGGTGATCGGGTTTGTTACCATGGCGCTGATCATCGGCTGGTTCATTCTTATGATCACGTCTATCTGGGTGATCTATCGGATCGTCAAAGGGGCACTGGCACTGAATGATGGCATCGCCCCGTAACAGCCGTCAGCCGCTGGTTACTTCTTTCATGCGTATGGCGCTGATCATTCCTGCAAAGCCCATAAGACCAAGCGTTAAGATGACTGCCACATCGGAAAAAATGGATATAATCGCGGTCAATCCTCCCGTTGCCAACAGCAAAAAACCAATCATGGTATTGCTGACGGCCGTGTAGTCCGTACGCTTGTTGCCACCAGCCATATCGATCAAATAGGTTTTCCGGCCCAGTCGGACTCCGGCGTGTGCAATGCTTAACACGAAGAATGCCGCCGGGTAAAACCAGATGTTGCCGATACTTTCACCGAAGATCAATGCGACAACACCCACGATAAGACATACACCACTGGCAATGGCCGCGCCCCGTATCATTACTTTTCGGCTTGATGAATCTGCCATCCAGCCCCAGAAGCTGGCACTGATAGAGCTGGCCAGGCTACTGGCCAATATGAATACGCCCAACATCCAGCCAGCATCCGACTCTTTTTGCGCCAGGACTACAAAATAGGGCGACGCGAGAGCCGAACACAGCAGCAATGCCCGGGTTATAACAAAATGACGGAATGGGGCGTCATCCCTGAGCAGCGAGAGGCTTTTAAACGCCTCGGTTATTGCATTACCACCACCGTCAGTTTCACCCTCGTGTTCCTCAATACCAGCAAACAAAAATCCGGCAATAACCCAGAGCCCGCCGGCAAGCAGTAATAACAGAGTATAAAAACCGAGAGTCGGGTCGCTACGATCCCAGAACAGCACTACAGTCAGAATTACAGTTATGGTGCCGCCGAGAGTTGTTGCCAGCCCGGACAGGCGGCCGCGGCGGGTTTTGGGAATGCACTTGCCCTGAACGTCTTTCATGGTGATCGAACAGAAGCCTCTGGACAGGGAAAATGCGACCAGTGCGACGATAATCCCTGTGCCGGCCATGTAACCTTCCAGAAAGCGTACACTGGCGGCCATAGCCACGACACTCGCGGCCTGGCCAAAGCTCCCTATAATCCAGAACCACTTGCGAACTGGCCTGCGCCTTACCCACGCAGCAATAACCATTTGCGGAATCATTGAGCCGGACTCACGAATCGGTACCAGCCACGCCACCAGCGCCGGGGCACCAACAGCTCCCAGCAACCACGCCAGAACCGTTTTGGGGCTGATCAGGAGATCCCCAAGTTTGGTCAGTACGTTGGCCGCAAGAATCAGAAAAAAGTTGCGGGGTACAACGTGACAGGCTGCATCAGGAATGTCTTTGCAGACTCTGGCATCTTCTTCGTTTGCTATCAGGCTATAGAGCCGGTCAAGAACGTCCTGTTTTTGCATGGTGAACTGGTATCTCCGAAAAATAAACGCCAAGGATACCAGTATGTATCGAATCACTCAGCTCATAACACCAGATGATGATCCCAGTGCAGCGGCATCCGAGCCAGTTCAACCGGACTGCGATGCGCGCTCAGATGAATCAGTTCGCCTTGGCCGGACGAGATCAGGAAGTCGCCACCCGGCAGGGCTTCTGCGCCGGCACAGTCCTTAATTCGGGTTTTGCTGACAATCCTGCCCGATGAACCTTCAAAAATGAGTGCGGTTCCGCCTATGGGTGAGGCTAAAGCGACCAAGTCATTTTCCGGATGGGCAACGACACTGGCAATGTAGTTACCAAGCTCTGCCAATACCTCGTGGCCAAAATCAATTTCTTCATACTGCCCGCCCCGGTAGCGGGCTACCAATGGCCGGGTTTCATATCTGGGTCCCTGATACTGATAGGCCGCATAGATATTGCCCCCCGGCGACACATCCACATGGCGGCAGCTAAGCTGGTGATGGCTGGGTGCAAAGCGCGCCAGAATCTCTCCGGAGTTTCTGTCCATGAGTATCAGTGCGGGTTTCATGGTGTCGAGATTCAGCTTGATACGATCGTAATCCGGATGCGTGAGAATACCGCCAAGGGCAACGATCAGCGTTTGTCCGTCCGGGTGCATAACCAGCTGATGCGGCCCTATACCCTTAAGTTCAAGAGTTTTCACTCGTTTGTAGTTCTGCTGGCTGTCGTACACCGCAACAATGCCTTCGCCCTGCTCATAGCGGCTGGCGGGTACATAAAGATAGTCGCCACCGGGTGAAAAAATACCATGACCAACAAAGTGTTCACCGCCTTCTGCTTTGATGTGATGCAGGCGTTCACCAGTGTGGATGTTGAATACATAAAATGACCAGCCGGGGCGGCGCTCCACAAACAGCAGTTCATTACTTGACGGGCGAGTGCAGCCGCTGTGACAACGGCTTTCAACGGGTGCCTGCCACAACTGCCTGCCCTGCAGATCAATGGCGTTTATGGCAAAGGTGCCATCTGGCAAGCCGACGGCCCCTGCCAACTGGCCCGGCCCGCTTTGTGTCGTTCCTCGGAGCAGGCTGCAGCCTGAAAGTGTTGCAACAGCGCTCGCTGCAAGGCTGGCTTTAAACAGTGTTCTTCGGTTGAAACTGATCACGGTTTACCCCTTAATCTCCGTCACTGGAGTTGAATCCGCGCACCACTCCAAGCTTCACAGCGGCCTGGTCGTTAATCAGCGTTACCAACTGGGAAATATCTACATAGAGGCTTTGCAGGGCATAAAACGCTGAGTCGTCGGTCAGTAGCTCTGCCAGAGGCTTGTTCACATCAGGAAAGTGCTCCAGAGTCTCGTTGAACTGTGCGTTAATTCGGTTGGCGAGATCTTTGCCGCCAGCTTCTTTCAGCAGGTCTGAGAAGGCCGGTAAAAAGATGTTTTTCAGCCCGGTGAGCGTGGCCTCTATGGTTGCCAGGCTGGTGCCACTTCGCCAGGCATCGGCACGGTAAATTGAGCGCTTTTTGGTTCCACTTAGCCCCATAGGCGCGGCAAGCCGGCGATTTTCCAGGATTTCAAGGGTGTTCATGGCCCCCAGAATGGTGCCGTCCGTATATTGAGCAGTTTCAAGATAATGAGGTTTGAATTTGACCCATTCGGTATTCAGGTCGCGACTGTTGGCACGGATGGTTTGAGTGACAGAGGTCAGTAGCTGGCAGGTTTTTTCTGCAGGCAGCGCGTTCTCGCTTCTGTTTACAGTTTCGTCAAACAGCAGGTACTCAACCATGGGGAATCCCTGGGCTGCTACACCTGCCTGAGCCACCACCTTCGGGCTGACATTGTCATCCTGGTTCAGCAGTGAGCTTGCCTTGCGCCCGATCAGATTCTTGGCATCCGGCCAGAACTGGAATTGCCAGGCCCGGTTGCCCAGTTCTGCCGGGCCGAAATCCACGAACCGAACACTTTGCCATGCCAGAAAGGCATCCTTCCAGGCCTGAGTGACCGAGTCCCGTGTTGCGGTTGCAGGCGTTTGGCAGTATGCCTCTGCAACCTTGTTCAGGGTTTCTGCCTGGCTTGCCAGAGCATGGTAGCCCGAGGCAATGCCCTCATACCAAAGCTTTCGCGCACTTTCTGCAGCATCGGGGCTGACAGTTGAGGCAGTAGCTGTGGCTGCACCAAAGCAGAGAGCCAGGCTCAGACTCAAAGACTGAACAGGGGCGAGGAATTTTTGGGCTATTCGCAGCATGGGGGGCCTCAGAGTGAGTTCAAAAAGTCGATCAGTGCCTGTCGGTCGGAAGCTGCCATCCTGCTATAACGTTCGGCGGCCGGCGCTGCTTCGCCACCGTGCCAGAGAATAGCCTCCTCCAGCGTGCGGGCACGGCCATCGTGAAGAAAGCCCGCTTGCGGATTAACAACCTGAACAAGTCCGGTGCCCCACAGTGGTGCAGTACGCCATTCGCTGCCACTGGCAAGGAATTCGCTACGTCCGTCGGCCAGCGCCGGGCCCATGTCGTGTAGCAAAAGGTCGGTGTAAGGCCAGATAATCTGATGGCTGAGATCTGGCCTGTCCGGGCTTTCACCGGTTTTAAATGTGGGCGTATGGCAGGCTGCGCATCCGGTTTCGTTAAACAGCTTTGCCCCCCGCTGTACAGATGACTTTTCCATGTTACGCCGGACTGGCACCGCCAGGCTTTTCGCGTAAAAAGTAACAAAATCCGCTATTTTGTCGGTGATTTCAGGTGTTCCGCCCGTTGCGTAGCGGTCACACTGTTGCTCCGGTGTGCAGTCGGTTGCCGGTTTCAGGGAGGAAGTCAGCCCCATATCTCCGGCAAATGCGCCCATGCTCTGCTGTTCAACCGTTGGTTCTCCGGCCTTCCAACCGAACCGGCCGGGGACGGTTTGCTTTGTTGCAAGATCCCACACCTGGTTGAGTTTGCCGGAAATGCCATCGCCGTCACTGTCATCGGGGTCTGCCAGAGCTTGCAGGTCTGCCAGCGGGATCGCCTCAAGCAAACCCACGCCGATCATGGATGGCGCTATTCTTGGAGAAACAAGCAGGTTTTCCGGCAATGGCCCGTAATTTGGATTCTCAATGCGAAACATTGGCTTGCGCAGTTCCACCACGGTGCCGTCTGCCAATGTCCGGTTTTCGGATTTCCATGTAACGGTCAGATCAGCCTCCGGCTTCACACCGGGAATTGCCGCTGTTTGCAACTGTGTGCCATAAACAGGCGCGGGTTTAACACCGTGCATTCTCAGAGTTTCAGCGTCTGCCTGCGGATCTGCAGGGACAGAGAGCCGCAAAAATAACGACACAGAAGGTGCATCTGCACTCGGAGGGTGGCCACGCCCGTCCTTAATGTGACAGCCCTGGCAGGAATTGGTGTTGAACAATGGCCCCAGCCCGTCCCGGGCGCTGGTACTGGCGGGAGCTTCTACCCAGGGGTTCCGGAAAAAACTGTTGCCGACACTGAAGTCCAGGCGTTTTGTCATGGGAAGATTGGCCTGGGGCAGTGAATAGGCGTTGGTGTCTGCCTGATTCACAGTACCTTCGCCGGCCGTCATTGCCGTGGTCTGAACAGGATAACCAGCATGAAGTTCTGCACTGACAGCACCAGAAGCCCATGAAAAAGCCAGTGAGATGGCAAAGAGGATCGGGGTTTTGTTCATTACTGCTCGCAGTTTCAAATAAAAAAGTCATGGAAAAACCAGCCGTGGCACCGGAAGTGTTCTGGCTTCCGGTGCCGCCGCCTATCCTTTGGGCAGGATCAGAAAGAGTGGCCGGCGTCGTCCGGGGAAAGCGCCTCGATTCCGAGTTCGCGGGCAGCCTGCTCAATGGAGCCGGTTTGCTCAACAAGGGCCATAATGGCGTTGGTAACCAGTCTGGCGCCGGCCTCGTTACCGGGTGCGATCATCATATCAAAAGCTGTTGGGTTCTCGCTGCTTTCTGCCTTGGCTTTCATCACGCCTAACGCTTCCATAGACGCGTCGAGTTGTGCATTCAGGCGGGCATCCAGTTCGGGATTCACTTCTCTTACCAGGTCTGAAAGAGATGCTCCGGTTACCAGGCTGCCGTCCAGGCGATGGTAAGTGCCTGTATAAACGTTCTGAATTCCCATGCCGTCGTAGTAGTGAGAATTGTGGGTGTTATCACTGAAGCAGTCGTGCTCGTC
>DATJDA010000118.1:0-4589 GCA_035497695.1 Marinobacter sp. | reverse complement strand
GACCCGATACTCTTCATTTGCCCAGGCACCCAGATCAATCAGTTTGCATCGTTCGGAACAAAACGGGCGGTAGGTGTTGGACTCAATCCAGGCCACGGACTTTTTACAGGTGGGACATTCAACGTTCATAATAACCTTCAGAAATAATAATGCGGTACCAGATACCCGTCATCTGCTTAGTCAGAGGACAGACGATTTACAATATTGTTCCAGCACTGCCCGTAACATTTCAATATTGACAGGCTTGGCAACAAAGGAATCCATACCCGCACGGCGGGCTTTTTCTTCATCCTCTTCCATAGCGCTGGCTGTCAACGCAACGACAGGCACACGCTCTGTGCGGTGCTCTGCTTCCCATTTTCTGAGCCTGCGGGTTGCTTCAAAGCCATCCAGCCGCGGCATGATGCAGTCCATGAAAATAAGATCAAACGGCTGCAGTTTCCAAAGGCTTAGCGCGGCTTCTCCGTCATTTGCTGTCATCACATCGCAGCCCAGCTTCTCCAGAAGCCGTTGGGTCAGGGTGCGGTTTACCGGGTTGTCTTCTACCAGTAAAACTTTCATTCGGCCACAAGGCAATGTCCAGCGTTTGGACATATCGCTAACAACCTGTAGTGAAAAGCGCGTAAGAAAGCGCCTTTCCTGCCTGGCGGCATCTGCAAACAATTGATTCAAAATTGGGGTCAGGCAGGACTCCCTCAGAGATTTGCTGAGAAACGCGTCGGCTCCGGCCTGGCGGAAGTGTTCTGCGTCACCTCGCTGTGGATTCGATGACAAAATTAACAAGCGCATATCGGCCCACAACGGATTGCTGCGAATTTGGCGACAAAGCAGGTCGCTGTCCATATCCGGAACAAAGCCGTCCAGAATGATGGCATCAATGGGTTGCTGGTTATCAAATGCTTGCCGCAGCGAAGTAAGTGCTTCCCCGGCTGACTTGACGGCTTCTATATGAACTTCGTGGCGAGAGAGCATCTCCAGCGTAATTTTCCGTGATAGCTCATAAGAATCGACCACCAGAATACGGCTGTTTTGCACCATCCGAGTATCCGGGCGAACCCGGGCATTGGTTTCAGGTGCTATCGGCAAAGTCAGTTCTATCCAGAAAGTCGTTCCGTCCCCAGGCCGGCTTTCAACATCCAGAGAGCCATTCATCAGCGTGACCAGTTGCCGGCAAATGGTCAGGCCCAGGCCGGCTCCCGGCAACTGTCGTTGAAAACGCTGCCCAAGCTGCATGTAGGGCTCATACATCAGAGGAATATCCTCCGGATTTATTCCTACGCCAGTGTCTTCCACGGCGAGGCGCAGGCGAGCTTTTTCATCACGAAGACTGAGCACCTCAACACTGATAAGGGCGTGGCCGGAATCAGTGAACTTGATGGCATTGGCTGTCAGGTTCAACAACACCTGGCGAATTCGAACCGGGTCGCCCTTCAAAGCCCAAGGCAGGTTTTCGTCAATTCGCAGTTCCAGGGCAAGGCCTTTTTCCCGGGCGCGGGAGCCCAGCATGTGAACCAGATCATTCAATGTTTCCCGCAGATCGAACGGGCTCTCATCCAGAACCAGCCGGCCGGCTTCCATGCTGGACACATCCAGCAGGTCATTAATGATGGCAGAGAGGCTTTCAGCGGCGCTGAACAGCGTGCGAACATATTCGCGCTGCTCCTGATCCAGTGTTGTATCAGTGAGCAAATTGGCATAACCCAGCACAGAGTGCAGTGGAATACGGAGTTCGTGGCTGACATTAGCCAGAAACTGATTTTTTGCAACGTTGGCACGAACGGCTTCATCCCGCTCATCCTGAGACTGAATCGTTGTCTGACGTAAAGACCGGGTATCTTCCAGAATCTGCAACCGCATCTTGTTCAAAGCCTGTTCCAGTTCTGTTAACTCATCTGGCGTGCTCGGAGATTTACGCTTCAGCTGCAACGGGTCTATCAGCGCATCCAGGTTGAGCTTGGCAGCGTAATCGGCCATGGCCTCAAGGTGCCGGGTGAGGAATAATCGCACAATTATCAGCAATCCCAGTGTGCCAAGCATCACCACGATAGACTGAAACAAAAGGTTAAGCAGAGCGCGATTTTGCAACTCGTCATAAATCTGCTCAGCGGAAGAAATCAGGGTAAGAGTGCCCACCTTTTCGGTGCTGCGGAGACGTGAACGGTCGAACACCAGTGGGAATGTTTGGGAGATAACCCGCCCTTCAGGATAGCGGCCAGTGGTAAATTCCTGGCCCGTGGTGGTGATTATCCGGGCGTACTGGATGGAAGGAATAGCTTTTAAATCATCGAGGCTGTTTGCCACCTCGCTGAAGTTCATCAGCCAGATGTTATTGCTCATGCTACCTGAAACCAGTTCCGCAATCTTGGTCTGAGTATTATGAAGCTCGTCGTTTCTCCGCTCGAACTCCCCAATCAGCTGAACGCCAGTGGCAGCAAGAGACAGAATAAGGCTAAACAGGAGCAGATACACCAGTAGCCGGGCGGCCAGTGGTCGAACTCCTATTCGTTTTAAAACCGGGCTCACTGACAATGCACCAATTCCCTGTGTCGACCACCAATTTATCAACCCAAGTTTAACAGACCGTCAGCACTTCGACACGCTCGAAAGAATGCTCAGTCACAAAATGAAACCTTACGTTCAGATCGTATAGATGCACACCGTAAATCCGGTCTTCTGTACGCCCCCTTCGAAACGACGGGCGCGGGTCGTAGCTGACAACATCCTCAATCAGCAAGCGCAGATCCGGATAGCGCTCAGCGGGCAGGTTGGCAAGTTGCTGTTCCGCTTCTGGCAAGAAAATAACGTTTAGCCTGTTCGTCGGAGGTGTGTCCGCCCAGCCTAATGAAGCGCCGGGAATTGAATCCGCAAATGGCAGGTAGGGCTTGATATCCAGAATGGGCGTACCTTCAATCAGATCATGATCGCTAATCTGTAGTATCAGCCGGCTATCTTTGCGCACCAATCCTTCGTTCCGAACCACAGACAATCCCAGACTGTTGGGTCGAAACGGAGAGCGGCTCGCAAAAACACCCATTTTTTTGTTTCCCCCCAAGCGGGGAGGGCGTACCACTGGCCGCCATTCTTCCCGCACCGCTTCATGAAACTGAAAAGTGAGCCACAGGTGGCTTGCTGTTTCCAGCCCGCGGAAGGCATCTTCACGATTAAACGGCGGCTCAATTACCAAATCTGCCCGGGCGTGCCGGGTAAGGCCGGGCTGCCGGGGCACTCCAAATTTGTCTTGAAAGCAGGAGTGAGTATAGGCCACCGGTGTTAGCGTAAGTGCTTCGCTAGCTGGGCGTGATGGGTGTCTGGGCATGATCTGTCTGAATAAACCCCGGTTAATGAGACAATTGAATGCTTCCGGAGAAGTACATTTCCAGCCGAAACAGAATAGAAGCCTGGTCGCTAAAACCTTTCTCCCTGGGAAAGGTAATTGCCGGAATAAGCTCCGCAAAGACCCAGTCGCTGTGCAAACGGTAGCGCAGGGTAATATCACCAAACGCCGACGATGTGCGCCAGGAAGGTTTGCTTTCACCCAAAACGCCAATGCGCGGCATCAGCGAAGAGCGATTATTTAACTTTTTCTGAAGGCTGAAGATCTGAGCCGACACAAACTTGCTGTCTTTATGAACCCATTCAAGCTCAGACGATGACCGGAATGCCCAATCATCCCATACCAGGCGGCCGGCACCAAACCAGGTGCGCTCGCCCCAGCCATCCTGATGGTAGTAAAAAAATTGCTGTTGGGTGCGAATAAACCAGTCATCGTCTACCTGCCACTGTTTTTCGGCGGTAACGCGCCAAAATGCATCCGGAGGCATATGCAGACGCAGACCAATATCGGTAGACAGATCAATGGCGTCGCCAATCTGACTCAGGTAGCGCAGGGCACCTGTGGCTTTGCTGGCGGTTCTTTCACTTCCCGTTAGCTGCCGGTCTCGCTGCCGCTCCTCAAGGGGGATCAGCTCCTCACTTTCGCTTTCAATAACCAGGCGGAGCTTCTTGCGGATGGTGGGAATATCCAGCCTGAACCTGGCTTCAGGTTTAAATTGGGCAAGGTCGCCATATTCAGATTCGGTGGCAAAACCAATGCGAAGATAGCTGGTGTTGTCTGGAAGGCTTTGATGACTGCCTGAAAGTGTACGGTCTGCCCACTGGCCAAACCGCTGTACTTTAGGCCCCTGAATCCGTTCCTGAACCAGCACCCAGTTGCTGAATTTCATCCAGTAGGAGTCTTTTGGTTCCGTCCAGTACTCTTCGGGGCTGAAGTCATAGAATGAAGAGGGCAAGCCCTCCGGTGCAAGCCTGTCTGTTATAGAGCGCTCCTGTACCTCAAAAACCGGCTCAATAGCCTGAACCTTACCAGCCAGAAATGGGTTAAAACCCAGGCTGAGAAAAGCCGCTGCCCGGCAGGCGCTCAGGCCAAGAGACTGGCGGTCAGCCAAAGTTCACCAGAAACTCGTTGTGAAGTTGTTGAACACGACATTGAACCTCCTCCAGCGGGCAAGTGTTATCAATGATGGAGTTCGCCCTGGCAATTCGCTCGTTTCTGGGCATCTGAGCGGCAATAATCCGCTCGATCTGTTTCC
>DATJDA010000117.1:0-6013 GCA_035497695.1 Marinobacter sp. | reverse complement strand
GTTCGCGTTGGTGTCTTTTGACATAAAGCGCACTTTAAAACGGCTTAAAATATCAAGAATCTTCCGATCAGAACCTGGTTCGCCCTGCATATCCTGATCAAACACTTCAATGGCAAACACGCCCCGGGCACCTGCAATAATCTCAACCTGCGGCGTTTCACTGACGTAATCACCCGTAATCAGCGTACCGGTATGCTCCGGCTCAAACGTATTCATTACCCTTAAAGGAATTTCATGCTGGCGCATTCCCTTACCAGCGCGGGGATGAATCGCTTCCACGCCAAGGTTGGCAAGCTGATCTGCCACATCGTAATTGGTGCGCCCCAAGGGCACCACTTTGTCTGCGCCGACAATATTCGGGTCTGCAGAACTCAAGTGGAACTCTTTGTGAATAATCGCCTCACGCGCCTGGGTAATAACCGCTACCCGGCTAAAGGTCATTTCGCTATAGCCACGATCGAAGGTGCGCATCAGCCCCTCTTCACATTGGGCATAACCCGTTACTATGGGTAATTCGCGGGTCAGATCAACCGAGCTGAACGCCTGCTTGAGTTTCTCGTCCAGCGGCAGCATTTCTGTATCGCGCCATCCCGTCAGATCAACAAAGCGTGCATTAATACCTTCTTGCTGAAGCTTGAGCGTAGTGTTGAACGCACTGTGCGCCTCACCAATACCTGCCAGCATTTCACGCACGGTCAGCAAGTGCTCTTCCAGGCGGAACTGGCCATAAGAACACAGCCGCTGCAGATCAATCAGGCAGCCCCGAACGCCCTCTGCGCGGTCGGTAATAAACTGATCTGCCTGCTGTTTAAGCATAGGGTCGTCGAACAGCTTATCGTTGATATCGGTAAGAAACCTTACCATCTTGGTGAGGTCATCGCCCCAGGCCCAGTCAGACTCGGCATCGGCGAACAGGGCAAAAACACCGGGCTTGCCGGTCTTTTTATGCTCCAGCAATTCATTAGTAACACCGCCATAAGCGGATACTACAAAAATACGCTGGTAGAGCTCATCCTTACTACGATGACCAATAATAATATTATCGCGAACAGCCTCGTAATTACTCATTGAGGTGCCGCCGATCTTCTCGACCGTATGTTGTCCGGTTGTCATAAATTCAGCCTTCGCTATCTCTTGCAGAACAGGTTTTAATCAACGGGTACATTACGATGCCGCGCGGATCCCTTCCTGCATAACCTGATCAACGCTTGCAGCCAACAGAGCCGCGCCCTTCTTCAGGTCGGCCTCGCTGGTTGTCAGCGGCATCAGGCACTTAATCACTTCATCATTAGGGCCACTGGTTTCAATAATCAGCCCTTTTTCGAACGCAAGCTTGGTGATCGCACCGGTAAGGCTGGCGTTCTTCGCTTCAATACCACGCATCAGGCCACGACCTTTTAGCGTGAACTCACCGGGGTATTTATCACAAATCGCCTGCAGTGCATCACCAAGGACTTTGGTTTTCGCCTTAACTTCGTTCGCAAAGGTGTCGTCTTTCCAGTAGGTTTCCACGGCAGCACGGGCGGTAACAAACGCCATATTGTTGCCCCGGAATGTGCCGTTATGCTCACCGGACGTCCAGACATCCAGTTCTGGCTTGAACAACACCAACGCCATCGGCAAACCGTAGCCACTCAAAGACTTGGACACAGTAACAATGTCTGGCTTGATGCCGGCAAACTCAAAGCTGAAGAACTCGCCCGTACGGCCATTGCCCGCCTGGATATCATCCAGAATCAGCAGGATGTCGTGTTTCTTACACAGTTTTGAAAGGCCACTCAGCCATTCGGCACGGCAGGCGTTCAATCCACCCTCGCCCTGAACAGCTTCAACAATAACCGCTGCCGGCAACTCGAAGCCCGATGAATCATCATTCAACAGCTTGTCCATAATGGCCAGGCTGTCTACGTCTTCACCAAGATAACCGTCGTAAAACATGAAATCGACATTACCCAACGGAGTTCCCACACCACCACGGTGATGCTTGTTACCTGTAGCAGCAACGGCACCCATGGTTACGCCGTGGAAACCGTTGGTGAATGAGAAAATACCTGGCCGGCCCTTCACCTTACGCGCCAATTTCAGGGCCGCTTCCACCGCGTTGGTACCGGTAGGCCCGGTGAACTGCATTTTGTAGTCCAGACCACGGGGATCAAGAATGTGCTTCTTATACGACTCCATGAAATCCTGCTTGGCGGTGGTGAACATATCCAGGCCTTGGCTCACGCCATCGGATTCGATATAGCTCAGCAGTGCCTTTTTCAGAATATCGTTGTTATGGCCGTAGTTCAGCGAGCCTGCGCCTGCCAGAAAGTCCAGGTACTCTTTACCGTCTTCGGTATAGAGATGCGCATTTTTAGCGCGGTTGAATACAACAGGGAAAGCACGGCTGTAGACACGTACTTCTGATTCAGTTGATTTAAAAATGTTACTCATGGTTTTGCCTCTTAGCATGTAAGGTTCGAGGTAGATGCGCGGTCTACCGGCTCATTCAAAAATTCTGGGTCATTCAATACCAGCATTTGCCAGCACGGGAGACAGCTCAGGTTCCTTTTGTGAAGGGCCCGATGCGCAGTAAAAACTCAGAGTCGTGTTGTCCGCCAAAATGCGGCTCTTTACTGAAATGCTCGTGATGGGTGAGCTCTGCCCCCATATCACGCGCAAACGAACGGAATAGTGCCCAGGACGCTTCATTATCTTCAGTAATCGTCGTTTCCATATGCGTAACATTCCTGCACACATCACGACCAACGATTTCTTTCAGCATTCGCTTGGCCAGACCCTGCCCACGACCTTTTTCGTGAACGGCCACCTGCCATACAAATATTGTCTCTGACTGTTCGGGGGGGATATATCCGGAGATAAAGCCGACCAGCTCGCCACTTTTTTCAGCGGCCACGGCGGTTTCGGCAAAATGACTGCACTGCAACAGATTGCAGTAGATCGAATTGGAGTCCAGTGGTGGGCATTCTGCCACTAACTGGTGAAGTCTGAAGCCATCATCCTTTACGGGGGTACGCAGGGTAATGGCGGGGGTAGTCGGTCCTTCTGACGTCATAACGTAATAGGTTCATATCTAAAATTTAGTCTATAAATTATATAGACCTCGAAATATAATTCAAGCTACACCTCTCTTTTAACGACCAGTGAATGCACCTACCTATATGCCTTTGTCGGCCAAGGCCGCGCCATACGGGGGCTTCAGATAATCGTTAAATATTTAAACCTTTAGGCCTCCAAGGATAAAGCACTGATATTCAGGCAAAGACCTAGCCAGGCGCCGAACAACTGGCACCATACCGGTAACAGGAATAACACCGATGATGCCGAAGCATCACCCGCTCTCTCATGCTTTCTGCCAGCGTTCCACCTAAATCGTAATCGGGGTCATCATCCACCAGCGTGCAGGCATATACCCGCACCGCATCGCCTTTTTTAACCAGCATTCGGGTATTACTGCACATAAAATGCGCCTGACTTTCCTTGGTCGGATACTGCTCCATACAGGCCTCAGTAATCTCAGGACTGCCATCATCAGAGCCAGGCACACCCAAATCGGGAAATGCCGTAAAGGCCAGATTCTCCGGAATAGACCAAGCCCGGAAAATCTCATGAAACGCCGCTTCAACCTCTGAAGAAATTTCACCCGGATCGGTCTGCCGGGCGACAGACACCCTGAAGCCCTGTTCAATCAGCCAATGGATGCCTTCCAGCGCAAGTTCAAAACTGCCATCACCACGCTCTTTATCGTGGCGCTCGCGATTGGGGTAATCCAGGCTAACCCGAAAATGAATGGGGTGCGGGTTGCCTAGCAATGGCAGGATTTGATGCCGGCGCTTCAGCAAAGGTTCGGTCGCATTCGTCAGTACAAAGCAAGGCCGGTGCTGGCTGGCATAATTCAGAATATTCACAAAATCCTTGATCACAAACGGTTCACCACCGGTGAACGAAAACTGCTCTACACCCATGCCAATGGCTTCGTGAATAAACGGTTTTACATCTGTTAGCTTCATGGCCGGAATTCGATTATCGCCCGGATGAGAGCCCTCAAGGCAGAATGAACAAGCCAGATTGCAGGCGGTTCCGGTATGAATCCACAGCTCTTTCAGCCTGCTTGCGTCTATGTAACCTCGCGGCTCGCCATTACGGGTGTGTGTCCAGCTATCCGCGGCACGGGGCGTTATTACCTGCGCGGCAGGTATACGCCTCAGCCCGGTGTCGGTTTTAGTTCGCGCTATAACTGCTTCTCGCTGCGTCATACTTTTTCACCCGTGGTTACTTTATTTGGCTCTTTCCGACCGCCGTGCTGCGTGCCCCGTCGCCAACTATGCCATTTCTCCAACATGCTCAGCACACCCTTCGGAGCGTGGGCCCGCTTCCATTCGCCGGCGATGTACTTTGCAGACTCATTCCAGGTTGGATACGGGTGTATGGTGCCCAGAATCTTGTTCAGGCCCAGGCCATGCTTCATGGCCAGAGTAAATTCCGCCAGAATCTCGCCCGCATGTGCACCCACAACCACCGCGCCCAATATTTTGTCTTTCCGCGGCACGGTCAGCACTTTGATAAAGCCATAGTCCTCGCTGTCGGTAATGGCCCGGTCCAGATCATCCAAACCGTACCGGGTGATTTCGTAAGGAACATTCCTGGCTTTTGCCTCTGCTTCACTCAAGCCAACCCTTGCCACTTCCGGCGAGGTAAACGTAACCCACGGCATAACCCGATAATCCACGTTGAAGCGTTTGAACTGGCCAAACAACCCATTAACTGCCGCGTACCACGCCTGATGAGACGCCGCATGGGTAAACTGATAAGGGCCCGCCACATCGCCACAGGCAAACACGTTGGGGTAGCGCAGGCTCATATCGCTTTCAACTGGCAAGGTGCCATTGGCTGCGGTTTCTATTCCAACCTTTTCGAGCTGCAAGCCGGCGGTATTCGCAACGCGCCCCAGGGCAACAAGCACCTCGTCAAAAGGAATCCGCACCCGCTCGCCCTGATGATCGCAATAGACAACTTTTTCATTATCTTCCAACCGAAACTCAACCGCCCGGTGATTCAATCGAAGATCAATACCATCGGCTTCAAATTGTTTGGCAATGAGATCGGATACCTCCACATCTTCTTTACCAAGCAGGCGATCAGCCTGCTCTAACTGAATCACTTTGGAACCCAGCCGTGCAAAGGCATGGGCCAGCTCAGAACCCACCGGCCCACCACCAAGAACCAGCAAGCGCGCGGGCTGCTCCTGCAACCCCCACAGGTTGTCAGAATTCAGCGGCTGCATATCCTCAAGGCCTGGAATGGGCGGCATTGCCGGCCGTGCGCCCGTAGCCACGATAATGCTCCGGGCCGTCAGACGCTCCTTGAGGCCATCCGGATGTGTGACGTCCAACTCCCAGGGCGATACAAAAGCCGCCTCTCCGGAAATGCAGTCTACACCCAGCTTCTGATACCGCTCCGGGGAGTCGTGGGGCTCAATTTTGGCAATTATGCTCTGAACCCGGCCCATAATGGTTTTGAACGAGCCCTTCACCGGTACAGACTCCAAACCGTAGCGGCTGGCGTTGCGCAACGTGTCGGCAGCTTTCGCACTACGAATAAGCGCTTTGGAAGGCACGCAACCTGTATTCAGGCAGTCGCCGCCCATTTTATGTTTTTCAATCAATGCCACTTTGGCTTTTACCGCAGCTCCAATATAAGCAGACACCAGGCCCGCAGAACCACCGCCAATCACCAGCAGGTTGTAATCAAACGACTTCGGCTTTTGCCAGCCCGCGTAAACGCGACGGCGACGAATGAGCCCAACCACGAATTTTGCGATCAGTGGAAACACGCCTAACAAAGCAAGTGAGAGCAATAAATTAGGGGAGACAATATCGGCCATGGTTTCAATCTGACCAAGCTGGGTTCCCGCATTCACATAGATAAACGTAGCGGGCAGCATGGCCACCCAACTTACCAGTGCGTAAGTGCGCAACTTCATGGCCGTCAGGCCCATGGCCAGATTGAT
>DATJDA010000116.1:0-28687 GCA_035497695.1 Marinobacter sp. | reverse complement strand
AAAGGTGGCAACACAGACAACCGATACAGTAAGATAACGCCGCAAGAGAAGGCAAAAATGCCTGGGGCCCAGGAATTACGACCACTAGCAGGCCGGGCTTGGCCATTTGAATTTCCGGACAATCCTTGTCCTCCTGAATGTATAAGCATTCCGCCGGCACCCAGGCCGTCGAAGGTATCAATCCTTTACTAACAGTGCTTCAGATGCCAAAGAAGTTCATCAAACGCTATCTACCCACGCCAGAAAAACTGCAGAAGATGGAGTCGCTGCAGTTTCTTGGTGAGATCCGGAACGAGCCCAATCTGTGGCACATTAATCGCCACAGCGTGGCCCGTGCGTTTCTGATTGGCGTCTGGTTCTGTTTTATTCCTATGCCCTTTCAGATGGTAGCGGCAGGTTTTTTTGCCATCTGGTTTAACGCCAATCTACCGCTATCCGTGGCTTTGGTGTGGATAAGCAATCCGATCACCATGCCTCCACTGTTTTATTTTAATTACAAAGTGGGGGCCTGGGTTCTCCACCGGCCAGTTCTTGACTTTGATTTCGAGCTCTCCTGGGCATGGATCAGCGAGCGCCTTCTGGAAATAGGCATTCCGCTATATTTGGGCTCTCTGATTGTTGCAACGGTTTCTGCCTGTCTGGCCTACTTGATCATTCAATTGCTCTGGCGACGTAAAATCCGCGCGGAGTGGCGGGCGAGACGACGTACCGGCGTATCAAAAAGCCCACGCTCCGATCAGGATTCCTGAACCAGCCTGCCCTGCTCCAGCCGCAACACCCGCCCCAGGCTCCGGGCCATCGTCATATCGTGAGTTACCATCACAAACGCAATACCCAACTGATCCCGCAGGGACTCAATCAGCTTACGAACGCCTTCACCCGTTTGCTCATCCAGATTACCGGTAGGCTCATCCATAAGTACACATTGCGGCTCATTAACCAGAGCCCTGGCAATCGCAACCCGCTGGCGCTCGCCACCCGATAATTCTCCAGGCTTATGCACGAGGCGTTCGGCAAGCCCCACCCGGCCAAGCAATGTTTTTGCTCTCTTTTCCGCTTCCCGGATAGCCATATTGCCAAGCAGGCACGGCATCATTACGTTTTCCAGCGCTGAAAATTCAGGCAGCAAATGGTGAAACTGGTAAACGAAGCCGAGATTGCGATTACGAAATTTTGCCCGTCCGGTTTCAGGAAGCTTGTGAATGTCCTGGCCACAGATAGAGATTTGCCCCGATGACGGCCTGTCCAGGCCACCGAGTAAATTCAACAGGGTTGTTTTACCCGAGCCACTACTGCCAACGATGGCAACTGTGTCCCCTTGTGAAACCTGCAGTGAGATATCAGAGAAGATTGTGAGCTTGCCTGGCCCCTCATTATAGGTACGCGTTACCTGCCGGCAGTCAATAATCAAAGATGGTTCCTGCATGGTTATAGAATCCTTACTCATAACGCAGAGCCTCCGCAGGATCGACCCGTGATGCACGCCAGGCTGGGTATATTGTAGCCAACAGGCTCATAGCAAGACCTGCACCACTGATAATAAACACATCCTGCAACTGAAGTTGTGATGGCAGGTAACTGATAAAATACACATCAGCACTCAGGAACTTGTGCCCCAGAGCACTCTCAAGCCATGAAATAAACGCACTTATATTCAGTGCCCCCAGCACACCCAGCGTTGTGCCTATCAGTGTTCCAACAACACCAATAACCGCGCCCTGAACAATAAAAATGCGCATAATGCGCCCTGGTGTGGCCCCCATGGTGCGAAGAATGGCTATGTCCGCTGTTTTATCAGTAACAACCATCACCAGTGTCGAAACAATGTTAAATGCAGCCACCGCCACAATAAACATCAGTAACAAGCCGATCATGGTCTTTTCCATGCGAATTGCCTGAAAAAGGTTGCCCTGGGTTCGAGTCCAGTCTGAGACATAGTAACGGCCATCAAGCATGGCCGCGGCCTCTTGGGCAACTTTTGGAGCTGCAAACAGATCATCTACCAGAAGCCGGATACCCTGCGCTTTACCATCTGTGCGCATTAACTTGGAGGCATCGTCCATGTGTATAAGTGTGTAATTTCCATCCAGCTCAGCGCCTACACTAAAAATGCCCTTAACGGTGAATCGCTTTAACCTTGGCAATACACCCGCCGGGGTAACTGTGGCCTCTGGCAGAACGACAGTTACCTTGTCACCAATCTGAAGCCGGAGGCTGTTCGCCATCAGCTTACCGATAATAATCCCGAACTCGCCGGCAACCAGGTCATCCAGACTGCCTTCAACCATGTGGTCTTCGATGATGGATACTGTTTTTTCCTGATCTGGCAGTATGCCGTTCAGCATGACACCGCGGACATTTCCGCCGCCGGTTACCATGCCTTGCCCCTGAATAAACGGAGCCGCTGCCAGCACTCGCGGATGTTTCTCCACCTGCTGATCAATTGCTTGCCAGTCAGGCAACGGCTCAGCCCCCTCAATAACAGCGTGGGGCACCATGCCGAGAATGCGCGTCTGAAGTTCACGATCAAATCCGTTCATCACAGAAAGTACAATAATCAGTACTGCAACACCCAGCATCAGGCCGATCATCGACGTCAGCGATATGAAGGATATGAAGTGGTTACGACGTTTTGCTGCCGTATAACGTAAACCTATACAAAATGATAAGGGTCTGAACATGAGGAGGTGCCCGTCGCTACCTTCAGGTCTGTCGTGGCTTGGTTTTCTCTACCGCCTTCCAGCAGCAAAAGAAACTGCTAAACTACTCTCTATTATAAAAAAATCTGATTTTCGGAGCCAGGATGCCGTCAAATCCGCCCCCAAAGCTGTTGAAAGACTCACCTGAGCGTCGGGAATTTTTCCGTATTGAGGACCATATCGGCCTGGAAGTCCGGAAACTCTCACCGGGTACACCAGTTAGTGAGGCGACGTTCGGCAATAATCACCTCGAAAGCCTGAAAACTGACTTCAAGCGACTGGATCAAGACGTTCGGTCCCAGCTTGCCAGCCTGTCCGAACGCGACCGCTTTTTAACGGGTCTGATCAAATCCATGAACGGCAAGCTGGATACGCTGGCGCGCATTATGGCCTTTGAGCAAAATCCGTTGCAACCAGAAGACTGGCAGAATGTCACTCTCAGCGAGGGAGGTCTGGCTTTTTCCACCGCGGCATCTGTCTGGAAACCCGGCGATCGGCTTGCGGTTCGCATGACCCTTCCACCAGAGCTTTTCCAGCCTCAGGCTGCTGCCGAAGTCATTGAGATATGCCCGGACACCACAGGAACAGAAAGGGTTCACATACAGTTCACCGACATTCAGGATAGCGATCGTCAGCAGATTGTACGACACGTGATGCGCTGGCAGATTCGTCAGCGCCAAAGCCAGTAAACTGACAAAAGCAGATGACTTTTGCCAGCCTTTCTCGGATATTACGCTTTATCCATATCCCGGCATATGCTGTCCGGGAGGCCTTTGCATCAAATGGAGGACTACCCATGAACGATAATAAACACCCGTTCTTCGCGCTGGCGCTTGCAGCAACATTCACTCTCGCTTTGACACCAACAGGCAGTGTTGTTGCGGAAGATCTGGTGATTCCAGTGGGTGCCCAGGCAGATCGCAATCATGCAGACTTCCCAAAACTCGGAGCAAGCCAGGCCTATGTCCGCAGCAAATGGGGCGATCCGCAGTCTACCCAAGGTCCTGTCGGAGAACCGGCTATTACGCAATGGATTTATCAGGACTTTATTGTTTATTTTGAGGGCAGCCACGTACTTCATACCGTGCTTAAGCAGAACCGCCAAAAATAACAAAAATCAACATTTACCAAGTACTAATGGCGGGTTACGCGCTGACGTTGTGTTCTCCGTCAGTTAGAATGGCGGCTTTCCCGACTTTTAAGGTGACTGTAAAGTGACATCCAGACGCGAGTTGCCCCCCGAGTGGGCCCCGCAAAGTGCCGTAATGTTGACCTGGCCACATCCCGGAACAGATTGGGCTGACATCCTTGATGAGGTTGAGCCGGTTTTCAGGCACATCGCCCAGACAATCCTTCGGTTTGAGCACCTGATAGTCAGTTGCGAGCACGTTATCCGACTTCAGGCCCTGGAGCGTGAGCTTAATGGGTATGCCATTCGGGAGGGGTTGCCTGGCCGGGTTATTGCTGTGCCCGCGCCCTCTAACGATACCTGGGCCAGAGACCATGGGCCAATCACCGTGCGCACCCCAGACGGTCTGGCCCTGCTGGACTTCCAGTTCAATGCGTGGGGAGGGAAATTTCCCTGGGAAAAGGACAACGCTCTCAATCAGCACCTTGCAAGCTTTCATGCCTTCGGCAATACCCCGCTGGTACCCGTAGATTTTGTACTGGAAGGCGGTTCTATTGAGTCCGACGGGTTGGGTACGCTGTTAACAACCAGCGAATGCCTGCTGTCACCTTTTCGTAACCCGGCCAGTGACCGTGCAGCTATTGAACAGACCCTGGCAGAATTGCTTGGCATCGATCGGGTGCTCTGGCTGAATCATGGCTACCTCGCAGGAGACGACACAGACAGCCACATTGATACGCTGGCACGCTTTTGCGCGCCCGATCATATTTGCTACGTTGCCTGCCCGGATGTAGCTGACGAGCACTACAGCGCTCTGGCAGCTATGGAGGAAGATCTGCAGGAGTTCCGCCAGCGCGATGGCAGCCCGTATAAACTAACAGCCCTGCCCTGGCCGGACGCCATATTTGATACAGACGGTCAGCGCCTGCCGGCAACCTATGCCAATTTTCTGATCATCAACAAAGCGGTGCTGCTACCCATTTATGGTGTCCCGCAAGATGACGATGCGATTGAGATTATGGCAGGCATTTTCCCGGACCGGGAAATTATACCTATCGATTGTCGCCTGCTGATCCGCCAACATGGAAGCTTGCACTGCATTACCATGCAGATTCCTGCAGGAGTAGTTAGCATATGAACATTGTGTCGAATGCCATGCCGGGTTCCCGCTCTTTGAATGTCGCTGCCATTCAGCAAACCGGTAGCGACAACAAAGCGACCAGTCTTGCCATTACAGAAAAACTGGTAAGAGAGGCGGCCACAAAAGGCGCAGAGCTGATTGTGTTGCAAGAACTGCATGCCACCTCATATTTTTGCCAAACAGAAAATACCTCAGTTTTTGAACTGGCAGAGCCTATTCCCGGCCCCACCAGCCAGCGTCTTGCCGAGCTTGCGAACGAACTTGGCATTGTATTGGTCGGGTCCATTTTTGAGCGCCGTATGAATGGCGTGTACCACAACACCGCAGTGGTTTTTGAGAAAGATGGCTCACTGGCTGGCATATACCGGAAAATGCACATTCCTGATGACCCCGGCTTTTATGAAAAATTCTATTTCACCCCCGGTGATGCCCGGTTTAACAGTGGCGAAAGTGGCTTCACTCCGATAGAGACCTCGGTTGGCAAGCTGGGTTTACTGGTGTGCTGGGATCAGTGGTACCCGGAAGCTGCGCGTCTGATGGCACTGGCAGGCGCTGAGATACTCATTTATCCAACCGCCATCGGCTGGGACATTACAGACACTGCTGATGAACAGGCAAGGCAACTGGACGCCTGGGTTACTGTTCAGCGCGGCCATGCGATCGCCAATAACCTCCCTGTAATTGCACCCAACAGGGTAGGCACCGAGCCAGACCCCGCCGGCCAGTCTGACGGTATCCTGTTCTGGGGAAACAGCTTTATCTGCGGCCCTCAGGGAGAGTTTCTGGCCCGGGCCGATGATCATTCTGAATGCGTTCTTACAGTAACTCTGGACCGCAACCGCACCGAATCAATTCGTCGCATCTGGCCCTATTTGAGGGACCGGCGTATTGATGCCTATGGCGATATTCTCAAGCGGGTAAGGGATTAAACAAGAATGAAAGGACTGGTCGATACCCTGATTGGTGAGCTGAACAAGATATTGCTGGGCAAAGAGCAACAACTTCGCCTTGCTGTCTGTGGTCTGCTTGCCCGCGGGCATTTGTTGATTGAAGACATCCCCGGCATGGGTAAGACTACCCTGGCCCATGCGCTCGCAAAGGCAATGGGTCTGAGCTACCAGCGCATACAATTTACCAATGACCTGCTACCTGCCGATGTACTGGGTTATTCGATGTATGACAAAGAAGCCGGCGCCCTGATTTTTCATCCGGGGCCAATCTTTGCGCAGGTAGTACTTGCTGATGAGATTAACCGCGCGTCTCCCCGCACACAAAGTGCGCTTCTTGAAGCCATGGAAGAGCGGCAGGTGTCCATTGAAGGTGAAACCCGCCCGTTGCCTCAGCCGTTTTTTGTCATCGCCACCCAAAACCCCGCTGAACAGGGCGGTACCTACCCGTTGCCTGAATCCCAACTTGACCGTTTTTTGATGCGTATCCGGCTGGGCTATCCGGATCCGGCGGCAGAACGGGAACTGCTTGAGGGTGAAGATCGCCGCGCCATAACGGATCGCCTACAGCCCCTGGTGACGCATACAGAATTAGTGCAACTGCAAGCGGCTGTGGATCAAATCAAGACCAGCCCGGCCCTTCTGGATTACGTACAGCGCCTTCTTGAGCAAAGCCGGCGTATGCCCGGCCTGCTCTACGGCTTGTCGCCACGAGCCGGTTTAGGGCTTCTCAGAGCGGCAAAAGCCTGGGCGTTTATGGAAGGTCGCCAGCACGTATTGCCAGATGACATCCAAACGGTTTTCGGTGCCGTGGGCGAACACCGGCTGGAACAGGGAGAAACCGGGAAAAGCACAGGACGAGTCAGGCAACTCTTAACCACCGTATCGGTTCTTGGATAACTAACGAGAGACACAGATGAGCGAAACCAGACATTCCCAACTGATTATTCTTGGCTCCGGCCCTGCCGGTTATACTGCTGCTGTTTACGCGGCCCGGGCTAATCTGAAACCGACACTGATTACCGGCATCGAGGTCGGCGGCCAGCTCACTACCACGACTGATGTCGATAACTGGCCTGGTGATAACGAAGGCGTTCAGGGCCCCGAGCTCATGCAACGCATGCTCAAGCATGCAGAGCGCTTTGACACCAACATTGTGTACGACACCATCAACGAAGCGGATTTGCACAGCCGGCCATTTCGTTTAAAGGGTGATAGTGGAGAGTACACCTGTGATGCTCTGATTATCGCAACGGGCGCAACCGCCATGTATCTTGGCCTGGAGTCTGAAGAAAGATTCAAGGGCCAGGGCGTTTCAGCATGCGCCACTTGTGACGGTTTCTTTTATAAAAAACAAAGTGTTGCTGTGATTGGCGGAGGCAACACTGCAGTAGAAGAAGCACTTTATCTCTCGAATATCGCCAGCGAAGTTACCCTGGTGCATCGTCGTGACAGCCTTCGCGCTGAAAAAATCCTGCAGGACAAGCTGTTTGAAAAAGCAAAAAGCGGCAATGTAAAAATCCTGTGGGATCACACGCTGGATGAGGTTTTGGGCGACAGTACGGGTGTAACCGGCATGCGCATCAAGAGCACAAAAGACGGAGCTACCAAAGATATTGACCTTGCCGGCGTATTCATTGCCATTGGCCACAAACCAAACACCGGGCTGTTCAAAGACCAGTTGGATATGAAGGATGGCTACATTCAGATCAGGTCCGGCCTGGAAGGTATGGCAACACAAACCAGCATTCCCGGTGTCTTTGCCGCTGGCGATGTAGCTGATCATGTGTATCGCCAAGCGGTAACCTCTGCCGGCTTTGGCTGTATGGCTGCACTGGATGCAGAGAAATTTCTGGATCAACAGGGTTGAAAGACAACGGAGCAGAATGACCTCATTACCCTGGCTGGACCCTGATCAGCTCTGGTTCCCGCCCGCAGAAGATGCTCTGGATGACCCCGACGGCCTGCTGGCACTGGGAGGCGACCTGTCCACAGAGCGTCTCCTGCTTGCCTACAGAAGTGGTATTTTCCCCTGGTACAGCGACGACCAACCGGTACTCTGGTGGTCGCCTGACCCAAGATGCGTTCTCTTTCCCGGTGATATACACGTTTCCCGCAGCTTGCGGCGCACTCTGAACCGCGGTCACTATCAGGTAACGGCTGACCGGGCTTTCGATCGCGTTATCCGCTTGTGCGCTACAACCAGATCAGAAGGTACCTGGATAACGGAAGACATGATTGCCGGTTACTCTGAGCTTCATCATCAGGGTGTTGCGCATTCTATCGAAGTCTGGAACCAAAGCGGGGAGCTTGCGGGCGGTTTGTATGGCCTGGCCATTGGCCGATGCTTTTTTGGAGAGTCCATGTTCTCATTGGAAACCAACGCCTCCAAAATTCTTATGGTGCATCTGGCCAATCAACTCCGGGAGTGGGATTATAAAATCATGGATTGCCAGGTTGAAAGCCAGCATCTTCTGACCATGGGCGCTCGCACAATTACCAGAACCAAGTTTTTATCTATACTCAACACATACATAAATCAAAAGCCGAAACACGACGATTGGGATTTTCGCTGGCAATGGATCAGGCCGGAGGTATAAATGAGCAATCTCAGAACACTGGTGTTCTTTGCAACCCCCGCTCACGACTGCAGCTACCTGGAAAACCACGAAGCCACTACCATGTTTGTGGATCCACGGGCCAATATTGACAAAAAACTCTATAGCCAGTTAACAGCTCTGGGGTTTCGTCGCAGTGGCTCACACTACTACCGCCCGCACTGCGAGCATTGTAATGCGTGCGTTCCTGTGCGCCTTAGAGTAAGCGAGTTCCAGCCAGACCGTAGCCAGCGGCGAATATGGAAAAAAAATGAGGACCTGACCTGCAAGCTGGTGCCAGCCGTCTTCAGCGAACACTACTACCAGCTATACGCCCACTATATAGAACAACGACATAAAGACGGCGATATGTACCCACCATCCAGGGATCAGTTCACCTCATTTTTGGTCGATGGCGCTATAGATTCATGGTTTCTTGAAATTCACCTGAAAGATAATCTGATCGGCCTTGCGGCTATCGACATGCTCGATGATGGTCTGTCTGCCATCTACACAATGTTCAATCCTGAGATGGAGCACCGAAGCCTCGGTACTTACGCCGTTCTTTGGCAAATAGAAGAGGCACAACGACGAGAATTGCCGCATTTGTACCTGGGTTACTGGATTCGCGAATGCCGAAAGATGAACTATAAAACGCGCTTCAAACCCATCGAAGCACTTCGGGATGGCTGTTGGCGAGCCCTCAACACAAACTGAACTTTGCCAAATGCTAATAATTCAGGCAGAATTGCGCAATTTAAAATCAAGAGAAGTTCATTCTAAACGAGGTTTTTACTGAATGGCGAAATCAGATGTCGTTGAAATGGAGGGCGTAATTATTGATACCCTTCCAAATACCATGTTCCGTGTAGAACTTAGCAACGGCCACGTGGTGACTGCTCATATCTCAGGGAAAATGCGTAAGAACTATATCCGTATCCTTACCGGCGACAAGGTAAAGGTTGAACTGACTCCTTACGACCTGAGCAAGGGCCGCATTGTTTACCGTGCCCGTTAACAGCTGACAGACATCCAAAAAGCCCCGGAAGTCCGGGGCTTTTTTGATTCAACTGTTTGGATATGATTCAGATTGCCTCTGCAGGTTCATCCTCATACTCAAACACCAACTCGTCATCGCGCAGGTGAACAAAAACCTCACCCCCCTTCTCTGACAGACGTCCAAACAGGATTTGCTCCGCCAATGGCCGCTTGATTTTATCCTGAATGAGCCGCGTCATCGGACGTGCGCCCATGGTTGCATCGTAACCTTTATCTGCCAGCCAGGCCTTGGCTTCGTCATCCACATGAAGAACAACAAATTTCTCATCCAGTTGCGCCTGCAGCTCGGTAAGGAATTTATCCAGTACGTGAGTAATGGTTTCCTTCTTCAGGTCACCAAACTGAATAATGCCATCCAGCCGGTTACGGAACTCCGGTGTGAACGTCTTGGTAATAATTTCCATGCCGTCAGTCGTATGATCCTGCTCGCTAAAGCCCATTGAGCGACGAGCCATACTTTCTGCACCGGCGTTGGTCGTCATTACCAGAATCACATGGCGGAAGTCGGCTTTGCGACCGTTGTTATCCGTTAACGTGCCGTGATCCATCACCTGCAGCAGCAGATTGAACACTTCCGGGTGGGCTTTTTCAATCTCATCCAGTAACAGCACACAGTGCGGGTGCTTGTTGACGGATTCAGTAAGCAAGCCGCCCTGGTCGAAGCCTACGTACCCCGGTGGCGCACCAATTAGCCGCGAAACCGTGTGTCGCTCCATGTACTCAGACATATCAAACCGAATCAGCTCTATTCCCAGCACCTTGGCCAGTTGCTTGGTGACTTCCGTCTTGCCCACACCCGTTGGACCGGCAAAGAGGAACGCCCCTTCAGGCTTCTCTGGTGACTTCAGCCCGGCGCGGGCCAGTTTGATGGCCATAGACAGAGATTCGATAGCCGGATCCTGCCCAAAGACCACCAGCTTAAGATCCCGCTCAAGATTAAGAAGCAGGTCTTTATCGCTGGTGGACACATTTTTAGGCGGTATACGCGCAATGTTCGCCACCACGTCTTCAATTTCCGTCACATCAACAGTTTTTTTGCGCTTGCCTTCCGGCTGTAAACGCTGGCGTGCACCCGCTTCATCAATTACATCAATAGCTTTGTCCGGCAGATGCCGGTCTGTTATATAACGATCAGCCAGTTCTGCCGCCGCCCGCAATGCTTTATCGGTGTATTTGAGATCGTGGTGCTTCTCAAAATTGGGTTTCAGACCCTTCAGAATCTGATAGGTATCTTCAACACTGGGTTCGTTGATGTCGATCTTCTGAAAACGTCTGGCCAGTGCGCTGTCTTTTTCAAAGATGCCGCGGAACTCCTGGAATGTAGTAGATCCGATACAGCGAATTTCGCCTGAACTAAGCATTGGCTTCAGCAAATTAGACGCATCCATAACTCCGCCTGATGCAGATCCTGCACCAATGATGGTATGGATCTCGTCAATAAACAGAATGGCATGCTCTTCTTTTTTCAGGTCCGACAGCAGGCTTTTCAGGCGTTTCTCAAAATCACCCCGGTATTTGGTTCCGGCCAGCAGTGCACCGAGATCCAGCGAGTAAACCACGGCATCGGAAATAATATCCGGTACCTGTTTATCGACAATACGCTTCGCCAGGCCCTCGGCAATGGCCGTTTTGCCAACTCCAGCCTCACCAACCAGCAAGGGGTTATTCTTGCGTCGGCGCACCAAAATCTGAACGACGCGCTCAACCTCATGCTCACGGCCAATCAGGGGATCAATGCGCCCCAGACGTGCCTGCTCATTCAGATTGGTTGCGTAGTTATCCAGTGCTCTGGCATGGCCACCTTCTTCAGCCGCCTCATCCGGTGCCATCTGATCATGGCCAGCGTCGTCATCTGCACCTTGCACACGGGAAATTCCGTGGGATACAAAGTTAACTACATCAATACGGGCGACACTCTGCTTTTTCAGCACATAAACCGCCTGACTTTCCTGCTCACTAAAGATAGCAACCAGCACATTGGCACCGGTTACCTCTTTTTTTCCAGAGGACTGCACATGAAATACAGCACGCTGCAGGACACGCTGGAAGCCCAATGTGGGCTGCGTCTCCCGTTCGTTATCATTCGTGGGAATCAGTGGTGTGGTGGAGTCTACGAACTCAACCAGTTCGTTCTGGAGCTGGCCAAGATCTGCGCCACAAGCCCTCAGCACTACCACCGCCGATTCGTTTTCCAAAAGGGCTAATAATAAATGCTCCACCGTCATGAACTCATGACGCTTGTCCCGGGCATTTTTGAAAGCCGTATTCAGCGTAGTTTCAAGATCTTTGCTCAACATGGGCCACCCCAACGTCTGTCAGTCCGCACGTTCAATCTCACAAAGAAGCGGGTGCTCGTATTCAGACGAATACTGGTTCACCTGTGCCGCCTTTGTTTCCGCGATGTCTCGGGTATATACCCCACACACGGCTCTTCCCTGCGTATGGACGAGCAGCATCACCTGCGTCGCCTTTTCTTCATTCATGCCGAAGAACTTCATTAGTATCTCGACCACAAAATCCATAGGTGTGTAATCATCATTCAGAAGAACTACCCGAAAGCGTGCAGGTCGCTTCAGAGCCGGCTTCGCGGGAGCAACACTTATATCATCCTGCCGCCCCGGTTGCCCGTCTTCCCCCTGACTGAATATTAGTAGAGAATTCTCGATAGTCCGCATCATTCTTTACCGGTTTATCGGTACCCTGTCCTTAATGTGGTTGCTAGTCTCGTATTTTCAAGCTGTATTAGAGCACGAGCGTGAGTTAATTATCAGTTTGGGCATCATAACGTGTCCGGACCGCGTTCAACCACTCATTCCGGTAATAGAAAGTATTGACTCAACGCGCAGATTGATCGAAAGTTAAACCACAATGTAAAATATTGTAAACATGTGCAGTCTCTATGTAACAATGTTCTGATCGGTCAAGGCCGATTGAATGACCTACAACGCTAACAATAAAGTGTGACAGCAAAGGAACAGGGGAGTTCAACATGCCAATAGGCAAGGTTAAGTGGTTCAATAACGCCAAAGGGTACGGTTTCATCATCGAAGATGGTTGTAATGACGATCTGTTCGCGCACTTTTCTTCGATTCAGATGGAAGGTTATAAAACACTGAAAGCGGGACAGGCTGTTGTGTTTGACAAAAAGCCCAGCGATAAAGGTGTTCACGCAGTCAATATTGTTCCGGAGGAAATGCCCGAGACAAGAGTTGAAAGCGATACAGACACCCAGGCCAACAACATATCGGGCTCAGAGGGTACTGATCACCAAGAATATTCGGCTCAGGCCGTGAATGGCTGATTACGCAGACAGCTGATATTCCCCCCTATTCCACGCTCACCCTTGCTTGCAGGGTGAGTGCTTGTGCGTTGCTACGCCATTTCTTTAGTCAACCATACACGATAACCCAAGGAACAGGCGCAGATACGCAGACGTAACCCCTCGAAAATGATAAACTCCGCGGTTTTTCACCGGTACTGAAGTTTTCATGACAAACGCATCTCAAACTCGCCCTGTAGAAAGCACCCGTGTCATCGTCGGAATGTCTGGCGGTGTGGATTCCTCTGTCGCGGCCTGGCTGCTCAAAGATCAGGGCTATCAGGTTGAAGGCCTGTTCATGAAGAACTGGGACGAAGACGATGGAACAGAATACTGCACCGCCATGACCGATCTGGCAGACGCTCAGGCGGTGGCTGATACCATCGGTATAAAACTTCATACCGCAAGCTTTGCTGCCGAGTACTGGGATCGGGTATTCGAACATTTTTTGTCTGAATATAAATCAGGCCGAACGCCCAATCCGGATATTTTGTGCAACAAGGAAGTGAAGTTCCGGGCGTTTCTCGATTACGCCATAACTCTTGGTGCGGATTATATTGCGACGGGGCATTACGCCCGTCAGCAACTACCCGGCGACGGATCAGGCAAGGCTCAGTTATTAAAGGGCCTGGATGCCAATAAGGATCAGAGCTATTTCCTCCACGCAGTCTCTGGCGACCGCATTGCCCGTACCCTGTTTCCAGTTGGTGAGCTGGAGAAGACCGAGGTTCGCAGAATTGCCGAAGAACAGGGGTTTATCACTTATGATAAAAAGGATTCCACCGGCATCTGTTTCATTGGTGAGCGTAAATTTACCGACTTTCTCAAGCAATATCTGCCAGCACAGCCCGGAGATATAGTGACGCCGGAAGGAAAAGTGATCGGACGGCATCAAGGGTTGATGTACCACACTATCGGGCAACGGCAAGGGCTGAAAATTGGCGGACTCAGTGACTTTGGCGATGAGCCATGGTACGTGGCCGAGAAAGATCTGACGCGAAATGCGCTGGTTACTGTACAGGGCAAGAATCACCCTCTGCTATTTTCACGGGGCCTGTTATCGGGTCCGGTTGACTGGGTGGCGGGTGAGCCTCCAGCCGCCCGTTTCCGCTGTAAAGCCAAAACCCGTTATCGCCAGCCAGATCAGAGTTGCGAAGTCTGGGTAATGAACAAGGGTGTAAAAGTCATTTTTGATGATGTTCAGCGAGCGGTAACACCTGGTCAGTCTGTGGTATTTTACGATGGTGATATCTGCCTTGGTGGCGGCGTGATCGAGGAAACCTGGCGTGATGGGGAGAGTGTATGAGCCATTCGTTTCACGACCAGATTCTGGCGCTTGCCGGAGTGTTTCAGGCAACCGATCTGGTTCAGCAGATTGCCCATACCGGCCGCTGCCCGGAAGCCAGCCTGGAAACCTGCATCCGCTCTCTGTTTACAACCGATCCGAAAGTTGCGCTGGATGTCTACGGTGGCGAATTGACGAACATTCGCGAGGGTCTCAACACCCTCTCCTCGGCATTAACCCAGCAGAGCAAACAGCCGGGTATTGAGGCCTTGAGATACGCCCTGAACCTGATTCATCTGGAGTCAAAACTGAACCGGCAACCAGCCATGCTGGATGTTATTGGCAGCCGGATAGAACAGGCCCGCCACACGGCTAACCACTTCGGCTACGTGCACGGGAACCTGATCAGCAATCTTGCCTCAATTTATACGGACACCATCAGCACATTCCCACTACGCATTCAGGTCAGTGGCGACCCCGCGATACTTCAGCGTGACGAAAGTGCTCAGAAGGTGCGGGCGCTGCTACTGGCAGGTATACGCTCAGCGGTTCTCTGGCGACAGTCCGGGGGGCGGCGCTGGCAACTGGTGTTCATCCGCAAAAAAGTCATTCAACATGCCAGCGAGCTTGCCGAGAAAGCCAATCGTGGCCTTTATCACTGACCGAGCCGGAGTTGCCGGCAAATACAACTGATTCAGGTGCATCGCTGGTATATCATAGACACACCAGATTTTTCTTTTTATTTGATTACTTGAGAGGTTTTCGATGGAACTCACCGCCCTGACTGCCATTTCTCCCGTTGATGGACGCTATGGCAACAGAGTCAGCGTTTTTCGCAATATTTTCAGTGAATATGGCCTGATTCGAAACCGCGTGACTGTCGAAATTCGCTGGTTACAAAAACTGGCAGCCCATCCCGAAATCACCGAAATACCTCCGTTTTCAGCCGATGCCAACACATATCTGGATCTGCTTGTCAGTAATTTCAGTGTGGCTGATGCAGAACGTGTCAAACGTATTGAGCGCACCACCAATCATGATGTCAAAGCCGTAGAATATTTCATTAAAGAGAAAATTGCGGACTTTCCCGAGCTGCATGCCGTCACCGAGTTCGTGCACTTTGCCTGCACCTCTGAAGACATCAACAACCTGTCTCATGGGTTGATGATTCGTGAAGGACTGGATTTTGGTGTGCTGCCAGCCATGGAGCGAGTAACCGAGCAACTGGCCGCTCTGGCAAGGCAGCACGCAGAACAGCCAATGTTATCCCGCACCCACGGACAAACCGCTTCTCCAACCACTGTTGGCAAAGAGTTTGCGAACGTAGCCTATCGCCTGCGCCGGCAACTGAAACAAATCCGGGCAGTTGAACTGCTTGGCAAGATCAACGGCGCCGTAGGCAACTACAATGCCCATTTGTCGGCCTACGCTCAAATTGACTGGGAAGTTAATGCCAGGGAGTTTATTAAAAGCCTGGGGCTGGATTGGAACCCTTACACCACGCAGATAGAACCACACGATTACATTGCCGAGCTGTACCATGCCATTGCCCGCTTCAACACTATTCTGATTGATCTGAACCGGGATATCTGGGGCTATATTTCGCTTGGATATTTCAAGCAGAAAACAGTGGAGGGCGAAGTAGGTTCATCAACCATGCCTCATAAGGTTAATCCCATTGACTTCGAAAACTCCGAAGGCAACCTTGGCATAGCCAATGCGCTGTTTAACCACCTGGCCGAAAAATTACCAATTTCCCGCTGGCAGCGTGATCTCACAGATTCAACCGTACTACGCAATCTTGGCGTAGGCTTTGCTCACAGCCTGATTGCCTATGAGTCTGCCCTGAAAGGCCTGGGCAAACTGGAAATCAATCCGGCCCGGCTGAATGAAGATCTGGATCACGCCTGGGAGGTTCTGGCCGAACCAATCCAAACCGTCATGCGTCGCTACAATATTGAAAAGCCCTATGAGAAACTTAAAGACCTGACCCGGGGCAAAGCAATGACTCCGGAGGTTATTAAAGACTTTGTCTCCACACTTGAAATTCCGGATGCGGCCAAGGCGGAGCTTATGGCTTTGACACCCGCCAGCTACATTGGCAATGCAATTGACCAGGCCCGCAACCTCTGACATCGGAAACACACGTATGGATATGCTCGGCGGATTAACGGCTTCCCGGTTTTTACAGGAATACTGGCAGAAAAAGCCCTTGGTTATCCGCCAGGCGTTCCCGGCATTTCAGTGTCCGGTCAGTGCCGATGAGCTTGCCGGACTGGCCTGCGAGGAAAGCGTCGAATCCCGCATTGTTATCGAAAATGATCAGGGTAAGCCCTGGCAGGTACACAACGGCCCGTTCTTACCTGACCGTTTCAGCCAACTGCCGGAACGGGACTGGACGCTCCTGGTTCAGGGCCTGGACCACTGGGTACCGGAGATTGCTGATATTCTGGAGCACTTCCGGTTTGTGCCAAACTGGCGGCTGGATGACATCATGGCCAGTTACGCGCCAAAAGGCGGCAGTGTTGGCCCCCATTATGATCAGTACGATGTATTCTTGCTGCAGGCTGAGGGGCACAGACGCTGGACCTTCGGCGGCCACTGTGATCACACTTCGCCCAGGGTAGAAGGCACCCCACTACGGATACTGAGTAGCTGGAGCGGCGAAGAAACCCACACCCTGGCACCAGGTGATATGTTATACCTGCCACCGGGTGTCGGCCATCACGGAGTTGCCGAAGATGATTGCATCACCTTGTCGGTCGGCTTCCGGGCACCAACCATTGATGACATTCTGACCGGTTTCACCGATTTCCTGTGTAACCAGGCAGATGCCGCTAGTCATTTTACTGATCCAGAGCTGGAAGTTCAGGACAACCCCGGACTGATTCAGTCTCAGGTCATCGACAAGCTGGATCGCATTATTCGTGAAAAATCAGGCGATCGTCGCTCACTCTCTCTTTGGTTCGGCCAATACGCAACAGCTCCGAAAAGCATGGAAACCATCATCCCGGTTGAGTCCCCAGCGTCACCCGAGGATTTTAGCGGTGCGCTCCAGGCGGGGGAGCAGTTGCGCTGGAACGAAGGTTCACGTTTCGCCTACCATGAGTTTGACGACGAAACCGCATTGTTCGTGGATGGCGAGCAGTATTTGCTCACGGGTGATGCCCGCCCGTTGGCGCCACTGCTGTGCGCCAGTGCAAAAATAGACATGCACGCGCTGGCAATGTTTGCCGACGATGAGGCCCTGCTCGGTTTGCTGTGCACTCTGTATAACCAGGGGTCGGTTTATTTCGAATAGGTGCAGGCCATGACACCAAGGTTCAGAAAATACAGCTGGCAGCTTGCACCACGTCATATCCGGGAGATACGTCAGCGTGTTTTTATTGATGAACAGCACGTACCGCCGGCGCTGGAATGGGATGATACTGACGAAATCGCAGACCACTACCTTGCTGTACTCCCGGGCAACACGCCCGTTGGTGTCGCTCGTCTGTTCACCACGCTCGATGAAACCGCTCATATCGGAAGAATGGCCATTTTGCCGGAATTTCGTGGCCGTGGAATTGGAGTGGCTCTGCTCCGCCATCTGATTCGTGAGGCGGCCGGCAGCAGCTATAGTGAGCTGCGGCTGTCAGCACAAAAACATGCCATTTCCTTTTACCAACAGTCCGGCTTTCACGTTTGTTCAGATTTTTACGATGATGCAGGTATTCCCCATGCAGATATGCGCTGCCTGGCTCCCTCACTACTGCCGGATGCACTCGGGAAAATAGCACAGCCAATGATTTTGGGTCAGGATTCTGAAAGCTGGCAGTTCAACAGCGAAGCCGACCTGAACAGCCTGACGGACTCCATTGCCGACCAGGCTCAACAGCGAATCTGGCTGTACGATCGGCACCTTGACCACAACTTGTACAGCCGTTTTCGCTTCCGGGAACTGGTCTCCGCCCTCGCCCGCCGCCACCCGTTAAGTGAAGTCCGTTTGCTGATACATGACGACAAACCACTGATCAAACGCCGCCACGAAATTGTTGAGCTGATGCGCCGAATGCCCAGTCGGATCGAACTCAGGCTGGTAAACGATGACTACCCCGCAGAGAGTCAGCCATTTTTGTTGGTTGACCGGGAAGGCGTTGTCTTTCGGCACAGTTTTGAAAAGCCCGAGGGGTTCGCCGGATTCTCCCACAGCCGGCGGGTAACATTGTTATCTGAACGCTATCAGCGCATGTGGGATTCGGGCAGAAACTCACTCGAAGTCAGAGAATTACCTATTTGATCAGCAACCCGCTTATGGCACCTCCGCTGATTCAAACTGAGCACCGAATGGCGCAAATTCTGCGTCCACATCTCCGGCAACATCAACAATCAGCTTCCGCAACCACTGGTGATCTGTATTGTGCTGTAACAGTGGGCTCCAGGCCATTTTCAACTCAAATGGCGGGATCTCAAAGGGCGGCACTTTAACCACCAGATTCGGGTTATCTTTTTGCAGCCAAGCGGCTCTGGACGGTAAAGTGGCAATCAAATCGTGCTGCTCGGCAAGTAACATGGCAACCTGATAATGCCGGGTAAATACCGAAATCCGCCGCTTGCGCCGCATTTTGGTGAGCGCTTCATCCACCCATCCCAACCGTTGCACATCCTTTGGATTTACCCCGACCCCCACCCCAAACCCCGTCTTGCTGACCCATATATGGTTGGCGTCAAGGTATGTATCCAGCGTGAAGGGTTGCGCAAGAATCGGATTCTGCGAGTTCATCAGGCAGGCAAAATACTCTGTCCATAAGGTTTTTTGATGGAACGACTGCGGAATTTTATCAAAGCGGTTGATCGCCATATCCAGGCGACCCTGCTCCACATCCAGAAAACTGACATCACTGGGGGTAAGTACATCGAGAGTCACATTGGGTGCTTCCTGGCGAATCCGCCGTAGCACTCGGGGCATAAGACAGGACTCTGCATAATCGCTGGCCATAATCCGAAATACACGCTGGCTGTCAATCGCTGAAAATGGCGTTGTTTCTTGTATCGCCTGCTCGATATCAGAAATAATGCTGCGCACCAGCGGCTGCAATTCCCTTGCTCGCTCGGTGGCTGTCATACCTTCACTGGTGCGCACCAGTAGCGGATCTCCGAAAAGATCACGAAGCCGTCTCAGGCCATTGCTCATGGCAGGCTGGGTAATGCCAAGATGGCTTGCAGACTTGGTAACGTTCCGTTCGCGCAGCAACACATCCAAGTAAACCAGCAGGTTCAGATCAACGCGGGAGAGATTCATGTACAACTCCTGATTATAATGGCATCCACACGCAGCAATCCGGCGTCTGAAACAGCTACTATTTACAAAACCAATGCTCATTGCAACATCAATTCACGCAATGAATAGATATCAGTAATTTTTACATCTCATAACGGTTTCCAGAGTGTATTTCTGCTAATCTTTCTGGTAGTTACTCAACAATATCGGTATTTTGAGCCACATTCGTACACCCACACCATCGACTCAAAAAGGCGGAGCTACTACTGCCACATGGAAGCAACCACGATCGTTCTTTTATTGGTGGCCGTTGTTATTGTATCGATCGCCATCATCGTACTCAGCCAAATGCGTGAGCGTGCCCGCATTGAGCGAGCACGAAAGATCACCGCCCTGGGGGATACCTACAACCGGGCTAATCGCCTGTTTTCAGAAATCCCCGGTCAGTACCTGACCGCGGATCTGAAATTAATTCTGCTTAAGTGCATGGAAGACGCCTGCAAGGAATTGGTGGAACTGAAAGCCAATCTGCCCGTACAGAGCTGGCTGGAAGCTAACCAGCAACTAAAAAGCGACATTATGGAAAAACGGGATACAGGGTCATCCATTAAAATCGACTCGCCTGAAAAGTCCACTTATGTAAAAGAGTTACTTGAAAACCTGTTCAAAATGATAGAGGCGATGCACAAAACCGGGCGTCTGGATACCAATACGGCCAAGAAAAACCTCAAATATGTATTGTTTCTTGTTCACAAAACCCATGCAGATCTTCACGTTTTTCAGGCACGAGACTACGTAAAGCAAAATCAGATTCGCAAAGCCATACACGCTTATCATATGGCCAGTACAGAAATAGGAAAATCCCGTGATAACCCGCTCGCAATGAAAGCAGTGAAAAGCTTTCGGATCCGGATTAAAGAGTTGGAGGCAATGGGGGCGGACGGCACAGGTATATCCAGTGTTGAACCAACGACCAGGCTCGATCGTGATTGGGACAGTTTCCTTCAGACCGATGAGTGGAAAAAGAAAGCCGACTACGACGATAATTGACTGCAGTTGATCGAGGCGGGAGCACATTTACTCGCTGACAAGGATTGTGGGTATTTGTGATGAAGGGCTTCAGACAACGGCTTTCTTATCGGCTAACCCGAGACACGGTACTGGTTGCTATGGTGCTGGGGCTGGTTCTTAATATTGTTCAGATCACGCTCGATTATTCCAACGCCCAAGCATCCATGAATGAAGAAGTTCATGCGCTGCTGGATATAAGTGTAAACCCGGCATCTCAGATTGCTTACAATATCGATATCAGGTTGGCCGGAGAACTGCTTGATGGCCTGCTTCGTCACCCCGCCATAATTGACGCGCGAATGGTCGACCATGACGGTCAGACAATGGCTAAAGCCAGCAAGGTCAGCCCGAAATCCCCCTATCGCTGGGCCAGCGATATGCTGTTTGGTGCAAGCCGGGAGTTTAATCGGAAGCTGAGTGTCTCTCAACTCGAAGGTTTACAGTTAGGCAGCCTGATTGTCACTATCGACACCTACCAGTATGGTTTTCAATTTCTTGAGCGGGCGACTTACACACTCGTTAGTGGTCTGATAAAAAGCCTGGTTCTATCCGCAGCCCTGCTCGGCATTTTCTACCTCGTGCTTACCCGGCCAATGCTTGATGTGATTAACGCCCTTGGAAAAGTTAACGCCAATAAACCCGAGAAGGCCCGATTGCCCATTCCCGACGATCATCGCGAAGATGAAATCGGAACCATGATTGGCATTATCAATCAGCATCTGGAAACCATTGACTCAAATCTCAATCAGCTCAGAAAAGCCGAAAGTGCCATGAAGGATTATTCTGGTCAGCTGGAGCGGGAAGTTGAGGATAGGACCCGGGAAATCTCAGAACAGAGCGACGCCCTGCGACGTGGTAACCGGGCACTGATCAAGGCCAAAGAAGACGCGGTTCGGCGAGCCAGAGCCAGAGCCAGCTTTCTTGCCAGCATGAGCCATGAGATCCGCACACCGCTTAACGGCCTATTGGGCATGCTGGGGCTCACCCTGGAGGGTGACCTGGATGCCGATCAGCGTGGCCGTTTGGAGATTGCGTTCAATGCCGGTGAAAGCCTCCTTAGCCTGCTTAATGACATCCTCGACATATCCAAAGTGGAGTCCGGCAAAATCAATCTGGAACACATCCCCTTCAGCCTGCGAAAGGTGGTGGATGAATGCATTACCCTGCATGCTCAGCAAGCAGAAAAAAAGCGTATTGAACTGACGTCGGAAACTGAAACAGCTCTGCCGGAGACATTTCTTGGCGATCCAACCCGCACGCGCCAGATTATTAACAACCTGCTCAGCAATGCCATCAAGTTCACCAACGAAGGCTCGGTGCGTATCCTGACAACCTACTCGGGAGGAAATGTTCATATAAGCGTTATCGATACCGGCATAGGTATGTCCGACGCAAGCTTGCAACGAATTTTTCTGCCTTTCTCCCAGGCAGATGCTGAAACCACCCGACTCTACGGTGGCACCGGGCTCGGACTTGCGCTGTGCAGGCAACTTGTTGACCGTATGCACGGGCAAATCCAGGTGGACTCCAAACCGGGAAAAGGCTCCCGGTTCACCGTGATGCTTCCTCTACGGGTTAAGGAAAACAGTCCTTCAGGGGCACTTCCTGTTTCCGCTACCAACGGCCATGGCGAACAGACTACCCGTAAAGGTGTCAGTTCCGTGGCTGGTCAGGCTATACATATCCTGCTGGTGGAAGATAACCGGGTAAACCAGTTAGTGGCCACCGGCTTGCTTAAAAGGCTCGGGCATCAGGTTGACCATGCGGGAAATGGTGCGGAAGCACTCGAGGCCCTCACGGCGAGACATTATGACCTGGTGTTGATGGATTGCCAGATGCCAGTCATGGACGGCTATGAAGCCACCCGCAGAATCAGGGCAAACGAAGCGTGGAAGGATCTGCCAATAATCGCAGTAACAGCTAACGCGATGCAAGGCGATCGGGATGCCTGCCTTGCATCTGGCATGAATGACTACATCACCAAGCCCTTCAGCCGCGACCAGCTTGAATCCGTGATCAATCGCTGGGCATCCCGCAGCGGTCAGCATTAATAGCTCACGTTACAGCAGCTTTTCAATATCTGCCCGAATATCCTGAGGCTTGGTTGTCGGCGGGTAACGACGAATCACTTGCCCATCACGATTGACCAGAAACTTGGTGAAATTCCACTTAACCTTCTCAGAGCCCATTAATCCTTTCGCTTCTTTTTTGAGAAACTGATAGAGCGGATGAGCGCCTGAACCATTAACCTCAAGTTTTGAGAACATCGGAAAGTCAACGCCATAGTTAAGACTGCAGAACTGGCTGATCGCATCATCAGTTCCCGGATCCTGATTCATGAACTGATTACAGGGAAATCCTAATACTGCCAGCCCTTTATTGCCAAGCTCGGCATGCAACGTCTGCAGCCCCTCGAACTGCGGAGTGAATCCGCACTTACTGGCGGTATTAACAATAAGAAGCACTTTGCCGCGATAATTTTCCATGCCCACTTCTTTGCCACTGATATCATTTACCGTGAAATCGTAAATACTTTGCTCAGACACTGAATATCTCCCTGCTGTTTCGTCAACTGTATTGAACACCCTAAATTGTGCACAATTTTGATCAGAAAAGTACGTTTATCGAGACACTATGACTGCACATTTCACAAATAACTTTAGCTTTAGCTGCCAAATCTGCCTGAACACGCCACAATTCATCATAATTCCCCTATTGCCGCCAGCCGCCGCTCCGCTAGAATAAGGGCTGCCTTACAGTAGATATTATTTTCGAACTCAGATCATGGAAGCCCGGGCCTTATGCAGAACTACAATAAATCCTCCAAACTGGACAACGTTTGTTACGAAATACGTGGTGTGGTTATGCGAGAGGCGCGCCGGCTTGAAGAGGAAGGCAACCGGGTTCTTAAACTGAATATCGGTAACCCGGCCACCTTTGAGCTGAACGTACCGGATGAGATTCAGCAAGATGTCATCTACAACATGCACCAGGCTCAAGGTTATGTGGAATCCAAAGGCCTGTTCTCTGCCCGTAAGGCGGTCATGCATTACTGCCAGCAACGGGGCATTGACAAGGTTGATATTGACGACATCCTGCTTGGTAACGGCGTCAGCGAACTTATAGTCATGTCCATGCAGGCCATGCTGAACACTGGTGATGAGGTACTGATTCCGGCTCCGGATTATCCGCTATGGACAGCCGCTGTCACTCTTTCCAGCGGCAAACCCGTGCATTATCGCTGCGATGAACAACAGGATTGGTTTCCGGATATTGATGATATTCGCAAGAAGATTACCGGCCGTACACGGGCAATTGTTCTGATCAACCCGAATAACCCAACCGGAGCTGTTTATCCCGCTGAGTTGCTGGAACAGATAATTGAACTGGCACGACAACACAATCTGATTGTTTTGTCAGACGAGATTTACGACAAGATTCTTTACGATGATACCCAACATGTGTCCATTGCATCCCTTGCAGATGACGTACTCTTTTTCACATACAACGGGTTGTCGAAGAATTACCGGGCGGCCGGATACCGTTCCGGTTGGATGATTATCAGTGGCGCCAAGCATCGTGCGAAAGACCTTATTGAAGGCATCGACATGCTGTCCAACATGCGCTTGTGTGCCAATGTTCCAGCTCAGCTTGCGATACAGACGGCATTGGGAGGCTATCAGTCGATTAACGATCTGGTTGCCCCTGGTGGCAGGCTATATGAGCAGAGGGAAGTTGCCTGGCGCATGCTTAACGATATTCCCGGCGTGAGCTGTGTAAAACCGAAGGGCGCCCTCTACCTGTTCCCCAAGCTGGACCCGAAGAAGTTTCCAATCATCAGCGATGAAAAACTGGTGCTGGATTTACTGCTACAGGAGAAAATACTGCTGGTACAGGGGTCAGCCTTTAATGTTGACGACAAACAGCACCTGCGCGTGGTGTTTCTGCCTCGTGTTGATATCCTGGAAGATGCCATAACACGCCTTGGCCACTTCCTGAGCACTTATAAGCAGTGATGGAGCGTTTATGGCGGACATACACGTCGAAGAGTTTTATAAAGACGTTGCCGTTGCTCTGGTGCAGTTGTACGGAGCTTTTCCAAGACGGGTGAATCTTTTCGTGGAGGATATCGCTGGCCCAGACACACCTGATGAGTTCGGACTTCACAGCAAGCGCCATATGGCGTGCTTCGGGGCGCTACTGTGGCTGGCTGAAGAAGGCCTGCTGCGCTATGTTGACACCATCCGCCAAGAAGCTCTTGATCAGGCAGTGCTGACACGCGCGGCGTTTATCCGCCTGAGCTCCACGGCACCTGCAGTTTTGGTGAGTGAGCTGGGCCAACCGCTGTCTCAGGATGAAGAAAAGCTGCCTCCCTCAATTCTGAAGGATTTCTCTACTTATATTTATTTGATTCGCAGCAGTCTGAAAAGCCGGAACTCAGATCGTATAAGCCAAGTTATGCAGGCAACGTTTTTCGCTGATGAGTATCGATAACAAGTAGTTTTTCAGAGCTTCAGCTTAAAGCCGACAGCCCTGAAACTGTCCTGAAACGATCCGCTGGTTCCTTTAAGCTGAACCTTCAGGCTGGAGCACTCTCTGCGGACTGGATAGTTTCTTCGTAAGCGATCAAATTCTATCGCTCTCTCTTCTGCTGACTCAGTCATGGAGGCACGCAGACGAGTATCGTCTCCACGGGGATCGTAGCAAGCCCGGAGAGCTATCTTTAAAGCATCGTTTTCATCTGCGGCACTGGTGAAAGACATTTTGCTTAATGCTGGCTGTGGTAAAAACTGGCCCGCTTTCTTTCGAATCGGCAAACCCAGATAGCGGCACAGCGCCTGATAAATCATTTCTGTACCCTGAACTTTGCCTTCCAGGCTATAGCCTGCAATATGAGGTGTTGCCAGCCACACGTGATTGACCAGCCCGGGGCTAATACCCGGCTCATGCTCCCAGACGTCCAGCACCACAGTTGGCGCATCAGCCTGCTGAAGCCGGGACTGCAAGGCTACTGTATCTATAACCTCACCACGACCGGCGTTAATCAAGAGCTGGTCAGAACCTAGCAAAGCCAACTCATCCTTCCCTAGCAAATGGTAGGTAGGGTATGGCTGGTTTTTAGTCAGAGGGGTGTGCAGTGTAACGACATCACACTTCAATGCTTCTTTGAGTGAAACAAATTCTTCAGTGCTATCTTTTTCGGAATTTGCTCTGGGAGGGTCGCACAGGCGAATTTTAAAACCAAGTCGCCCAAGCTTCCGGGCCAGAGTCTGGCCGACGTTGCCAACGCCCACAATGCCCACGCTCATCTTTGTCCACTCGCTCAGCCCGCGCATCTCTGCGTGTAGCGACAAAACCGACAAAACATACTCGGCCACACTATTAGCATTGCAGCCCGGGGCAGCAGCAAAACAGATGCCTTGCTGTTCCAGCCAGTCCCGATCGATATGATCCGTCCCTATGGTTGCCGTTCCGACAAAACGAACCCGGCTGCCTGCGAGCAGCTCACGATCTACTCTGGTAACAGACCTGACAAGAAGAACGTCCGCAAGCCGGACTTCCTCAGCGCTCAGAGTGCGGCCGGCTACCCGGCGAATTTCACCGATATCACCGAAAAATGACTCCAGCAGCGGAATATTCTCGTCTGCCACGATCAGCATATTAGTGCCCGGCTCTGTTAATGTCTGCGCTGGCGCGCGGGGCGGCCACCGGAACTGTGCCCACTATGAGGCCTGCGAGTACTGCGCCTGCGGGTGATGGGCGGATTATCCATGGGCGCCATCAATTCTTCATCCGGCACCGTGGTTGTCAGTTTCTGGCTGATATAGGCTTCTATAGCCGGCAGTGCAAATGAGTCATCTTCGCCAGCGAAGCTGACAGATATTCCGTCTTTGCCCGCCCGCCCTGTGCGCCCGATGCGATGCACATAGTCTTCCGCATTATCCGGAAGGTTGTAGTTGAATACATGGGTAACACCGTCAACGTGAATACCCCGGCCCGCCACGTCGGTTGCAACCAACACCTGAATACTGCCCTTCTTGAACTGATCCAGGGTTTTCAGCCGCTTGGCCTGAGCAATCTCACCAGACATCAGCGAAACTTTTACGCCCTGATTGCGCAAATCTTCTTCCAGATCACGGCACTGATCACGCCGGTTGGCAAACACCAGCGCCTTCTCCACTTCCGGTCGCTTGAGGTAATTGACCAGCACTGGCAATTTCTCATCATCACCAACCAGATAAACTGTCTGCTTTACCCGTTCCGCCGTTTTCTGTTCTGGTTCAATTTCAACGAATTCGGCACCGCTGGTCCACATGGAGGCCAGGTTCAGAACGTCCTGATTGAACGTGGCACTGAACAGCATTGTCTGCCGGTCTTCCTTGCTTGAACACTTGCGAATAATGCGCTTTACATCAGGAATAAAACCCATATCCAGCATTCGATCTGCTTCGTCAAGAATCAGAATATCCAACTGGTCCAGAAACACATCCTGAGATCCGAGAAAATCGATCAGGCGGCCGGGCGTGGCTACCAGAATATCAACGATCCCGTTTTGCAATTGATCACGCTGCTTATCGTAATTCATGCCACCAACAACGGTTACCACAGTATGGCCTGTGTGCTGGCAAAGCTGTTCTGCATCTTTGGCAATCTGCAGGGCCAGCTCTCGAGTGGGCGCCAGCGCCAGAACTCTTGGCTCCGAGGCAAACCGCTGATCCTCGGGAATGGGCGTCTCAAGCAGGCTCTGGATTGCGGTAATCAGAAAGGCAGCCGTTTTTCCGGTACCTGTCTGGGCCTGTCCTATAAGATCCTGGCAGGCCAGGGTCCACGGTAGTGTTTCAGCCTGAATGGGCGTGCAATACTCAAATCCAATCTCGCTAATGGCATCAAGCAGTCGTTTATCCAGATTCAAATCCCGGAATCGTACGCGGCCAGTTTGTGTTGGTTCAGATGTCATACTGTTTCAGTTACCCTTAAAGTGTCCAGTTCGGAACCCGACGGAGCGATTCTCAGCACGTCCTGTTGCCACGCCCTGATAAGGCCGGCGTCGGTTCCATAAAATTGTTTCAGAGCATTAAAAAAAATTCCGGCCCGGTCCGGAAGATTGTTAGTGAGATAGTAGCCCGCCTGCTTTCGCACTTTTTGCCTGAAGCCACTATCATCCGCTGCCCCACTACCGGAAAGATTATCCACACTGATGTGAAAACGGGAACCGGCCGCCACGGAAAATAACCATTCCAGTGCCTGGGGTTTCACCTCCACCTGCTCAAAAGCCCGCTGTTGCTCGGTAGTGCGGCCATCGGGACAATACCAGTAGCCATAATCATGAAGTGTACGCCGGTGCGCACCTGCGATGCACCAGTGGCTGATTTCGTGCAGGGCACTGGCATAATAGCCATGTGCAAAAACAACCTGCGCAAGACTACCTGGCCCACTGGCAGGCAAATATTCAGGTTCATTTTTGCCCTTGACCAGAATGGTTTCGTGAGTTTTCCGAAACAGGCCATTAAACAGCGTGATAAGATCATTTGGATTGTGATTCATTGGTTCGCCATTGTGCGACTTTACTACGATCAATACCAGAGGGAACTTCGGCCACTGCTTACGGTCAACTAACGCCGAACCGGGTCATAACGAGACCTGGTTACCCAAACAAGATTCCGGCGGCATCAAAAATCGACAACCTGCTTTTTTTACAGAGCACTTGACAGGAACTCGTACTACTTATGACAGCCTCTGTTGCGGCCCTTCGGCGTTGCCGGAAAATCTGCCAATTTACCCGCCTCCCTGTGCTTTTGATCCTGCTGCTCATTGCCGGCAATTCACTGGCTTTCGACATTGGTAACAAAAGTCTCTTTGGGGGTAATGGCAACAATGGATTTTTACCTGTTGATGAAGCGCTTCCTTTCAGTTACAGCACGGACAGTGGCGCAGTCATTCTCAACTGGAACATTACCCCTGAGCATTATTTGTACCAGGGCCGGATTAAGGTAACACCCGTTACCGAAGGCGTAACAACCGGACAGATCAGCTATTCCCTCGCAGGTAAAAACATCGAAGATGAGTACTTCGGTGCGGTAACCGTCTTTTATGACCCGATAGAGGCCCGTGTACCTGTAACACTCCCCGCAGGTGTCACAGAAGCTCATTTGAAGGTGACGTATCAGGGCTGTGCAAAT
>DATJDA010000115.1:0-2034 GCA_035497695.1 Marinobacter sp. | reverse complement strand
GCCTAATACACCAATTCTCATTTCGTTCTCCTGTATAGCAGGTTTAACCCTGAACGGTTAGCACAGGCGGGGGTCAGGGTTGTCCAGAATTGTTTGCGTTTGGGTTGCCCTGAACTCATCAATGGCTTTGCGGACAGTTTCATCAGACAAGCCGATAATCTGTGCGGCCAAAAGGCCGGCATTGGTGGCACCAGCATTGCCTATAGCCAGAGTGCCAACCGCTATACCGCCCGGCATCTGAACGATTGATAGAAGAGAGTCCAGGCCACTCAGTGCCTTGGATTGAACCGGCACGCCCAGTACAGGAAGTGATGTCTGTGACGCTACCATGCCCGGCAGATGAGCCGCACCACCAGCACCTGCAATAATGACCTTCAGGCCGCGGCGGGTAGCTGTTTTTGCGTAGTCGAATAGCAAATCCGGCGTTCGGTGAGCTGAGACGACTTTGGTCTCGTAGGACACGCCCAGCTTTTCAAGCATTCCGGCAGCGTGTTCCATGGTGGGCCAGTCAGATTTGGAGCCCATGATGAGTCCTACGAGCGGCTGCATAAGCAACAATCCTGTGATTATTCAGAAGCCGGTCATTGTATGATTTGGCTACTTGCCATGCAACTGAACGTTCAGGCGCCCGGCTTGGAGGCGCACAAGGTTTGCAGGTATTATCAACGCAGATAATTCAAATCGTTCCTACACAGGAGTTGTAATGGAACCTATCCGTCCAGATGACGATGAATTGAGAGCTGAAGCACCGCTGATTGGTGCAGAAAAGAAAAAGCCGGTGTCGAAGCAAACCGAGGTGCCCAAGGCTGGCCGGCCAGCATCACCAAAACGATCAAAGCCTGTGCAGGGTAACGGGCCGGGCCGGAACAGCTCCGTTCTGTTGTGGGTGTTGCTGATTGGGCTTGCGTGTCTGGCAGCGGTGGGCTGGTATTCACAGGGCCAAAGAATTCAGGCTCTTGAGGGCCATCTGGAAGAAGCAGACTATTGGGCCAGACAAAGCAAGCTGGCACTGGCGCGGTTTGAGGGAGAGTTATCTGAGACTGGCGAGAACCTGCAGAAGCGAGGTGCATCTCTGGCCGATCAGGCCGCAGCTAACAAGAAGCTGTTAGATGAGGCAAACAGTGAGATCCGCAAGTTATGGGTCGTTGCCAATGAGCGCAACAAGGGCCGCCTGGATCAGCATCAGGAGCGTTTGGCGAAGGTTGAGAAAGGTCTTGCGGAAGACGGCCAGGCCTTGGCTACACTGGGTACAACTGTAGAGAAGGGGCAGTCATCACTCAAGGCGGATCTGGCTGCGCTGCAAGAGGCTAACGGCCAGGCTGTCAGCCAGATAACGGCACTAAACCAGAAAGTAGAGAATGCAGATAAGGCGGTTGAGAACAGAATTCGCCGATTCGAGCAGGAGCAGAAGCTTGGCATAAGTGGCATGGAAAGCAGAATAGCCGCGCTTGAAAAGACTGCCGGCGATAGCGCCGGTGTGAAAGCCCTGCGAGCGGAACTGAATAGCCTGAAAAACACAGTGGAATCTATTGATTCCTCCCGGGCGCAGTTAACATCACGCCTGGTCCGGCTATCTGAAGAAGTTAATACGTTGCGAGCCAGACAATCAACTGAGTTGGGCCAATAAGCGGAAAACGTTCAAGGTGTTAGCTGTAACTTTGTAACGGTTTGTAGCTATCCCTTGCGGTAGCTCTCATTTCTATTGCCCGGCAGTTGCTATGATCAGGCAACTCGCAAAAGGATGGAAGAGTAAATAACAATGATCACCCGATTGCTCCGTGCCGTTCCGGCCTCTGCCCAATGGATTGCCATGTTGTTGCGGGCACTGATTATCTTTGCCCTTGCATTAAGCTCTGGCTGTACTATTTACCAGTCAATCGGTAAGAGTACAGGGTCGTTCCTGCATCCGGTTTCGGGGCAGGACTTTGTACATATTCCCAATGACAAGTGGAATCAGAAGAACGCGCTGGTCTATTTTTATCGCACTCACTCGCAATGGGCTGCCGATGAAATTGAGGCTCCCAGTGTGTACAT
>DATJDA010000114.1:0-5598 GCA_035497695.1 Marinobacter sp. | reverse complement strand
CCCGGGATGCAAATGGCCCGCTGTCAAACCCTTCCCGGGTGGTGAAGTACCATTTGCTACCAACACAAAAGAACCGGCTGCTGCGAAAAGGAGCTGGCCCTTCTTCTCCAGACCTGAGGTGGGGATTCATGGTTTCTCCTCTGCCCATGCTTTCATAATAATTATTTTAGCTGTGAGCATCTTGTTTTTATTGTGCCGAGTTACCTTAACGTAATGCAATTTACAGTTAAATCAACATTTATTTACAATTTGACTGAGTATCTCTCAGATCTTGTTAATAAGCACCCTATTCTTGCAAAAAAAAGTTCCTGATCAAGCTACTTGCCCTGATAAAGTCTACTGGTCAGAATGCAGACACACGGGCATCGTGCCATGCATGCTTCCTGCCCTGAAAATCAAGGAGATCCGATGAGTGTTCGTCATGTTTTTGTATATTTGAAATCAACCAGCCGGTTAATAAAACGCGGGGGCTACCTGACACTGCTGGCGGCTGTTCTGGCGATGGTAGTCGGCTGTTCTTCTGCGCTCACCAAAGTGGAAACCTGGCAGGGAAATCCACCATCTGCAGCTTCTGCAGCCGTGCTTAAAGTTCCTGGCGAGATTCAGGTAGAGCAAGTTAACGGGCGCAGCATGACCAATTATCTGCTGGATGATTTGGCCCTGGATTACGCTTTGTTGCCCGGCGAGAATGAAGTGGTATTTACCTACAAAACGATCTGGGCGAAATCCGGGGTTGTGAAAAATGGTGAATCCAAAGTATATACCGTAAAAAGTGAGCCGCAGGTCGTTCACTTTACGGCGGAGCCTGAGGCGATTTACAAATTTAGTTACCAAAAACCTGAATCGCGTCGCGATGCGGAACAGATGATGCCAGCATTTACGGCGGCCGTTGTAACTGCCGGCGGTGCTTCGGTAGCGCAATCACATACATGGGTACCAGAGCAGGCTCCAGCCCGCACACCGGTTTCACTAACAAAGACGCCTGTCGGGGTATCTGAGATCGAAGGGGCGGACGGCAATACGCTGGAAACCCTGAAGTCGATTTGGGCAACGGCGTCTGAAGAGGATAAAAAGACATTTTTACGCTGGGCATTTGAGTAAAGTCTGGGGGCCGGTGCAAACACCAGTTTGTGTGCCGGCCCCTCTGTTATGCTCTGCGCTGTCTTGATTTTGTTTCAGAGCCTGAAGCGATTCAGGGCCTTCCTTAGCAAACTCTCTAATGCCGTCATCGTGTCTTCCGCCAGTGTCGGGTGAGAGCTGGCAGCTTCCTGTTCGTACCTGGCTTCTGGGCCCAGGGTCTGAGCTGCTGCCTCAATAGCATCCAGGCTCTCATGGACGTATTTGGCCAAGGACTCCCCATCGGGTACCACGTCCGGGCACACTGTAAAGTTCACGGTGAGCTGACCCTGATAACTTACCGCGACAACAACCAGCCCCATGCTATCGAACAGGGGGGCTGTGTTGTATTGCTGAACCAGCCGTGCTCCCTGAAGAAATAACGGAACCTGGGGCCCGGGCACATTGGTAATGGGCAGGTTGAAAACCGGATGATAGCGCTGGGCTATTTGTAACTCGGTATAAAGCCGTGCAGATAGCGCCAGCATGGTTGAGGGCAGAAGCTCTGTAAGCCGGTCTGCGGCGATGGCGTTCCGATAGGGTTCAGAGGCAACGGCGTTCCAGTGGATTTTGCGGATACGCAATGCCGGGTCTGGTTCGTTGGTGGACAGGTCAAGCAGCATGGCAGACATCTGGTTGCCCGTTGCTTTACGAAGGCTGTTTGAGCGAACTGACACGGGTGTCATCGCGACCAGGGATTTGGTGGCATCAGAGCCCTGACTGACCATGTATCGGCGGAGTGTTTCTGCACACAGGCCGAGCACAACGTCGTTTAATGTCACATCTGCCAGCGAGGCTTTAATCGCCTTGAGCCGCGACAGCTCAATCCTGGCAGAGATGATCTGACGATTAGCGGTAATTTGCCGGTTGAATGGGCTGTGTGGCCCGGAAAAAAACGGGAAGGGCAGGGGTAGTTTTCGCAGTTGTTTCTGGATTATGCCCTTGGCAGTCACTTCGGTAGCGTGGGCTGCTAGCGAGGCAAACTGTAAAGGGGTTTTAAGAATATTGGCTCCGGCCTGAAGGATAACCCGCTCTTCTGAAGGCTCTGGGCGCGGAAACCAGGGGCGAGGCGCTGTAATTGGCTTTGCTTCTGGCGTGTATTCCAGAAGTTTACCAATAATTTCCTCGCCGCTGAATGCATCTATGGCTGCGTGATGGAGTTTAACGATCAGGGCGAAACCGTCGCTGTCGGGGTCATCATCCTTTAGCTTGAACCCGTCAACAAAAGTGATATGCCAGAGTGGACGGTCCCGTTTCAGCGGCTCCTCAAGAATCTTTGAAGCGAGTGCTATCAGGCTGGACTTCTGACCATGCTCGCCCAGATTAACGTAAGCAAGGTGGCGTTCAATGCTGAAGTCCGGGTCATCAATCCAGTAGGGTCGGCCAAGACGGAGTGGTATTTCCTTCAGGCGCTGGCGGAATACAGGCACGACATGCAGGCGACTGCGGAGATAGGCAACAAAGGTGCTGAATGCCAGAGGTTGCTTTTGTTTGCTGGCGTCAAACAGGTAAACGCCACCGATATGCATCGGTGTGGCTTCAGACTCCAGATAGAGAAATGAGGCATCCAGTTCCGACAGTTGCCGCATTAACACACTCCCTTAAGCTTATAATTGCCTGCAGTATAAACGAACAGCCACCCCATAAGGTTGGCTGATTTGTCCAGATACATGGTCCGGCGAGGCCACTTTATCAGGTTGGTGTGTCAAGGCATGGGCGGGCTTAGCTGACCCGCGCAACCGCAACCTGAGCCAGAAGTTCGAGGGCATCTTTATGTGCCGATGCCTTCAGGCTCGACAGGCAGTCTACGGCCCTGCCGGCTTCGGTTTGAGCGTGTTTCATCGTGTATTCCAGTGATCCTGATGTCTCGACTATTTTCAGGATGGCGGACAGGTCATCCAGGCCGCCCTTCCGGATCGCCTGGCGGATGAGCTGTCGCTGTTCGTTGTCACTGTTTGCCATGGCGTAAATCAATGGCAAGGTGACCTTGCCCTCCGCCAGATCGTCGCCCACGTTTTTGCCCATAGCATCTGCATCGCCCCGGTAATCCAGTACATCGTCAACCAGCTGAAACGCCAGCCCCAGGTGTTTTCCGTAATTCTGAAGCGCACGCTCATGCTCGGGACTGGCTCCTGCCAGCAGGGCACCCGTGTGAGATGCTGCTTCAAACAGCATGGCTGTTTTATTATGGATAACGGTCATGTACTGCGCTTGTGTGAGATCGGGGTTCTTCACGTTCATCAACTGCATGACCTCGCCTTCGGCAATAACGGCCGTAGCGCGGGAGAGCACCTCCATTATTGGCAGGCTTTTCAGCTCTACCATCATCTCGAATGCCCGGGCGTAGAGGAAATCACCTACCAGCACACTGGGCGCATTTCCCCACTGGGCGTTTGCCGTACTCCGGCCACGACGCATATCAGAGGTGTCGACAACATCATCGTGAAGAAGGGTGGCGGTGTGCAGAAATTCGATGACCGCGGCCAGTTTCAGGTGATCATGTCCGTTATAGCCTGCGGCTTGACTCGAAAGTAAAACCAGTAATGGCCTCAGGCGCTTACCACCGCTCTCAATGATATGCTGGGCTATTTTCTCGACAAGAGGAACATCTGAAGAGAGCCGCTCTATAATCAGATCATTAACACGGCTGAAGTCCTCAGCCACGGTGCTATAAATGCGCTCAGCGGTCATTCGGCTAGTGGATCCCTTGCTGGTTCTCAGTTGGTGCTGATGTTGATAATTCGGGCAGATCGCGGCAATGCTAGGTTTTGCAGCGGTTAGTGTCAACTTGGCTTGTATTACAATGCGAGTTTTCGTACAATCACGCGCCCAACTCATCCCAACCTGCAGCTCCCTGCTATAGGGTCGCCAGAGCGCTTCCCTTAGAACCAGGTGGATAAGAGCAGGGGTGGGTCAATCGCGGAGAGTATAAATGTACGCAGTTATTGTTAGCGGTGGTAAACAACACCGTGTAAAAGAAGGCGAAACACTGAAGCTGGAAAAGCTGGAAGTGGAAACTGGCGGCAACATCGAATTTGACCGTGTTCTGCTGATCGCTGATGGCGACAACTTCAAAGTTGGCGCACCGGTTGTTGATGGCGCCAAAGTGACTGCAGAAGTTGTTAGTCATGGTCGTCACGATAAAATTCAGATCATCAAGTTCCGTCGTCGTAAGCACTCAATGAAACGCCAGGGCCACCGCCAGTGGTTTACTGAAGTCAAGATCACGGGTATCACGGGCTGAAGTCCTTTGAATTACCCTTTAGATAAGGAGGCCGGTCATGGCTCATAAAAAAGCAGCAGGTAGTACCCGTAACGGTCGCGATTCCGAAGCTAAACGCCTTGGTGTCAAGCGTTTTGGTGGTGAAGCGGTATCTGCAGGCAATATTATTGTTCGTCAGCGCGGTACGCGTTTTCACGCTGGCACCAACGTTGGCATTGGCAAGGATCACACCCTGTTTGCGAAAGCAGACGGTCAGGTAAAGTTCGAAGTCAAAGGCCCGCAGAATCGTAAGTTTGTGAGTATCGTTCCGGCTGCGTAAGCAGCGGCGATCCGGTTCTGCTGAACCATGGGTGGTGCTGATACCCTGATATAATCGGGGCTCAAAGCCATCCGGAGCCCCGCAAAGCTTCCTTGAGGCTGCGGGGCTTTTTAGTTTATGCGCTGCGCGCAAAAGGTTGATTCATGAAATTCGTAGACGAAGCCACCATCATTGTAGAGGCGGGTAAGGGAGGGCACGGTTGCCTGAGCTTTCGCCGTGAAAAATATATTCCCAAGGGTGGTCCCGATGGTGGAGATGGTGGAGACGGTGGCTCCGTATATCTGGAGGCCGACAGCTCACTGAATACTCTGATCGATTACCGCTTCCAGCGTAAACACAAGGCTCAGAATGGGCAGCCGGGTTCTGGCAGCAACTGCACGGGTATCAAGGGCGAAGATCTGGTGTTGCCGGTCCCGGTGGGTACAACGGTTGTTGACATGGACACCCACGAAGTTCTTGGCGATCTTACCCGGGAAGGGCAGAGGCTGAAAGTCGCCCAGGCCGGATTTCATGGGCTGGGAAACACCCGTTTTAAATCTTCTGTAAACCGTGCACCCCGGCAGACCACAAAGGGTTCTGATGGTGAACTTCGGAATCTTCGTCTTGAGTTGAAGGTGCTTGCAGATGTCGGGCTTTTGGGGATGCCCAATGCGGGTAAGTCAACATTCATCCGCTCGGTGTCTGCAGCGCGTCCGAAGGTGGCAGATTATCCGTTTACAACATTGGTTCCCAATCTTGGGGTGGTCAGTGTTCAGGCGCATCAAAGTTTTGTAATTGCTGACATTCCTGGTTTGATTGAGGGAGCGGCTGAAGGTGCTGGTCTGGGCATTCGCTTTCTGAAGCATTTGGTGCGCACCCGATTGCTGCTGCATTTGGTGGATGTTGCCCCTTATGAGGGTTTTACGGCGGGTGATGACCCTTCTCCCACTGAAAGTTCCTC
>DATJDA010000113.1:0-2737 GCA_035497695.1 Marinobacter sp. | reverse complement strand
GGATCGGCAAGTATAGAGGCACGCAGAACATTATCCGGATGGGTATAGGCCCGGCGAACACCCTCATTAATGACATCATCCAGTGGCAGTTCGCAGTCCCACTGCACATCCATACCAATATTTACAAACACGGTAACGATGCCCGTATCCTGACAGATCGGGCGATGCCCCTGAGCACACATGCGGGAGTTAATCAGAATCTGCGCCATAGCGTCCTTCGCCGCCTGGGACTCTTCGCGCAAATACGCCTGATACACCGCCTGAATAAAATCTTTCGGGTGATAGTAGGAAATGAACTGCAATGCGTCAGCAATACTTTCAATCAGATCATCCTGGCGGATTACCGTGGTCATGGGCACCTCATCAAGTTGGTATCGTTATTAAGAGTTGTCTGAATATCGGGAGGCGAGAGTCTACCAGAAAATAAGATAAACGAGGGATCCGACAGATGTCGAAGTCATCTCTGAGGGGTAGTGATAATATGAATAAAAAGAAGGTATCATCCTAACCAAATGACAAAAACTGCCCCGGAGGCGCTGTGACAGAGCTTGTTATCACCGAAGTGAAAGATCGTATCCTTATCGTTCGTATAAACCGCCCAGACCGCAAGAACGCACTTACCCATGACATGTACACCGCCTTTGGTGATGCCCTGAAACACGCACAGGAAGACACCAACATCCGCTGCATTCTTTTTACCGGCAGTGCAGAGTGTTTTACCGCAGGAAATGATCTGAGTGATTTCGCCAAAGGCCTGCCTGGCAAATTTCAGGAGACCCCCGTAGGGCGCTTTCTGCTGCTGCTTGTAGAAGCTACCAAACCGGTTGTAGCCGCAGTAAACGGCCCCGCTGTTGGTATTGGCACCACCATGCTGCTGCACTGTGACATGGTATTCGCCGGCAACAATACTCGCTTTCAAATGCCGTTTGCCCCACTTGGCTTGTGCCCTGAGGGAGGCTCCAGCCTTCTGTTACCGGCCTGGATTGGCAGAGTGCGCGCCGCAGAGCTATTGTTGTTGGGTGGGGCATTTACTGCAGACGACGCCTATCGGCTTGGCCTGATCAATCGTGTATGCAACCCGACCGAAACCGAAGCCCAGGCGTTGGCAGCCTGCACACAGCTTGCGGCCCAGGCCCCAGCGGCGATCCGCACGGCCAAAGAACTGCTTGGCCGGCCTACCCGGGAGCAACTCCGGGAAACCATGCTCAAAGAAGGCGAGTTGTTTGCCGAGCGACTGAAATCGCCAGAAGCGGCAGAAGCATTTCGTGCATTTCTGGAGAAGCGAAAACCAGACTTCTCTAATTTTGACTAGCACTACAAAGCTCGACAAATGCCTGAGAACGAACTATTTTTCAGAAAGGCCAATCCCCAACTGTGCGAGGGAAAATCAGAAGGGTCAGAATCACACTTTCGGCTGATCAACACTGGCTATACTGGCGCTATAGTCAAAGATACAAAAATTGGCTTAAAGCGCGAGTTACATTTTCAGACAACAGTTTAAGCAGAACAGGCCACTGACAACGGGCTTACCGGATCAGACCGGCCCCGTCAGCTGCCGAACATAACGATACAACAACAGGAAAAGGTTCCACCCATGTTCAAGAAAACTCTAATAAGTCTTGCCGTGGCGTCTTCCCTTGGACTAACAGGCTGCTTTGACAGTGCCAGTACGGGGGCGAATGCTAATCCGGATTATCAGATTAGCAATCCAGCAATCGATGGAAAGACCTGGCCGCTTTTCAATCCGGTAACAAAGGATCTTCCAATACCCTCCGATCTGAACCTGGATCAGGTTGCAAAAGATGGCTCTTACGGAGTTGACGGCGATCTGAACAACCCGGTCATCGGCGCGCTGAACAAAATGAGCGGCGCTTCAACCGTTGCTCCTGTCGTTATTCGTTTCAGTGGCAATATTGATGCTGACTCTGTGGATTCCCGTGCGTTTCTTCTGAAAGACCCGAGTGATCCGACCCAAGGCGTCATGCCGAACCCGAATCAGAACGTTTTTCTGATTGAACTTCAGTATGCCAGTGAGGCGCCTGTGCGCACCTTGTCTCTGGGCGAGCCACCTACCGTTCCTGTGGCGATTACTGCACAGGTAGCAGGGGGATTAAACCCACTGGGTTCCGGAACTGACCTTCAGGGCCGAAACCAGTTGCAAGCTGGCGGTTATCTCGTTGGTCTGGCCATGTCACCAGCCTATGACCATGACGTTGTTAAGCTTGATGGCACCTCGGCAATCCGTATCCGGCCAGACAAGCCTCTGAATCCGCGCAAACGCTATATCGTCGCAATCACTGACGGCGTGAAAGACATCAATGGCGACCCTATTGCCGGAGATCCGGTTTACCAGAACATCAAAATTCCGGGCGCGCCCGTAGGTGCACCTGCGCTAGCGAGTGTTCAAACATTAGTTACGAAGCTCTGGGAGCCGGTCACCGAAAGTTATTTCGGACTTAATAATCAGTCCCGCGCTGCACTTGGTCTTCCAGCTCTCACCAAAGCCAACATCGCGCTGTCCTACAGCTTCACAACAAGCGATGACGCGAAAGTGCTGAGCTACATTGGCAACCCGGCAAACTGGATTGCTGATCAGGTTAAGCGCAAAGTGACAGTTGGGGCGGCAACCGCTGCGATTGGCGGAGGAGCTTCTGACTTTGGTGCCGTATACACGACAGTTCAAGGTGCTCTGGCAACCTTCAAGCCGAGCGAAGCTTTGGACCCAGGCCTTGCGCCC
>DATJDA010000112.1:0-14605 GCA_035497695.1 Marinobacter sp. | reverse complement strand
CGACAATACCTGATGAACGCCCTGGCCGAGAAAATTGCCAAAGCCGGTAAAGATAACGAATCCGGAGCACTGGCTTACATTGCGCTGGACAGCTTTATGAAAATGAAAAGCCAGGTCGGTATTGCTGGCGCTGACCTGCTTCTGGGTGACCTGGCAAATCTTCTTAAAGCTCAGGCTGGAGATGACCTGATCCTTGCTCGTATGAGTGATGACGCGTTTTGTATAATGTGTCTGCCGTGCGACGAGAAAGCCATGATTGAACGGAGTGAGCGCATTCGCAAAGCGGTTGAGGATTATCTGTTTGACAGCGATGGCCGCACGGTACAGTTAACCGTCAGCATTGGCGTTGCCTCAATTACTGAAAACTCACCCAAAGCCGAAGAACTGCTGGCAAGAGCCCACACTGCGTCCTTTGATGTTCGCAAGCTGGAAGGGCACGAGCAAGGTAATGGTGTACTGGTTTACAATCCGACAGATTACGAATCGCTTGATGAAACCAACTCCATAGAAGCGATTCAGAGGGCCCTGGATGAGAACCGGTTCCGGCTGCTGTTTCAGCCAATTATTAATCTTCGCGGAGAGGGAGAGGAGCACTACGAAGCTTCCGTCCGTATGCTCGACAAAGATAACAAGGAAGTATCTCCCTATGACTTCCTGCCACCGATGGGGCCCTCAGACACGGCTATCCGGATTGACCGGTGGGTTATCCTGCAAACAATCAAACAGCTTGCCGGCCACCGCTCAAAGGGACACGACACTCGCCTGTTCCTGAACGTAACAGCGGAAACCCTGCAAGACAAAACGTTTACTCCCTGGCTCAGTGTTGCACTGAAGGCCGCCCGCCTGCCTGGTGACTCACTGATTTTCCAGATTCGGGAAGGTGATGCCAACAACTACATGAAGCAGGCCAAAGAGTTCACCAAAGCCGTACATGAGTTGCACTGCAAAGTGTCTATTTCACAGTTCGGTTGTGCCCTGAACCCGTTCAACACTCTTAAGCACATCGACACGGATTACGTGAAGATTGACGGCTCGTTTACTGAAGAAATCCAGAAGAGCGAAGAGGCAAAAGAACAGATAAAGGAGATGGTTAAAACACTCCAGAACTCCGCCAAGCTGACGATTGTTCCGTTGGTGGAAAACGCCAGCGTACTCGCTACCCTGTGGCAAGCTGGCGTGAATTACATTCAGGGTTATTATCTGCAGGCACCGGTGGCGGAGATGAACTACGATTTCGGTGACAACTGATTGGTATCGCTCTCCCGATACCCGATCAGATAGAGAATGGCATCCAGCCCCAGGGTTGATATGGAGTGGCGGGCTGATTCCTTGACCAGTGGTTTGGCACGGAACGCAACGCCCAGCCCTGCCTGACTTAGCATTGGCAGATCGTTGGCCCCATCCCCTACCGCAATCACCTGCTCCCGGGAAATATGCTCCTTTTTGGCAATTTCCTGGAGCAACTCCGCCTTCCTCTGGCCATCAACAATCTGTCCGGACACCCGGCCCGTTACTTTGCCGTCTTTGATTTCCAGCTCATTGGCGTAGACATAATCTATACCCAGCTTGCTTTGCAGATGACGGGCAAAATAGGTAAAACCGCCAGACAGAATAGCTGTACGGTAGCCCAGAACTTTCAGACTCTTGATAAGGTGCTCTGCACCCTCGGTCAGATTCAGGCGAGCTGCGACCTTTTCAAGCACAGATTCATCAAGCCCCTTCAGCAGAGCAAGCCGCTCAGCAAAGCTCTGGCTGAAGTCCAACTCGCCGCGCATGGCCCGCTCGGTGATTCCGGACACCTGCTCTCCAACACCCGCCTCCAACGCCAATTCATCGATCACCTCGGCGTCTATAAGCGTCGAATCCATATCAAACACCACCAGGCGACGGTTCCGCCGGAAAATAGAATCCTCCTGAAAGGCGATATCTACATTCATGCCGCCGGCAAGGTGAAGAAATTCTTCACGCAGAACCTCCGGATCCAAAGGCGTCCCACGTACCGAAAACTCAACGCAGGCAATTCGATTTTCTGAAGAGTTCAGTGAGGGACGGGCAGACAGCCGGGAAATATTGTCAATATTCAGCCCATGACGGGCGATGACCGCAGATACCCTGGCAATCTGTTCAGACTTGATGTCTCTGGACAGCAAGGTGACTATGTAGCAGGCACGGTTGCGTCCTTCCGCCCAGGCCTGGTACTCCTCGACCGTAATCGGGGCAAATCGAACCTGAAGATCCAGCGCGTGCAAGCGAAACAACAGATCACGGATAACCGGAGAGGATTTTGAGCCGTCCGGAATCTCGATGAGAATCCCCCACGTCAGATAATCGTGAATAACCGCCTGGCCAATGTCGAGAATCCGGACATCGTACCTGCCCATGATGCCAGTAATTTCCGAGGTAAGACCCGGCTTGTCCCGACCAGATACGTTAATTAATACCAGTTCACTCACGCTCGGAGCTCTCCTCTTCTTTTCCGGTTGCTGAGGGGATGACGTCAATCCCATCAACACGCTGAAGGCCTCGCGGCAGCTTGTGCCCCCGACGCCCACGTTCCCCGAGATAATGTTCAAGATCGCTGAACTGAAGACCCATTTTGCGCTTGCCCGCCTGTATTTCCAGCTGGTCATCCTCCGCAAATACAGCAACAGCAACGACAAACTCTTCCCGGCTCTGAACTCTTGCGGATGGAATACTGATTATTTTATTTCCTTTGCCCTTGGCCAGTTCCGGCAATTCACTGAGCGGAAACACCAGCATCCGGCCTTCATTGGATACGGCCCCAATATAGAGCGGCTTTTCGGTTACGGGAATCATCACAGGCTGCATAACCTTCGCACCCTTGGGAACGCTTACAACGGCTTTGCCATTCCGGTTTTTGCTGACCATCTGACCCAGTGAGGTAATAAAACCGTAGCCGCCATTCGTAACCAGCAGTATTTTCCGGGTAAGCTCGCCAATAATCAGGCCGGAGAATGTCGCACCCGACGGTGGATTTATCCTCCCGGTAAGCGGCTCGCCCTGGCCCCGGGCTGACGGCAGGCTGTGTGCCATCAGAGAGTACGCCCGGCCGGTGGAGTCAAAGAATATGGCCTGCTGGCTATTCCGGCCTCGGGCCGCCAGAGCAAAGCTGTCTCCAGACTTATAGCTCAGCCCTTCCGGCTCGATGTCGTGCCCCTTGCCGGAGCGTACCCAGCCCATTTGAGAAAGCACTATTGTAACCGGATCGTTGGATACAAGATCCATCTCACTAAATGCGCGGGCTTCTTCACGCTCCACTATGGGTGAGCGCCGATCATCGCCAAAAGTTTCTGCATCTTGCAGCAGCTCACTTTTGATCAGGTCACGCAGCCGGTCTTTGGAGGCCAGAATAGACTGGAGTTCGTCGCGCTCAGCCGCTAACTCTTCCTGCTCACCGCGGATTTTAATTTCTTCCAGTTTCGCGAGGTGGCGCAGCTTCAACTCAAGGATGGCTTCTGCCTGATCCGACGACAAACCAAACCTGGCCATAAGCTCTGCCTTGGGTTTGTCTTCAGTGCGGATAATTTCAATGACTTCGTCAATGTTCAGGTAAGCAATCAGCAAGCCTTCCAGAAGGTGCAGGCGAGCCAGTACTTTATCCAGCCGATATTGCAGGCGACGGGTAACGGTAGCCCATCGGAACGCCAGCCACTCAGTAAGAATCTGATGCAGCCCTTTAACCCCTGGCCGGCCGTCATTACCGATCACATTCATGTTAACCCGGTAGGTTTTTTCCAGATCGGTACTGGCAAACATGTGTGCCATCAACTCATCCAGATCTACCCGGTTGGAGCGGGGTATGATCACCAGGCGGGTTGGGTTTTCATGGTCAGACTCATCCCGGAGATCAGCCACCATCGGTAATTTTTTGGCCTGCATCTGCTGGGCGATCTGTTCCAGAACCCGGGCACCGGATACCTGATGTGGCAGGTCAGTAATAACAATCTCACCGTTTTCCCGATTCCAGCGCGCCCGCATGCGTAAAGAGCCCCGCCCGGTTTCGTACATGTGCCGGATGTCTTTACGAGGTGTAATAATTTCAGCAAGGGTTGGGAAATCCGGGCCTTTTACATGCTCACACAAATCATCAACCGTGGCTTCCGGATGATCCAGCAAACGAATACATGCCGCCGTTATTTCCCGCACATTATGTGGCGGAATATCTGTAGCCATGCCTACGGCAATGCCTGTAGTGCCGTTCAGCAGAACGTGGGGCAGCCGTGCTGGCAGCACTGTCGGCTCGTCCATGGTGCCGTCGAAGTTAGGTGTCCAGTCTACTGTGCCCTGCCCCAGTTCGGTGAGCAGAAGCTCGGCAAACGGGGTCAGCCTGGACTCGGTGTACCGCATGGCAGCAAACGATTTCGGATCGTCTGGTGAGCCCCAGTTACCCTGGCCATCTACCAGGGGGTACCGGTAAGAGAACGGCTGGGCCATGAGCACCATCGCTTCATAGCAGGCGCTGTCACCATGAGGGTGAAACTTGCCCAGAACATCACCAACGGTTCGCGCTGATTTTTTGTGTTTGGATGTGGACTTGAGCCCCAGTTCGGACATGGCATAAATAATGCGCCGTTGTACCGGTTTTAATCCGTCGCCCACATTGGGCAGTGCCCTGTCGAGAATGACGTACATGGAATAATCAAGATAGGCTTTTTCCGTGTAGTCTCTGAGGGGAACCCGCTCAAAGCCTTCATCCGTAGTTTGAAACTCTGGCATGAATGCCTCTTTTACCTGTTTTGAGTTGAGCTAATGATGCTACCCTCTGCGTCCGGAATTTTAACGGGCCGGGTGCGGTGCGAGGCCACATTATATGGACGCTTGCGTGGATACACCAATTTCCAATAGCGGAATTCCCGCATGGAGAGTCTGTAATGCGCACCGTATGCTCCTGTTCAGTGAAAAAGAGACCGTTTTACCATTTTTAACAAACGGAGCACTATGAGACCCAACCTCAAAGCCTGCGGGCAAGCCATGGCTACGGCGATGGTGAATGCGGTATTGGCAGTGGCACTAATGCTCTTGGTGGAGTTCGCAATCAGCGGTACTTTTCAAGTGCCTGCGGCCTACCTTTGGGCCGGTCTGCTTATATGGCTGGTGATTTTTGTCGGCCAGTTCTGGCGAAAAAGATACCTTTGCAAAACCTGCCAAACTACCTCTGAGTCCACAGGACCTTCGCACTGATGCTGTTATCCCACCCTGAAAGATAGCCTGATGACCTGAATTCGCAGCCCCTGGCAGGATCCGTGACAACACCCGTTTTGGTGCTATTCTCAAATCACCTGAGAATATTAAATACCAACAAGGTGTACCGGATGAACTTTCTTACCCGCCTCGGATTCAGAACCAAGATTGCTCTGCCGTTTATCATTACGACCATTGCATTGCTTTTTATCGGGGTCTTCGGTGTTTCCACTACACGGAATCTCGTTGGAGACACAGACAGAATTGCCAGAACTTACCTGCCTTCAGTCAGCGAAATTCTGAATGCTGACCGGGATCTTTATCAGGCTCTCGTCGCCCAGATGGCTTATGTAACAGCCATGATCAACAACGAAGATGGCTCAAAATTCCTTGATAGTTTTAATGAGAACGTCGGGCAGGCACTGGACAGATTCCAGCAGGCCGAGGAAAAGCTGCGAGATACCGACGTGATCAGGGTGTCTGGCGGATTCCGGCAAGCCTACGATCAGTGGCTGAAATCTGCCCGTGAGGTTATTGCCCTGGCCAGCGCGGGCAATACCGAGGAAGCTCACACTCTTGCACGCACTGAAGCCAGCACCCGATTCAGCACTTTGCGCAGCTATTATAATGACGTAGGCGCCCATGCCGACGAGCGCGCCTATCTGCATGCTGCCGCGGCCACCTTAGAAGGCCAGAGAGCCTACTACATAACACTGACCACTATGCTGGCGTCAGTTGTTATCAGTACGGTACTGTTTGTTATTTTTCTCCGGGTAATCATAACGTCCGTCACTACGCTAAAAACCCAGCTGGATAACATAGCCAACGGTGACGGAGATCTGACCCAGCGCATTCCGATTGAGGCCGAAGACGACTTGGGTCGTCTGGCTGGAAGTTTCAATCTGGTACTCCAGAATCTTCAGGACATGATCACCTCTATCCAAAAGCTAAGCCGTGAACTCCACCGGGAAGCGACAGATCTTGCCTCAGCCGCAAAGGATAATAATGACGGCATCTCCCGCCAGACAGACTCTATCACCATGGTCGCTACTGCTATTAATCAAATGCAAAGTGCTATTGAGGAGGTTGCCGGTAACGCAAACCAGGCTGCGGTAATAACCCAGCAGGCAGAAACCAGCGGCCAGGCCAGTGCCGGAATTATTCATAAATCATCAGAGCAGGTTCACAAGCTCGCCCTTCAGATTTCCAAAGCCGTTGAAGTCATCAGAAAATTAGCCAGCGATTCCGAAAGTATTACATCAGTGCTGGATGTCATCCGGGGTGTGGCCGAGCAAACCAACCTGCTTGCACTCAATGCTGCCATAGAGGCCGCGAGAGCCGGTGATCATGGCCGTGGCTTCGCTGTAGTAGCTGATGAAGTCCGAACTCTGGCGTTACGAACACAGCGGTCGACTGAAGACATTCAAACCATGATTGGCACGCTACAAAACGGCGTCGCGAATATTGTGTCTGTTATGGAAACTGGCAGTTCAGAGGCTTCAGAAACAGAAAAGCTGGCCGGCGAAGCCGAAGTTGAGCTCAATATGATACTTCAGGCAATGGCCCGTATAAGCGACGTAAACACCAGTGTGGCGTCGGCTGCTGAACAGCAGACTCAGGTGGTTGATGAGATTAACCGAAACATCACCGAGATTAATGATCTCGCAGAAGACAGTGTTGAGCGCTCAAAGGGCATCGACTCAATCAGTAAAACACTGGAAGGGTATGCAAGCAACCTGCAACTGCAGACAGGAAGGTTCCGGGTATAACCCCGGAACCCGGTCTCACCAGGCGAATTAAGATTACTGACGAACACCTTCTACAGAAATAGTGATTTCGACCGTCTCGGAAGCCTTTCCAAGATTCATCGGAATCCCATAATCCGCAAGGCGCAACGTGGTTTCTGCTTCAAAGCCCATGCGATAACCACCCCAGGGGTCGGCTCCATGGCCAATCATTTCAGCATTCAGGGTGATTTCCCTGGTTACACCGCGAAGAGTGAAATCACCTGTTATGTTGGCTTCACCGCCTTCGGCAACAACCACGCGCTTGCTCTTGAAGCTGGCCTCGGGATATTTGCTGGCATAGAGAATATCTTTACCACGCAGATGCTTGTCACGCTCAGCGTGATTGGTATCTACACTAGAGGTATCTATTGTGACGTTAACGGAGCTCTTTTCAGGATTTTCAGCGTCGTACACAAACTGACCGTCAAAATCATTAAACCGTCCATACATCCAGCTCAACCCCAGATGCGAAATCTTGAAGGTAACAAACTGATGAGCGCCCGCTTTATCAAAGACGTACGTGCCGCTGGCGTCATCAGCATGGACCGCGCCCACCATGGTCATAGACACCGCAGATGCAAGCAATAGATTTTTCATACATTCTTCCCTTGTTATATCAGCCTCGGAATTTCGGGGCAGTTGAAATATTGGTTACGCTGCAGACCGGCCAAACATCCGCTTAAGCGTGTTGTCGCGATCAATCAGGTGATGCTTTATGGCCCCCGCCGCATGCAACGCTGTCAGCGCGACAATTAGCCAGGTTGACCAGTAATGAACAATGCCCGCGGTATCTTCCATGCCCTTAATCTGACCGGTAACAGATGGCACGCTAAACCAGCCAAAGACATCAATGGCAGACCCGTCGGCCGTGGTAATCAGGTACCCACTGATCATGACTACAAATAGCAGAACGAAAAGCATCAGATGCACCACACGCGCACTGAGAACCTCCCAACGTCCGTGGCCCGGCAGCGATGCCGGATTTTTATCTGCACTGCGCCAGATCACTCTGAACACCATCAGAAAAAAGAGCAGCATACCTACGCTGCGGTGAATATCCGGGCCCTTCTTGTACCACTCATGGTAGTAGGTCAGATCTACCATCCAGAAGCCAAGAACGAATAGCCCTATGACCGCAAGCGCCACAATCCAGTGCATTAACACTGCAACCAGACCATAACGGGATGGGGAATTACGGATTTGCATAGTATGGAATTGCTCCATTCATCAGGTTCATAAGTTGAGCCTAGTGTAGAGAAGCCAGCCAGTGTAAAAAATTAAAATGTTTCGACTGAACGATTCAAAATTTTTGAATATATGAGCGAAGGCCACTACCCCTTTGGTCGTATACGGGTAATACGGATTGTTCAAAATTGTAACAGCGGTAGACTCTGTCCATATCTTGATGCTCTGTTACAGGGCCTTATCGGACGAAGAGGAATTGACATGGAACTCGAATTTGACGAACACGTCGTTATACCAAGCAACAACTGATTTTTTGACGGCCCCACTGGGCCGTCGTGCGTTAATGCACAAGATAGCCATCCAACTTTAAAGTCTGGGGCTAATCTACTGTTTCATCATGAATTAGTGGTAATTATTCTCTTGTTTTGGCATCCTTGGCACCAGTGTCAGAGGTGTAGCCTGCGTCGAAAACCTGCACCCTAACTGATTGTAAACAGTTTGGTCATTCCGCTGGAATTGCCAACGTATTCGTTTTAACCAATCAGATCCATCTATGTCACATATTTTTCCGGAAAGGCTGCCAACCCCAGAGCTGGACACACTGTCGCCCATGCTAAGCTGGGAGGGCGGGTTGTGGACGGCCAGTTTTCAAGGCCTCAAGCTCAAAACCGCACTACAGCCCATATACAGTATTTTTCATAAACGAATTGTCGGCTACGAAGCATTGATTCGTGCATTCGATAACGACAATGCATCGGTACTACCCCTGCATCTTTTTCAACTACCTTCGTCCGATTCGGAAAATTTGCTTCTGGACCGTTTATGCAGATACCTGCACATACGCAACTACTCCGGCATCAGCGATCAGCTTAACTGGCTATTTCTGAATGTATCTCCCCGGGTGGTCAGCGGCGGAGAGCGGACGGATTCATTTTTCGGGCAGTTGCTCGAAAAGACCGGGCTGCCGCCGCACCGGATTGTTATGGAAATTGTTGAACAGCCCACCGACAATGCGGAACGGCTCAAAGACACCGTTGCCTACTATAAAAGGCTGGGCTGTTTGACAGCCATTGATGATTTCGGAGCTGGCCATTCCAACTTTGAGCGTATCTGGAACTTGTCACCGGATATTGTGAAACTTGACCGCACTCTGCTGAACAGAGCGACGGATGACCACAAAGCCCGCCAGATACTCAACGGCATTGTTTCTCTGCTCCATCAATCTGGCTGCCTGGTACTACTGGAAGGCGTGGAGTGTCGGGACCAGGCCATGATTGCCATCGACGCCGGTGTCGACTTTGTCCAGGGATTCTACTTCAGAAAACCAAGTACTGACCTGGACACACTGGGCCAGACTCAAACCGATTTTGGTGATTTGCTTCAGGAATACAAATTCCGCAAACAGATAACCCGAGACCCAACGCAGCAACTTGTTCGCTTTTTCAACACCCTCTTTTTGAAGGCGGTGGCCAAATTACTGGCCGACGGCCATATGCACGATGCCTGCTCTGAACTGCTTGAGCACCCTGTCGTATCGCGCTGCTATCTTGTTGACAACGGTGGCAAACAAATAGGCGAATCTCAAATATCAGAGGCTGGTTTGAAACATTTTGATCTTCGATTCAAACCTCTGGAGTGCACAACCAACGCTGACTGGTTTCAACAGCAGTATCTACGCCAGGCACTGACTACACCTGAGCGCTTGCAAGTAACGGCTCCGTATCTCTGCGTCACCGGTGCCCATATGTGCGTTACTCTGTCTCTGGCTTTTCACTACCGCGGAGAGCTCAGGGTATTGTGTTGCGACATACTGGCCAATCCGGCCCAGAAGATGTTCAGCCGGGACTGATTCCGTAAACCAGAGAGATAACTACAACCGTCACACCTCCAACAAATACGTTCATCGGCACGCCTACACGCACGAAATCCCCGAACCGGTACCCACCTGGCCCGAACACCATCATATTGGTCTGATAACCGAGAGGGGTTGCAAAACTGGCTGATGCGGCCATCATAACGGCAATTACAAAAGGTTCCGGTGCAACCCCCATGCTTGCTGTCATTGAAAGTACAACCGGCAAAACCAATACGGCGGCAGCATTATTGGTGATCACCTCCGTTAATACCGATACCGAAATATAGACCAGCGTAATTGCCAGTAAAACATGCCCATGGCTAAACCCGAGAATAACTTTGGCCATGTAGGTTGCAGCTCCGGTTTCTTCCAACCCGGATCCGAGAGCAAAAGATGCTGCAATAGTGAGAATAACCGGTACATCGACCGCTTTTTGCGCCTGCGCTATCGAGCAGCAACCAAAGATGATCATCAGCGATGCGCCCAGCAGAGCTGCATTCAGCATGCTCAGCACACCACAGGCGGCAAGACCAACAAGAACCAGTAACACGCCCCAGGACAACCAGGCACGATCGTGCCGGGGCGTTTCGGTTTCCAGATCGTTGATCAGCAGGAAATCCTTACTGTAGCGCTGACGGCTCAGAAAAGCCGGGCGGGCCTCCAGCAGCAATATGTCACCCGGTTTCAGCCTGATGTTACCCAGATTACCGGGTACCCGCTCTCCACCACGAGCCACAGCCAGCACAACCGCACCATAGCGATCACGAATCCGGGCATCCCGGATGGTTAGCCCCAGTATGTCAGACTGGGGCGACAGTGCGGCCTCCACCAGGCACCGCTCGGCCCGGTGCTGGCTGATACTTGGCTCATCTGTATTAACGGAGGGAACAATGCCGTTAATCCGTAGCAGATCCGAGATGGCCTGGGTGTCACCGGCAAATACCAGCCGATCGCCACCTTTGAGCCGCTCTTCCGATGGTGTGGCAATAACAACACTGCCACCTCGTTCAATCTCAACCAGATAAAGCCTTTCCAGCTCGCGAAGCCCGGCCTCTCCAACAGTTTTTCCTACCAGGGGACCATCTACGGCAACTGCGACTTCCAGCGTAAACTCTCTCATGGCGCCAAATTTGTGCCGATCTTCCCGGTCAGGCAAAAGTCTTGGCATGATCAGCAACATCCCGGCAATACCAATAATAGCCACGGGCAGGCCAACCGCCGTAATCGAAAAAATCGAGAACCCGGATGCACCGGTTAAATGCTCATACTGACCATTAACGACAAGATTGGTGCTGGTTCCGATCAAGGTCAGAGTGCCACCGAGAATGGCCGAATAACTCAGGGGGATCATCAGCTTGGATGGAGAAATGCCAATCTTTCTGGACCAGGCGTGTACAGCAGGAATCATGGTGGCAACAACGGGGGTGTTATTCAGGAACCCGCTAAGCAAAGCAACGGGCAATGCTATTCGCGCCTGCGCACCGCGAACACTTTTAGGGTTACGGAGCAGATGGCGAATCAATAAATCAACGCCGCCAGAATGATGAATGCCCGCTGCAACCACAAACATGGCCACAACGGTTATTAACCCACTATTACTGAACCCGGCAAGAGCCTGATCAGCGGAGATAATTCCGCTTGCACTAAGCACCACAAGCACACCGAGCATAACAATATGGGGCGCAAGCCGTCCGGCACTCATCATTACTAGTGCTGAGCCTGCCAAACCCAAAGAAAACCAGCCTTGCCAATCCATTTACAGTTCTTCCTGAACAGAAAGCTGGCAGAGTAACTGATTTTCTCAGCAGTCAAAAAGAATATAAAACGCTTTTTATATACCCAAAAGAAATAACTAAACAACAATATCAGCCATGTTGCCGTAGGTTTCAATCCAGACCCTACGATCAGACGCCCGTTTTTTCCCCAACAGCATATCCATGCTGCTGTCTGTATCATCACCGTCTTCAATGGTGAGCATCACCAATCGACGGGTATCGGGAGCCATAGTGGTTTCGCGCAACTGGAGCGGATTCATCTCACCCAACCCTTTGAATCGGGTTACCGAGATTTTTCCTTTACGCTTTTCTGTGGCAATCCGGTCAAGAATGCTTTGTTTTTCCTGTTCATCCAGTGCATAAAACGTTTCTTTGCCAAGATCGATCCGATACAGAGGCGGCATAGCAACAAAAATGTGGCCGGCGGCAACGACGGGGCGAAAATGCTTTACAAACAGAGCACACAACAGTGTTGCAATATGCAGTCCGTCGGAATCTGCATCCGCAAGGATACAAACCTTGTTGTAACGCAGACCGTCGAGTTTATCCGACCCTGGATCAACACCGATGGCAACTGCAATATCATGAACCTCCTGAGACGCCAGTACCTGGCTGGGGTCTACCTCCCAGGTATTCAGAATTTTACCCCGTAGCGGCATAACTGCCTGAAATTCACGATCGCGAGCCTGCTTTGCAGAGCCGCCAGCGGAATCCCCTTCAACAAGAAAAAGTTCCGCGCGGGCGGTATCTCCCCCCGAGCAGTCGGCAAGCTTGCCGGGCAGCGCCGGGCCAGAGGTTACTTTTTTACGGGCAACCTTCTTACTGGCGCGCAGACGCCGCTGGGCGTTACTGATAAACAGCTCAGCCAACACCTCGGCGATCTCTGTTTGCTGGTTCAGCCAAAGACTGAACGCATCTTTGACCACGCCGGTAATAAAACTCGCGGCGTTGCGGGAAGACAATCGCTCTTTGGTCTGACCAGAAAACTGCGGCTCCTGCATTTTAAAAGACAGTACGTAAGCGACCCGCTCCCAGATATCATCCGCAGAAAGCTTTACCCCACGGGGAAGCAGGTTGCGAAACTCGCAGAATTCACGCATGGCCTCCAACAATCCTGTTCTCAGGCCATTAACATGCGTACCACCCTGCGCGGTCGGGATCAGATTCACATAGCTTTCCATAACGGAATCACCGCCTTCTGGCAGCCACTGAATAGCCCAGTCTACGGCTTCCAGCTTGCCCGAAAAACCTCCGGTGAACGGTTCCAGTGGTACTGCCTCAACGTTCTCCAGCTCGCTGCGAAGGTAATCCCGAAGGCCATCCTCGTAGAACCACTCGTCTTTCTCGCCAGTTTTTTCTTGCAGAAACGTGACGGTTAAGCCGGGGCAAAGCACCGCCTTGGCCCGCAGAACATGCTGTAGACGGCTCACGGAAAAGGTAGGGGTGTCAAAGTAGGTGGGGTCTGGCATAAAGTGGATACTTGTGCCTGTGTTGCGCTTGCCTACCGTGTCGATAACTTCCAGTTCAGACGTTTTTTCGCCACCGGCGAACGTCATCCGGTGCACCTGGCCATCACGCTTGATCGTAACTTCCAGCCGGGTAGACAGCGCGTTAACCACCGATACACCCACACCGTGTAAACCGCCGGAGAAGTTATAATTGCCCTGGGTAAATTTACCACCGGCATGCAAGCGGGTCATGATCAGCTCAACGCCCGGCACGCCTTCCTCTTTATGTATATCTACCGGCATTCCTCGCCCATCGTCCTCAACTCTTAGCGAGCCATCGGCGTACAGAACAACATCGATCCGGCGAGCGAAGCCGGCCAGCGCTTCATCTACACTGTTATCAACGACTTCCCTTGCCATATGATTAGGGCGGCTCGTATCGGTATACATACCGGGGCGTTTCCGCACCGGATCCAGGCCGCTCAGAACTTCAATGGCGTCAGCGTTGTACTGTTGTTGGCTCATAGGCAGAAAATAGCTCCAGGATTAGGGCGAAAACCGGACCATAGCTTAGGGATTCACCAAAAAAGATCAACGATTGTATTCAGCCGGCAGGATGCGAACGGTGTTCCATCCCGCGGCCGTTACGGCGATAACGGCACAGGGTGTTGTTAACACCTGAGTCACCAGACTTCCCGGTTCTGGCCCAAGGACAAGAACCGTAAGCTCAAGTTGCTGATCGACAATTTTCGAGCCAACCAGAGTCACACTAAAGCCTCCCGTGCGCTTTTGCCCGAGAGCGACAAGAACAACGTGTTCCTGGCTGAAATCAATCATTTTGATCGGGTCCAGAGGCAGGCTGCGCTCTGGCAGCGCCTCAAGGCGACTCACCTGGTTTCGGCTTTCCAGGTGCAGATGTCCGGGTGCGGTTAATCCACAGTGGGCTGACTGGCTGATCTGTCGTGCCAGAGGCGCGCCCGATGTCGTTTTTGTCTGGGTCGAAATACATCCCGAAACCAGCGGGCTGGCCATTACAATGGTAACGACAAGAAACTGAAACAATCGGCTCATTATCGTGCAATAGCCTTTAACTCTTCGGAATCGGAGTTTTCCGGAAGTATCCGGTAACCCCGGAAATTCATCCCCGGCGATTGCCTTGGGAAATCCGCAGAAAAGGAGGGTCGCGAGTAGCTGGTGGTCATGCGAACACCTTCAACAGGCTGGCCTTCCTCAATAAGAATTTCTTGCCGAAGCCCTGCAACAGGATACTCAGCGCAGGCCTCCCCAGCATGACAGATCACGCCATCGTTATCCAGATCGGTTCCTGCCACCAGGATATAACGCCCCGGGGGC